>NZ_JALQDT010000063.1:0-98764 GCF_023631085.1 Caballeronia sp. INML1 | reverse complement strand
GGTGCATCGGGTAGTAGAAAATTTAGATAGTTGACGTTAATCCCGGCGGTGTGGGTATTTTGCGCGGTCTGCGCGGTGCTGTTCATCCGCGGCGCGGCGCAGCGCAATCATGAACCGCTGCGTGAGCAGCGCGACCGCGAGCCGGCGGCGCATGCGTCGAAGGATTTCAGCCGTCCGGTCTGACCCGGTGACTCCGGCGAGGCGCCCATGCGCCTCGCTGGAAAAACATCAGAAAGCAGTGCCCAGCCTTACTTGCCCGCGTCGATCGCCGCGACCGCCGCGCGCAAGCCCAGCAGATAGCTGTCCACGCCGAAGCCCGAAATCTGCCCCTTGGCGATTTCCGCAAATACCGATTTGTGGCGGAATTCTTCCCGCGCGTGCACGTGCGACATGTGCACTTCGATGACCGGTGCGCTCAGAATGGCGAGCGCATCGCGGATCGCGTAGCTGTAGTGGGTCCACGCGCCGGCGTTGATTACGATCGCATCGACCTTTTCCTCGAACGCGCGATGAATGCGCGAGCACATTTCGCCTTCGATATTCGTCTGGTAGCACTCCACGTCCACGCCCAGCTCCTTGCCCAGCGCGGCCATTTGCTCGTCGATTTGCGCGAGCGTCGCCGTGCCGTACTGTTTCGGGTCGCGCTTGCCGAACATGTTGAGGTTGACGCCGTGCAGCGTCAGGATCTTTGCCATGTGATTTCCTTGAACTGGATGGGGGAATTGAAGAGATTCAGGCGGTCTCGACGATCTCGCCGCTCGTGGCGGCGCGCGCGATGGCCTCGGTGATCCGCAGATTCTGCAGCCCGTCGCGCGCGCTGACAATAGGCTCGGCTTCCCCGCGCGCCACGCGCCCGAAATGTTCCATCTGACGCGCGAGCGGATCGTCGCGCTGCATTGGCACGATGCTTTCCTCGAACGGCTTCCACCATGAGCGCTCGCCCGCTGCGGCGTAGGACTTGAGACGCATCGTGGGGACGGAAAGCGAGCCGAAGGTGCCCGCGATCACGTAGCAGTCTTCATCGGGATAGGTCGAATATGCCTTGTTCTCCTGCGAGGTCTGCTCCCAGCTGCGCGGGGACGCGGCCGTGTCGGACAGCATGAACGTGCCGAGCGCGCCGCTCGCGAAGCGCAGATTGACCGCGACGGTATCCTCGACGGCAAAGCCGCGCGTCGCGTGCGAAGCGAATGCATGCACCGCGACGATCTCGCCGCACAGCATGCGCAGGTTGTGCACTTCGTGGATCATGTTCAGCAGGATCGGCCCGCCGCCCGGCTCGCGGCGCCACGGCGCACTCGCGTAATACTCGTCGGGCTTGAAGAACACCGCGCTGCCCATCACCGCGACGAGCTTCCCGAGCCGTCCTTCGTCGATCACCTGCTTCGCGCGCGCCATGATCGGGCTATGCGCGCGATGATGGCCGATCAGCACTTTCACGCCCGAGCGTTCGATTTCATCGACGAGCGCCTGCGCTTCTTTCACAGTCGGCGCGACAGGCTTTTCCAGCAACGTCGGCACGCCGGCCGCGAGGCAGATGCGCGCGTGCTCCACATGCAGCTGGTTCGGCGTGGCGAGCACGATGCCGTCCGGGCGATCCTTCGCGAGCAGTTCATCGAGCGTTCTGTAGAGCGGCACGCCCGCTTTCTCCGCGATGGCCGCCGCCGGCGCCGGATCGACGATGGCGCTAAGCGTGCACGTCGCGCTCGCCTGCGCGACGCCCATGTGCGCCTGGCCGATATAGCCTGCGCCGGCCACCGCGATGCGTGTTTTGGCTGAGTCAGTATTCACTTGAATTCACCGGGTCGATAAAAAATAGCGCGTGCGAGGACACGCGGACGGCGCGGGTTGCGCGCCGCCGTGAGAAAAACAATCGGGGAAATGAGGCTCAGGAAGCGCGCGCGTTCGCGACCGATTCCGCGCGCAAGCGCTCGTACTCGGACTTCTCGACCGGCCGTGCGTCCTGTTCGCCGAGCTGGCTGAGCGGAATGCGGTACGTCTCGCGCGCGCTCCAGGCGGCCACGGCGGCGATGATCGTGACCGCGAGCGTGATCGAGCCGATGATGAGCGGAATGTTCGTCGCTCCGGGCGGCGCGACGGTGGCGAAGAGCGCGGGCAGGAGCGCCGTGATCGTCGTGCCGACATTCTGCGCGATCGCCATCGCGGACACGCGGGTGCGCGTCGGGAAGAGCTCCGGGTAGAAGCTCGGGAAGATCGCGTTATAGCCCTGATAGACGATGCCCCACATCAGCAGCGACGCGGCGATCGCCAGGCCGACGCTGTGAATGCTGATCGCATAAAGATACAGATACGACAGCAGCCCCGACGCAATCGCACCGACGATGATCGGCGGCTTGCGCCCGATCTTGTCGGAGAGATTGCCGACGAACGGAATCACCAACACGGCGAGAATGTTGCCGACGACCGGAATCCACAGATACACGCTCTTGTGAAAGCCGACGCCGTAAGCCGGCTGCACCGCGTACGCCGCGCCGAAAATGGTCGCGACCACGGGAATCACGTTCATCAGCGCCATGCAGACGACGCGGATCATGTCGGCGAGGTTGTACTTGAAGGCATCGACGATCGGCGAGCGCGGCACCGCGCCCTTTTCGCCTTCCTTCTCGAACGCGGGCGTCTCGTGCACTTCGCGGCGGATGATGTAACCCGCGACCAGCACGATTGCCGAGAGCAGGAACGGAATACGCCAGCCCCACGAGTTGAACGAATCCTCGGGCATGAAGTACGCGAGCGGCAGGAACACGGCGGCGGCGAGAATCTGGCCGGCCTGCACGCCCTGCAGCGTGAAGCTCGCGAAGTAGCCGCGCCGCCCGAACGGCGAGTGTTCGAGAATCATCGAACTCGCGCCTGAGATTTCACCCGCGACCGCGAAGCCCTGGACGAGCCGCAGAATCACGAGCAGCGCCGGCGCGAGCATGCCGACGCTGTGATACGTCGGCAACAGGCCGACGGCCATCGTCGAGAAGCCCATGAGGAACATGCACAGCACGAGCACGGTCTTGCGGCCGTGCGTGTCGCCGTAGTGGCCGAGCACGAACGCGCCGATCGGCCGCGCGACATAGCCCACGCCGTAGGTTGCGAGCGACGCGACGATCGCCACTTTCGGATTTCCCGACGGAAAGAAAAGCTGCGGGAAGATCAGCGCTGCGGCTTGCGCGTAGATAAAGAAGTCGTAGTACTCGAGCGCCGAGCCTATCCACCCGCTCGCGGTGGCTTTCTTCGTCTGCTTCCGGTGCTCGGCGTGCGACTCGCCTGGCGCGCCGGGAGGAAGAGAGTTCGTGTCCATGACGTCTCCATTTATGTTTCGCACGACGGTTTCTGTGGCCATCTTTACGACGACGCTGCGCTTTCGTTCTTCATCGACGACGCCCGCGCAAGGGGCGCGCGCGGACGTTCGTCCATCATCGCCTCTGAATCGAAAGCTTTCGATGAGGCAAAACCCGCGCGCCGGCGTCTGACTGCAAGGATTGAGCGCAAGATTACTATGTCCGCCGGCTAGCATAATCCAGCGCGGAGGAAAGTCAGAATGCGCTCCGGGCGAATAATCGGCGGCGCCGCGCATGCGCAGCGTCGAGCCCGTGCCTAAAGTATGTGCACACGCGGCCGTATACACGAGTACCGGCGGCGACGGCATCGCCGCCCGCGGTTTTTCGTCCTCTCGCTGGCCCCGGTCTTCCGTATGTCAGGCAATCCGTCCTTGATCGATTCGATTCTGGCCACGCCGGCGACAGAGAACGGGCGCATCACGACCGCCATTCGCGCGTCGCTGCTGTCGACACTCGTCGAGGACGTCCGCCCGCTTCTGCTGTCCGGCATTTCCAGCGCCTTCGTCGCGATGATCGCGCTCGGCCGTCAACAGGCGGTCTGGGCGATGCTCTGGGTCGCCGCCGACGCGCTCCTGCTCGCCGTGCGCCTGTCGATCGTGTGCCGCTACCGTGCGCTGAGCCGCCCGGTCGCGCCGCATCCCGGCCCGTGGGCGGGGCGCTACGCACCGTTCGCGCTCGCGACGTGTCTCGTGTCCGGCCTCGGCGCGATGGCCTGCGTGATTTCCGGCGACGCCGTGCTCGCCTCCCTCGCGATCATGGTGACGGCGGGCCTGCTCGGCGGCATTGCGTCGCGCAACGCGGGCACGCCGCATCTGGCGATCGCGCAGGTGTGCCTCGGCGCGCTGCCGATCGGCGTCGGCGGCCTGTTCGGGCCGGCCGGCTACTGGATTCTCCTGCCGCCGCTCTTTCTTTATATCGGCGCGATGTGCGCGGTCGTGCAGCGCCACTACTCCGGCCTCGTCGCGCTGATGACCGCTGAGCAGGGCCATGCCGAAATCGCCGCGCGCTTCGACGCGGCGCTCGCGCATATGCCGCACGGTCTGTGCACCGTGGATGCGTCGGGCAAGGTGGTGATCGCGAATCGCAAGGCGGCGGAGCTGTTCGGCGCGACCGTCGAAATGCTGCGGCTGAACGTGTCCTTGCCCGAGTTCATCGGCTACGTGGGCGTGGCGAAGTTCGGCGAGACGCTGCGCGCACAGTTCTCCGAGCGCTGCGCGCAATGGCTCGAGGCGGGCAAGCTGCCGCTCGATCTGCCGCTGCGCGACGGCCGGCTTCTGGAGCTGAGCCGCAACCCGGTGCCGGACGGCAGCGCGGTGATCATCATCGAGGACGTGACGGAGCGCCGCAAGGCCGAGGCGAAGATCCTGCACTGGGCGCATCACGATTCGCTCACGGGCCTGCCGAACCGGCGCTATCTCGGCGATCATGCCGAGCGTCTGATGGCGGGCGGCGCCGGCCGCGAAAAGGTGATGGTGATGTACGTCGATCTCGACGGCTTCAAACGCATCAACGACACGCACGGCCATAACGCGGGCGACGACCTGCTGAAGCTCGTCGCCGATCGCCTGCGCAACGCGATGCGCCGCGGCGAGCTGGCCGCGCGTCTGGGCGGCGACGAATTCGCGATCGTCGCGACGTACATCGCGGATGCGTCGAACACCGCTTTCGCGCGCAAGATCATCCGCGAACTGTCCGCGCCCTACGCGCTCTCGTGCGGGCTGACGGTGCGCGTGGGCGTGAGCGTCGGCATCGCGCTCGCCCGTCCGGGCGAAGTGTTCGAAAGCGCGTTGAAGCGGGCCGATGCTGCGCTCTATGAAGCGAAATCGGAAGAGCGCGGCGGATTTCGGTTTTCCGGCCGCGACGGCGATGCGGTGGCCAACGACGAGCAGGCCGTCGCCGCGCTGGGCGAGCGCGGCCGCGCGTGGTAGCGCATCACACGTTGGTATGAACGCGCCGAGCCCTTCGTAGAATGGCCGGCGCGCGTGCGCTTCTCTAAGCTGACGTCATGGTCACGCACTGGGAGCGCATCATGGCCGATACATCGACACGCAGGCTGTTATCGGGCTGCGCCGCCGTGCTGGCGTTCGGCACGTGGTATTCGCTGAACGCGCCGCATGACTGGAGCGCGCTCCCTCGCGCCGGTTGCGACACGGAGTTGCCGCTGGAGCGGATCGCGCTCGACGAAGAAGCGGCACCGGCGATCAAAACGCCGCTGCGATAACCGCGCTCACGGCCGTTGCGCCCGCGACGGCGTCGATGCGCCCTGCGGCATCTTCACGCCGAGCGCTTCGGCCTTCAGCACGAGATCGGCGAGCGAGCGCGCCGCCATCTTCTTCATCGCCTGGCCGCGATGAATCTTCACCGTGATCTCGCTCAGGTTCATCTCCGCCGCGATCTGCTTGTTCATCAGACCCGACACGACGAACGCCATGACCTCGCGCTCGCGCGGCGTTAGCGATTCGTACGAGCGGCGCAGGTCCGCGACGGAGCGGCTCGCCGCGCGCCGTTCCTCGTCGGCTTCCAGCGCCTGCGCGACGGCATCGAGCATGTCCTGATCGCGGAACGGCTTCGCGAGAAAATCCCGGGCGCCCGCCTTCATCGCCTTCACGGTCATCGCGATGTCGCCGTGCGCCGTCATGAATACGATCGGCAAGCCGACCTGGCTCGCGGCCATCTGCTCCTGCACGGCGAGCCCGCTCTGCCCTTTCAGCCGCACGTCGAGGATCAGGCAACTGGGCACCTCGGGCATGTCATACGCAAGGAACTCGTGCGCGGACGCGAACGTCATCACGTTCAGGCCGACCGAGCGCAGCAGCATGCGAAGCGCGTCGCGCATCGATTCGTCGTCGTCGACCACGTAGACCATCGCGGCGTTCGTTTTCGCGTCCGCGCCCTTGTCAATGCTCATCGTCTCCCCCCTGGTTTTCGGGCAGCACGAAGCGCAAGCGCGCGCCGCCTTCATCGGGCGACTCCGCCCATATCCTGCCGCCGTGCGCCTCGATGATCGAACGGCAAATCGACAAACCCATGCCCATGCCTTCGGCCTTCGTCGTGAAAAACGCGTCGAAAAGACGGCGCGCGCTGTCGACGCTGATGCCCGTGCCGGAATCCTGCACGGTGATCTGCGCGTAGCCTTCGTCGCTCGGGCTCGCGCCCGTCGCGACACGCAGCACGCGCGGCCCGTTCACGCCGGACATCGCCTGCGCGGCGTTCATCATCAAGTTGATGAGCACCTGCTGCAACTGCACGCGATCGCACCGCACGGTAGGCGAAGGCGTCGCGAGCTCCGTTTGCACTTCCACGCGATGACGTCCGAGCTCGCGCCGCACGAGTTCGATCGTCTCCCCGACGATCTCGTTCACGTCCAGCGTCGCGGGCTGGCTGTCGCGCTTTCTCGCCATCGCGCGAATGCGTGCGATGACCTCGCTCGCGCGCCTCGCGTCGCGAATCATCTGCGTGATCGATTGCTGCGCTTCCGCGATTTCGGGTTGCGCGCGGTTGAGCCAGCGCAGGCCGGCATCGCCGCTCGTGACGATCGCGGCCATCGGCTGCGTGACTTCGTGCGCAATGGACGCCGCCAGTTCGCCCAGCATCGTCACGCGCGTGACGTGCGCGAGTTCGGCGGTCGAACGCGCGAGCGCTTCCTGGGCGAGCTTGGTGTCGGTGACGTCCATCAGCGCGCCGACGTATTCGTCGCCATCCGCTTCGGTCGATGCGCGATGGGCGACGAAATGCACATGCTTGACCGACCCGTCCGGCAACAGAAGCCGATGCTCCACGTCGATGTCGCACACGCCGCCGATCGCGGCTTCATGCGCGCCGCGCACGATCCCGATGTCGTCGGGATGCGTGCGCGCGAGAATCGCTTCGACGGACGGCTCGACATCGCGCGGGTAATCGAAGATGCGGTACGCCTCGTCGGACCACCACATCGTGCCGGCGGGCAGGCGCGTCGCGATGCTGCCGGTGCGCGAAAGACGCTGCGCGTCGAGCAGAAACGCCTCGCTGCGCTTGAGCGCATCGCGCTGGCGCTGCAATTCCGCTTCCATGCGCTTGCGCTGCGTGATGTCGTTGCTCGTCGCAAGCACGGCGCACGGCAGGCCTTTCGCGTCGCGCAGCAACGCGGCCCGGCTCGCGATCACGATCTCGCTGCCGTCGTGCCGCACGCGCGTGATCTCGCCGTCCCATCGCCCCGAGCGCAGCAGTTCCGCTCGAATCTGCGCGTGCGGCACGGGCGAGTTCGACTGTGTCATGCTATGAATCGGCTGGCCGATCGCCTGTTGCGCCGAGTAGCCGTATAGCACTTCGGCGCCGCGATTCCAGAAGGTGATTCGCTCGTTCATGTCGTGCGCGACGATCGCGTCGTGCGCAAGATTGAGCAGTTCGAGCTGCTCCTGCATCTTGGTCGTCGTGGCCAGATTGCGCAGCGACAGAATGGCGGTCGTGCCGATCGCGAGCAGGCTCACCGCGCAGCGCGCGAGCGCGCCGCCCGACACGTTTTCGTCGTGCGAGAGAACGAAGCCGACGAGCGTCAGCACGACGCAACCCCACGCCGTCGTGACGGTCGCGGTGCGATTGCCCGTCGATGCGACGAGCAGCACGACGACGACATACAGCACCGCGATGGCGATATCGAGTGGTGTGAGCGCGTCGATCAGAAAGACGACGAGCGCAATGGCCGCCGCTAGGATCGACACGATGCGGGTATCGTGACGCACCGCGCGCGGCGCGCTCTGGAATGTCTCCATCACGGCCGGTCGGACGCCGGCGAATGGAAACGAACGACGAACGAGACAGGCGGCATGGTCATTGAGCGTTCGAGAAGCGTTCGTTGAAAACATCGCGGCCTGCGCGCGGCAGACAGAACCATGCGCGCCAGCCGGATGACGCCATGAATTCTATTCCTTCCAAAAACCTTGCTTGATGCGTTCCAGGCAATCGGCGACGACGGTTCCATCGACGGGCTTGCTGAGAAAACACACCGCGCCGCCGTCGAGCGCCTGACGGCGCGCGGCATCGGACGCGAACGCGGTGATGAACATGATCGGCACGCCCGCTTTCAGTTCGCGCAGGCGCTGCTGAAGTTGAAGGCCGGACATGCCGGGCATGTTGAGATCGGTGATGATGCACGCGAGGCCCTCGAGTGGATCGGCGTCGAGGAACGACTCCGCCGACGGATACAGGCTGACCTCCCAGCCGAGCGAGCGCAACAGGCTGGAGGAGGCGACGCGGACGGATTCGTCATCGTCGATCACGGAAACTCTGGAAGGCGATTGCAAGGGCGTTGTCCTGGACCGTGCGTGAATATCGGCGGGCATGGGACGGGTCCACCGCCTCGATGGAACTCATCTTACGCACGCGGCAACGGCCGCGAAATCATATGTACGTATAGCTTGAGGCCTCCGCTTTCATCCAGGCATTCGTCGGACGATACCGGCGCGCAGGGCGTGTCGAGCGCGTTACGCGCGAACCCCGTATAGTCCCGTTCTGCCACTCCGGGAACCCACATGTCGACTCCAACATCGAGCGCGCTCGACGGCGGCAAGCACGTCGAGCTCACGCGCGGACTGATCGCGCTCTTCGCGTTCTGCTGCGGCGCGATCGTCGCGAACCTGTACTATGCGCAGCCGATCACCGAGCTGATCGCGCCCGATCTGCACATGGCGGGCGGCACGGCGAGCCTGATCGTGTCGCTTACGCAGATAGGCTATGCGCTCGGTCTGTTTTTCATCGTGCCGCTCGGCGATCTGCTCGAAAACCGCAAGCTCATGATCGCGACCGCGCTCGTGTCGATCGCGAGCCTCACGGCGGCCACGTTCACGCACACGCCCGGCTGGTTTCTCGTGATCTCGCTCTTGATCGGCTTTTCGTCGGTGGCGGTGCAGATCTTGATTCCGCTCGCGGCGCATCTCGCGCCGGACGAATCGCGCGGCAAGGTGGTCGGCACCATCATGAGCGGACTGTTGCTCGGCATTCTGCTGTCGCGGCCGATATCGAGCCTCGTCGCGGGCCACTTCGGCTGGCGCGCGATGTTCGGCGCGGCCGCCGTGCTGATGATCGGCATCACGACCGTGCTCGCGCTGACGATCCCGCGCCGCCAGCCGAGCCATCAGGCGACGTACTTCGAATTGATCGGCTCGCTCGGCCACCTCGTGCGCACGATGCCGGTGCTGCGTCATCGCTCGCTGTATCAGGCGCTGATGTTCGCGTCGTTCAGCCTCTTCTGGACCGGCATTCCTGTCGAACTGACGCGGCACTACGGGCTCACGCAGACGGCTATCGGCATCTTCGCGCTCATCGGCGCGACGGGTGCGACGTCCGCGCCCATCGCCGGGCGTCTCGCGGACGCGGGCCACACGGTGCGCGCGACCTTCATCGCGCTGATTCTCGCGGCGCTCGCGTATCTGCCGATCGTGATACATCCGGCATGGGGCATCGGCGCGCTCGTCGTGACGGGCATCGTGCTCGATTTCGCCGTGCAGATGAACATGGTGCTCGGCCAGCGTGAAATCTACGCGCTGCACGCCGCGAGCCGCAACCGCCTGAACGCCATATACATGACGAGCATCTTCGTGGGCGGTGCTTTCGGCTCGGCGTTCGCAAGCCCGCTGTACGAGCGCGGCGGCTGGATGCTCGTCGCGACCGTCGCCACGGTGTTTCCGCTCATCGCGCTGGCGCATTTCATCCTGATCGGCCGGCGTCATTCGGCCCGAACCTATACACAAGGATAGGCGGCCCTGTATCCACGGCTGATGGCGCGAAGCGCTTCGCGAACGTATCTTCATTCCATCGTTGACATGATCGGAATCGGAGGCGAAGCGGATATGGACAAGCTCTTCAGCATTCGGGTGTTCTCACGCGTCGCCGAAACCGGCAGCTTCAGCGGCGTCGCGAAAGATATGGATTGCAGCGTGGGCATCGTGTCGCGGGCAATCGCCTCGCTCGAAGACGGCCTGCACACGCGGCTCCTGCAGCGCACGACGCGCCGCGTGTCGCTCACCGACAGCGGCGAGCGCTACTACCGCAAATGCAGGAAGATCCTCGCCGACATCGACGCCGCCGACGCCGAAGCGAGCGATGCCGCCATGATCCCGCGCGGCCGCCTGCGCGTGCACGCGGCGCCCGATCTGGGCCTCGCGCAGTTGATGTCGACGATCGTCGAATACCGGCGCGCGCATCCGCAAGTGACGGTCGATCTGAAGCTGCTGGCGGGCATGCCGGACCTCGTGCAGGAACAATTCGACGTATCGGTGCTGTCGGCCGCCTCGCTGCCCGATTCGGGCAACGCGTACCGCATCGTCGGGCGCTTTCAGCGTGTGCTGGTCGCGGCGCCGGCGTATCTCGGGCGACACGCGGTGGAGTCCATCTCCGATCTGCCGATGCACGCGCTTACGCGCATCAACGCGCCGTTCGCGCATCCGTGCGACTGGCATGCGGAACTCGCCTCCGGGGTCACCGCCAGCATCGACCAGATCGTGGTCAACGACGCCGGGGCGATTCGCGTCGCGCTTCTGGCAGGCGCGGGCGTCGGCGCGATGCCGCATTACTTCGTCGCCGACGACATCAGGGACGGCCGGCTCGTGCGCCTCTTTCCCGACTATCCGCTGATGAGCGCGAGCGTATATGCGGTGTATCCGTCGCGTCAGCACGTGGACGCGAAGATCAGGACGTTCGTGGATTTTCTGGCGACGTCGCTGAAGGACAAGTTCGATGCGGCGCCGTCGGCAAGCGCGCCGCATGTCATGGCTCAGGAAGTCATGGCTTAGGAATGCGGATGCGGCTGATCATCAACGAGCCGGAAATCGCGTAGATCAGCACGAGCGGATGCAGCGTGAAACCGCCGACGCGCCACGTGCCGAGCCACATGCTCTCGCCGATCGCGCCGGACCATGCGCCGATGGTCAGCAGCAGCACGATCACGAAGGACGTGGGAATCGGTGTGCCTTCGAAATGGGTGACCTTGCCGCCGCCGCCCGACATCTCTTCGGTCGTCACGTTGTAGCGCGCGAGACGCGACACGCCGCACGCGACGAAGTACGCCAGAACGATGCGGTCGTACAGCCCGCGCATGCCGAAGCCATAGCCGATGATCGCCGGCGCGACGCCGAAGGAGATCACATCGGCGAGCGAATCCAGTTCCTTGCCGAGCAGCGACGCCTTCTGACGCCAGCGCGCGATGCGGCCATCGAGCACGTCGAAGACGAGCGCGGCGAACACGAGCGCGCAGGCGAGATAGATATGCAGCACGTCGGAATCGTCGAGATAGGACATCGACGAGAACAGCGCGCCCGTGCCGCACACCGCGTTACCCAGCGTGAACCAGTCGGCCAGGTGGAAATCGCGGATCATCGAGAATCGTTTCATTCGTTTCTGTCTTCGTGACGTTCGGCGGCACCGACGACCAGCGCCGCAAGGCTGTCAAGTCTATCATCGCGCCCTCTTTGCAAAGCACTCCGCATGCCCGCAAACCTGTACGCGAACGTACAGGTTTGCGTTATACTGCGGCATCGATCTGCCCCTCCGGTGCCGTCATGTCCGCGACCAAGCCCGCGCTCCTCACCATCCGCGACGCCGCCGTGCGCCTGCAAGTCACGCCGCGCACGCTCAAGTATTACGAAGAGCGTGGCCTCGTCACGCCCTCACGCAGCGAAGGCCGGTACCGGCTCTACAGCGAGCAGGACCTGGAACTGTTCGCGCGCATCCTGCGGCTGCGTTCGCTCGGATTCTCGCTGCAGGGCATCGTCGAGATGCTGAAACGGCCGATGGAAACGCAAGGCGAAGGCCGTACCGGCTATTCGGCTTCGTCGCTGCGGGAGATCGAGCAGGCGCTGTCGCAGCAGATCGAATCGGTCGATGCGCGCATCGCCGCCGTGCGCCGCGAACTGAAGGAAGCGCAGGCGGTGCGCAGCGAACTCGCCAGCGACCTCGATTATTTGCGGCGCAGAATCGCGGGCGAAAGCAAGGAAGTGCTGCTGGAAGAACGCCTGGCCGCGCGCAAGCGGCGCAAGACGCAGCGCGCCGAGGATGCGGGCGAATGACGCAAGCGCCATATCGGCAGACAAAGCCGGTCGCGGAACGTTTTCCCGGCGATCTGTTTGCGTGGGCTATCGCGCTCGCCACCGGGCTCGACTACTTCGACAACTCGGTCTTTTCATTCTTCACGAGCTATATCGCGGGCGGCGTCAATGCATCGTCCGATGAACTCGTGTGGGCGTCGAGCGCGTATGCGGTAGCGTCCGTGCTCGGCATCCTGCAGCAGCAATGGTGGATCGAACGGCTCGGCAATCGGCGCTATATCGCGGGATGCCTGTTTCTGTTCGCGGCGGGTGCGGTGGCGGCGACGCTATCCGAATCGGCCATCGAGCTGGCGCTCGCGCGCGGCTTTCAGGGCTACTTCATCGGCCCGATGATGAGCGCCGCGCGCATCCTCATTCAGACGCGCTTTACGCAAGAGACGCGCCCCGCCGCGACGCGCCGCTTTCTCAACATGATCCTGCTCGGCACTGCGCTCGCTCCCTTGTGCGGCGGCTATCTGGTCGCATCGCTCGGCTGGCGCGCGCTCTTCTCGTGCACCGCGTTCGCGGGCGTCGCGCTCGGCATGCTGGCGTTCGTCGCGGTGCCGTCCACGGGCCGCGTACATCCCGAGGCGCGCGGCGAAGCGCACTTCTGGCCGTACATCATCTTCGCGTTTGCGCAGGGCGCGCTGCAGATCGTCATGCAGCAAGTGCGTTTCGAGCTTTTCAGCACGTCGCCCGAGCTCATCGTGCTGACTGTTGCCGGGCTGCTGTCGCTCGGCTGGTTCATATGGCATCAGTGGCATCATCCGAAGCCGCTGTTGCGGCTGCATGCGCTGCGTGAAAAGACGTTTCAGGTGGGCATCGTGCTGTACATCGCGTTCTATTACATCAACAACGCGATGAGCTTTCTGGTGTCGCGCCTGCTCGAAGGCGGGCTCGGCTATCCGGTCGAAAACGCGGGGCGGCTCGTCGGCTTCACGTCGATGGTCTCGCTCGGCATGGCCGTCGTCTATTTCCGCTACGCGTCGCGCATCAGGCACAAGAAGTGGATGATCATGGCCGGCTTTCTGCTGGCCGCGTTCATCGGCACATGGATGATCGGCTTGCCGCCCGACGTGAGCATGCCATGGCTCATCGCGCCGATGGTCCTGCGCGGCATGCTGCTGCTCTTCATCGCGCTGCCGGTCGCGAACCTGACATTCCGTGTGTTCGCGGTCGAGGAGTACAGCCACGGTTATCGTTTCAAGAACATCGTCAAGCAACTGACGTATTCGTTCTCGACGGCGACCATCATCATTCTCGAACAGCATCGCGTCGCGCTGCATCAGACGCGGCTCGTAGAAACGGTCAACCCGTATGACCCGACGTTTCAGGGCGTATATCAGAGCCTGCTCGGCGCGTTCGAGCGCATGGGCCACAGCGCATCCGAAGCGAAGAGCCTCGCGCTCGTCGAGATCGGCCGCATCGTCACGCAGCAGGCGAACTTCCTCAGTTCGCTGGATGGCTTCTATTACATCATCGGCGTCGCACTGTGCGCGAGCGTGATCGCCGCATGGCAGAAGCGAATCGACTGATCCGTCTCAGAGCACATAAAAAGTGGACACACTCAGCAGCATGCGGATGTTCGCCCGCGTAGCCGAAGAAGGCAGTTTCACCGCCGCCGCGCAACGCATGAATATATCGACGGCCGCGACCTCGCGGGCCATCGCCGCGCTCGAAGCGCATCTGAATACGCGGCTCCTGCATCGGAGCACACGGCGCGTGATCCTCACCGAGGCGGGCAAGCGCTATCTGCAGCGCTGCGAGCAGATACTCGCGTGCGTCGACGTGGCCGAAGCCGAAGCCGCCGATGCACAGTTGCGCCCTTCCGGGCACTTGCGCATTCATGCATCGACGAGCCTCGGGCAGTCGTATGTCGTGCCCGCCATCGTGCGCTATCGGGAACGTCATCCGGCGGTGTCCGTCGATCTGACGCTGTCGCAGCACACGCCCGATATCATCGACGAAGGCTACGATCTCACCGTGCAGGCGAGCATCGCCGAGTTGCCGGATTCGAGCCTCGTCGCGCAGCGCCTCGGCACGGTGCATAGTGTGCTGTGCGCGTCGCCGGCGTACTTGCGCGGGCACGGCGAGCCGCGCACGCTTGCGGAGTTGTCGCGTCATCCGTGTCATCAACTCGTCTCGCCGCTCTTTCCGCGCGATGTCTGGACCTTCGAAGGCCCGAAGGGCACGGAGACCTTCGCGCTTGCGAAGACGAACTTCGGCGTAAATGTCGCGGGCGCGCTGGCGGTCGCGCTGCGCGAGGGCGTGGGCATCGGCGCGCTGCCGATGTCGACGGCGAGCAAGCTGCTCGAAAGCGGCGCGCTCGTGCGCGTGCTGCCTGACTATCGATTGCAGGCGCTCACGCTTTACGCGCTGTATCCGTCGCGGCAGTATCTCAATGCGAAGGTCAGGACGTTCGTCGAGTTCGTCAAGGACGTGGTTCCGCGGATACTGGAGAGCGATGCCGCTCATATCGATGCGCCGCGGGAGAGCTGACATTACAGCCTGAAGTTTTCCTTGATCGTGGCGATGAGCACGTCGATCGCGTCGCTTGCACGGCCGGTGCCATCCCGCATCAAAACGACTTCGTGATCGCCGATATGCGGAAGCATGTCCAGCACTCGCATATCTTCGCTGACGCGCGCGCGGTCGAGCAGCGTCACGGCAAGCCCCGACTCGACGCAGGTCTTGATGACCTGGCTCGACGCACTGTCGAGCACGACGCGCCATTTGCGCCCGGCACGCTCGAGCGCAGTCGTCATTGCCACACGATAGGGGCACGGCTCGCCGTATAACGCCAATGGAAGCGGGCGGTCCTCGGCCAGCACGAAGGTCGAACTCCCGACCCAGACCGGCGTGGTCATCGTCAGGACATCCGCCGGTCTGCTCGCTTTGACGGGTTGAACCAATAACGCGACGTCGAGCTTGCCGCGCGTCACCCAGTCCCGAAGCTTGAGGCTCGGTGCGGTTTTCACTTCCAGCACCACATTGGGCCAGCTGACCGCGAAGCCCGGAAGAATATCCCGGACGATATGCGCGGCATACTCGTCCGGCACGCCGAGCACGACGCGTCCCGCGAGCGTTTTTCCCTGAATTTCCCGCAGCACGCGGTCATGCGCGCTCAACAGCTCGCTCGTACCTGCAAGCAGCCGTTTGCCGAGCGCGGTCAGCGTGACGGACTGGTTGTCCCGGTCGAGCAGCCTGCCACCGGCGATGGCTTCGAGGCGCTGGATATGAATGCTGACCGCAGCCGGGCTTCTATGCACATGCTCGGCCGCCGAGCGAAATTTGCCGAGCCGGGCCACCGCATGAAAGGTGCGCAAGAGTTCGATATCGAGGACCGATTCCATGATGGTTCAACCGTATTGAACGACCTCATCAGTATATTTTGATTTTCTAATCGCCGATCGCAGACTACGCTGGACGCATGACAAAAGTTTCGCGACCCGGCCTTGCCTCGAATCCGCCTGCCATTGATGCGCTACGCCTGCCTTTGCCGGCATTGGAAGCGCTGATGGTCGTCGCGTGGAGTTCGGGCTTCGTCGGGATGCGATTTTCCACGGACTACGCGCCGATGTTTCTCGTCGTGCTGTGGCGTTGTGCGGTCATTTCGATCTGCCTGCTTCCCTTTGTCTTGCGGGAAATAATCGGCGCGCCGCCATCCGTGGTGGCGCGGCAGGCTGCAATCGGCTTGTTCGCGTTGGCAGGCTATATCGCAGGCGTTGGGAAGGGGATCGAGCTCGGCGTATCAGCGGGTCTTTGCGCGCTGATTGCCAATCTTCTGCCGGTTGGCACGGTCGTCATTTCATCCCTGGTTCTCAGGGAGCGCAACTCGGGCCGGACATGGGCGGGCATGGCGCTCGGGCTGGCCGGGGCAATCATGGTCAGTCATGACGCGTTGACCCTCGGCTCCGCTCCTCGTTGGGCATACGCCTTGCCGGTCGCGGGCATGATGTCGCTGGCGGTGGCCACGGTCTGGCAGCAACGGACCGCCTCTCGCACCGGCTCGCTGAGTCTCTTGTGTACTCTCTGGATACACTGCGTCGTGTCATGCCTCGTGTTCTTCTGTCTGCAGCGTTCGCAAGGGAGCGTGATGCCGATCGCGACCACCGGCTTCGCCGCCAGCGTTTGCTGGACGGCGGTCATCTCGACACTTGGTGGTTACGGGCTGTACTGGGTATGCCTGCGGCGGTCGTCGCCCGCACGCGTGTCGAGCGTCCTGTTCCTGAGTCCTTCGGTCACTTTCGTATGGGCGTGGGCACTATTCGGAGAGCCGCTCTCCTGGCCGATGCTCGGCGGAACGATAGTCTCCGGCCTGGGGATCGTCGTGATGACTCGACGGCCGCGCGACGGCCGCGCGGCTCGACAACTCTGAAGCCGCCAACTTTCCGCGCGGCCTCGACGCAATAACCGCTTCGGGCCGCACGTCAATCCGCCGATGGCTCGCACTCGCTGACGAAGGAAGATTTGGCGGCCGGCCGCTCCAGTGCGGCAAGGCGTTGCAGCGCTAACAGACCGAGCACGGCGAGCCCGCATCCCAACGTGAAGTCGGCGCTTACCCCGGCATGGTCGACAATCGAACCGCCCACTGCGGACCCGGCGGCGATGGCGACCTGAATGATGCTGACGAACATCGCCGAGCCCGCTTCGGGCATGTCCGCCGTGCCGTGCTGAATCCATACGCTGAAGCAGAGCGGCAGCGCGCCGAAGGCGACGCCCCAGAGCAGCATCCCTGCTGCTTCACCTACGATCGAATGGTCGAGCACCAGCATCGACGATATGGCGATCAGCAAGAGCAAGATCATCGCCGCGACGGACTTTTTCAGGTGGTTCGCAACCGCCATCGACATCAGCGCATTCGAAAAGAATCCCACCAGGCCGAATCCGAACAGCAGCAGCGTAATACCGCGCACGGAGAAATCCTGCTCCAGCAGCGGCGCGATGTAGGTGTATGTCGAGAAATGCGCTCCGAACACGAGCGCGACCATCAGCAGACTCCACCGGGTTTGCGGACGCCGAAGCAATGTTTTGAAATCGGAAACGCGCAGCGCCGACGCAGACGGCAGCGACGGCACGAGGAGCGCCTGTGCCGCAAGGGCGAGCGCCACGAGTCCCGCGGTCGCGGCGAACGAGGCTCGCCACGACGCGAACGAAGCGATGAACGTGCCGAGCGGCACGCCGATGACCGTTGCACACGTGACGCCCGTCAGAATGGTAGCGGTGGCCTTTGCGGCATCCTTCGGTTCGACGAGTCGGGGCGCAGCGGCCGTCGCCAAGGTCCAGAATCCACCCAGCGCGGCGCCGAGCAAGGCGCGGCCAGCGAGGAGAACCGGGAAACTCGTAGCGATTGCGCACAAAACGTTGGAGATCAAGAGCACTGCCGTCAACAGCAGAAATACGAAACGGCGGTCCATGCGTCCAGCACCGGCAATCAGCGCCGGCGCGAATATGGCGGCCATGATTCCAGGCATCGTCACCATCAAACCGGCAACGCCAGGCTTGACGCCGAGGTCGTGCGCAATCTGACTCAGAAGCCCGACCGGCAAGAACTCGGCCGTGACGAAGGCGAATGCGCTGACAGCGACCGCGACCACGGAAAGCCATTGGCGCAACGATGTGGTCCTTCCATATGGCGACGCTGATGTCGCAGGCGTATCAATTTGCATAATGACGAATCCGAGATTGAGCCTGCCACTCTATGCGGACTCCGGCGCGGGAAAAAGCATTGCGCCCTGAACAGACAAGCCGACGTGGACGAACAATCCCCGTATCGTGGTGCAAGAGCGTCGGCTGGAACCTCGGGGCGCAGTCGCGGCTCGCGACCTTGCATATCTGACTCCGTATGTGTCGTTGCTTCTCGCCGTACCGACCGACTCGCCCGGAAACGCTTGCAGGAGCGCCCGTGGCGAAGCCGGGCAGCTTGGGAGTACTCTAACGTTGCTGGACCTACATCTTTGGACGGAGACAGCACAATGCGCACCGCTTCAGAAGCAACGTCCGGCCTTGAAGGGCACACGCCCGAGTCGCTGCAAACGCTCGCCTCATACCTGGAAATATCTCTGGAAAAGGGTAAGTGCGTGGTCATGATGCGCCGCGATAAAGACATTTTCGCGGTGTACATCGGCAATCCCGCGGACGAGGACGTCAAATTGACGAGCCAGGGCACGGTTGCGACGGCGGTAGCAGAGGAAATACTTGAACTGACCCAGGTCGGGTTGAATCGGATGACAGTCGGCGATCAGACGTATCGCTTCTTTCGAAGCTTTACGCACGTCTCCGACGCTGGCGCGGTGGTATTTGCGCCGACCTAGGCTGTCATAGACGCGGCCCGTTATATTCACCGTGCTTATCCAGCGCGACGAATTTGCATTCGCGGCGCGCCGCAACGCATGGATCGCCGAGGAGAGTATGCATTTCTCAAAGAGACGATCGAGCCCGCGCCGGTCCTGGATTTCGCCGCACGCAAAGGAACGCGTGAACGAACGATGTTCCCTCTCGACAACCGCCCTTCGCACCATGATCGACGCAGGTCGATGCATCTGGCTCGGCGGAACTTCGGCGAACAGGGGCCTGAACCTCATCTACAGCAAAGCGGATGATTGCTGTTTCGTCGTCGTGCAAGACACGGGCAACCATGCTGTCGTGACGGTTCTACCGCTCTGGATGTGGAACAACGGCACGTTGCTGGAGAGTTCATCGCAGGCGGAAGAAGCGCGAAGGTTGGCGCTCGAACCACAGCCGCCTCGGCGGGACGGAAAGCGAATGAGACGTCAACCGCAACGCCCGGGCGGATTGTTCGGGCGTCGACGATGACGCTCGATCAGTCACAGCCTGCGGATCGGAGTCAGTCATCCTGCTTTCGCTCCCTCTTCTTGCGCACGAGACTCACCTGCCCGTTGCGCTCGAGTATCGCCGAATGCACTTCTTCGAGATCGAGCGTATGAAGTTCCTGTCTCGCGGTCTCGAATACGTCGGTTTTCGTGATAAGTGCGGCCGACATCTGATTTTCGTTGAATCGGCCATCCTTGAAGACTTCTCGTTCCACGCCGACCACGAGCGACTCCAGTCGGGGCGAATGAATGCAAGCCCACGCGAGCGCCCGATGTATGAGCACGATGACGAGCGAAGCAACCAGCGTCGGCGCTGCCGGAGAAGCACCGACAATGACGCGGCTCAACGTGGCGCCGAGAAGGATCCCGACCACATAATCGAAAGGAGAACGCTGGCCGAAGGACCGTCGACCAGAGATTCGAATGAAAACAAGTGCCGCGAAAAAAACGACGACCGTTCTGGCCGCCATTTGCAAGGCATCGAGGTCCCTGCCTTCTCCGAATATCGCTACGAGGATGTTCATCGTGTCCTCCGGTAGAGCGAGCAAGCAAGGCCAGAGGTCTGCCCGGCTTGCCGTGGAGACGGTCTTTGTCAGCGTCAGTCAGCCGGGCCGAGATATCCCGGAAGCCCGCGCGCAGCTTTTGTCTTCGCGAGTTCCACGCCTTTCTCGACGAGCGATGCGTACTCGGCATCGCTTTCGGGCGGCGGCAAACGGCTTCGCAAGAAATCGGACCAGCGGAATTCCGCCAGCGGAACAGTTGTCTTTTCATAGCCGCCCGCGTCGCGCACCGACGCCGACAGACTCCGAAATTCATCGTCCATCAGTTCCCACACATGGTCCCGCAATTCGGCGAACGCGACGCGCCTGCTCTGCGCGTCGTAGGGATACGTCCAGCGATTGTTTTCCATCGTCAGCCAGAAGTCGGCTTTGCTTAATGATGTGAGGTCACCCACCAGAACGACGGGCACGCTCTTTATCGCGGCGCGCCACAGCGCGGTCGCAACGTGATGATGGTCGATGACATACGGTGCGCCGCCGGGACCGAGCACGACAGGAACCGGCTTTTCGGCGATGGCCATTTCCAGATCATGGCCCGACAGCGACTCGTAGACTTTCGTCTTGTCGAGGATTTCCCGAAAACCGTGCGTCACCTGTGTGGGACGCAAGAGGTCGATTCTTACTCTCTTCATTTTTGCCTCCCCGCAATACCCGAAACACGCGAAGCCCAATCGTACGAACGAGAATTCAGGCCTCTGACCACCGGGAGCAGAAACCGTGCCGACGCTTTGGTGTAGTAGGCTAATCGTCCGGAGCCGAAATTCCAACACCCCGGTAGTTCTGACTGATCCTGTCGAAGCCCTAACTCGGACGCGTACGCAGCAAACATGGAAAACATAATCAACGCAGTGGATTCCGACGAGGCACTGGCGCGCGACATCGGCGCTGTTGCGCGTATCGGCGCCGTCCCTTCGATGCTGAAGATGATCTGCGAAGAGACCGGGATGGGCTTTGCCGCCGTCGCACGCGTGACCGATGCAACCTGGACCGCGTGCGCCGTACTCGACAAAGTAGGATTCGGCCTCAAGCCGGGCGGACAACTGCAACTTCACTCCACGCTTTGCTTCGAATCTCGCGCCGCGCGGCTGGCGATCGTCATCGACGACTTCACGCAGAGCGAGAAGTATCGCGACCACCATACCCCGGCGATTTACGGCCTGAAAAGCTACATCTCCGTCCCGATCGTATTGCCGGGCGGCGAGTACTTCGGCAATCTCTGCGCGATCGACGCGAGCCCGGCGGCCGTCTCGGATCCGAAAATCGTTCGTATGTTCGAGGTCTTCGCCAATCTGATCGGCATGCAGTTGGACAGCGAGCAGAGGCAGCGGTCGACCGAATCGCAATTGCTTCTCGAACGTGAAACGGCCACGTTGCGCGAACAATTCATCGCCGTTCTGGGCCACGACTTGCGCAGCCCGTTGTCGGCCGTCAGTGCGACAGCTGAGCTATTGAGCCGCCGCAAAGCGGAGCCCGACATCGAGGCGATCGGACAGCGGCTGAAGCGCTCGGCTTTGAGAATGGCCAGACTCATCGATGACGTGATGGACTTCGCGCGCGGCCGCATGGGTTCCGGCATGGTCGTCGCACTGGCCGACGAAAGCGACCTTGGCGTTCACCTGCGAGCGGTCGTGGACGAACTGTGCATGACGTATCCGTCGAGAGCGGTCGATTGCTCGATCTCCGTGGAGGGGCCGGCTCGCTGCGACCTCGCTCGCCTTCAGCAGCTCATGTCGAATCTGCTCGCGAATGCGCTGACGCACGGTTCGCCAGATGCGCCCGTGGTCGTGCGCGCTATCGTCGAATCCGGGACACTCGTACTTTCGGTGTCGAACGCTGGCGAGCCGATTCCACCGCAGGTGCTCCAGCGCGTATTCGAACCTTACTGGCGGCCGAAAACCAGCGCACCGGGCGGAGGACTGGGCCTGGGACTGTACATCTGCAAGCAGATCGTCGAGGCACATGGCGGCACGCTGGAAGTGTGCTCGTCGATCGACGACGGTACATGCTTCACCGCGCGTATTCCTTTGTAGGTGAGCAGGCGCTGTTTACCATGCAAGGGGACGCGTTGCGAAAGCGCCTTCGGTGCGCTCGTCGAAATTGTCCTTCTGCACGCCAATCAATCCGATCGTGCGACGCCGGGCTGAATCGACTTCGCGTCCCCGACGATATCGAGATTCCAGTCGCCCTGTTCGTACCAGTCGTCGCCGAGCAGTTCGGCCGGATGCTGCGTGCGGCTCGAACCGTTGCCGCAGCGCAGGGCGTCCGTCGCGCAATAGTGATCGCAACCCCAGCAATTACGCTCGGGATGTTTCGGATTCAGCGGAAAGCGTTTCGACATCGTCTTGATACTCCTTCAATGACGGCCTGCGAGCCGGCGACATCGAGACTAGTACCGAACCCCTTCGCAGCCAATAGGAATGCGACGATCGCTCGCCGCTTCCCTCGAAACACGCCGTTTCGGTTTTCAACATGCCGCCGGCGCGCCTTTCGTCGCGCCCGTGAGCATCAGTGCGATGAGATCGCGCACGCTGCGGATCGCCACGCCGAAAGGCAGCGTCTCGCGTCCACGGAAGAACAGGCCATTGCCGAGATCGCCGCGTGATCGTCTCCGCTAGTCGCGCGCGCCTTGCTTACCGCCCGGCCGGCACACCTGCTTGTCGATCTCGGCGCGCAGCCACTCGCGAAAGAGCGCGACCTGCGGCGCATCGTCCTGGCCGGTCCGCGTGACGAGCCAGTAGGACTGGTGCCCGTCCACCTCGACATCGACGATCGGCACGAGCGTGCCCTGCTGCAACTCGGGCGCGATCATGTGACGATCGGCAATCGTGACGCCGAGGCCGTCGACGGCGGCGCGAATCGCATGATCGAGCAGATCGAACTCGTAGCCGCCGCGCGTATCGACGTTATCGATATTCGCCGCCTTGAGCCAGTGCTGCCAGGTGAGATACCGCTGATCGCTGGCGGCGAGCACGTGCAGCAGCGTGAATTCGTTCAGGTCGATGCCGGATGAATCGCGCTCGCCGAGAAGCGCGGGCGAGCATACGGCGATATGCCGCTCGTTCATCAGCAACTGATTGTCGAGCCCGTCCCACTCGCCATTGCCGAAGCGAATCGCGCAGTCGAGCGCGCCCGATTCGACGAGATCGTCCTTGCGGCGCGTGGTCAGCGAGATTTCGAGGTCCGGCGCGGCCGCGCGCAACGATTGCAGGCGCGGCATCAGCCAGCGGCTCGAAAACGTGGGCGGCGCGTTGATGCGCAGTCGCCTTAAATGCGTTCTTTCCTGAATGCTGCGCACCGTCAGCTCGATGCGGTCGAACGACATTCTGAGCGCCTGCAGCAAGTGCCGCCCCGTCGCCGACAACTCCAGATGATGATGCCGGCGCAACAGCAGCGGCTCGCCGAGTTGCGTTTCGAGCTGGCGCACCTGGCGGCTCACCGCGCTTTGCGTCACATGCAGCATCTCCGCGGCGCGCGTGAAGCTGCCGGTGTGCCCTGCCACTTCAAAGGCCCTCAGCGCGTTCAGGGCCGGCATTTTTCGCTTCAAATCGGTCTCCCTTCCTTGCGTTTGCTGCGTGCATTGAACACGCATCCACGCCGGAATAACGCCGCCATGAAGCGACATTTTACGGATCGAGGCAAATTATGCCGCTTCGGATCAGGCGATCGCGGCAGGCTCCGCCGGCGTCGGGACTTGCCCGACGACCGTTCGCGCGTCGTCCAGAATCATGTCCGCGCCTTTCTCGGCGACCATCATGACCGGCGCATTGAGATTGCCTGACGTGATGTTCGGAAAAATCGACGCATCGACGATCCTCAGCCCCTGCACGCCATGCACGCGCAAGCGCTCGTCGACGACCGCCGTGCGCGCGTCCGGGCCCATCGCGCAGGAACCGCACAGGTGATAGATCGAGCCCGATTGCTCGCGGAAGTACTCCAGCATGTCGGCGTCGCTCTGCACGTCCGGTCCCGGCGAAATCTCTTCCGCGGTGATCGCGCGCAGTGCGGCCGAGCTCATGATCTTGCGCACGAGCTTGCTGCCCTGCACCGCTTCGCGGATGTCCCTCGGCGTCGTCAGCGCGTTGATCCTGATCTTCGCGGCGTCTTCCACGCGGCTGGACGCGATCTCGATCGATCCACGGCTCGTCGGCCGGCACGGGTTGAAGCACAGCAGGAAGCCCGAATACGGTTCGGGTTCGAGCTGCGCCTTGCTGCTCTTCGGAATGCGATACGAGAGCGGATTGAAATAGAGCTGGAGGTTCGGCTGCGCCTCGTCGTCATCGCCCTTGAAGAAGCCGCCCGACTGGTTCACGCTCATCGAAAGCGGCCCCTTGCGCGAGCTCAGATAACGCATGGCGGCCTTGACCTTGCCGAAGAGCGAGCCGAGCTCGTCGTTGAGCGTCTCGACCGTCGCGCGATAGTAGAAGCTCACGCACAAGTGATCCTGCAGATTCCTGCCGACGGCCGGCAATTCATGCACGAGCGCAATGCCGTGCCGCGCGAGCAGCGCGCCGTCGCCGAGACCGGAAAGCTGCATCAGCTTCGGCGAATCGACCGCGCCCGCCGACAGAATCACTTCGCGCTTCGCACGGAATTGCAGCGCTTCGCCGTTGCGCGATGCCATCACGCCCGTGGCACGCTTGCCGTCGAACAGCACGCGGCTCACGCTCACATGGCGCTCCACGCGCAGGTTCTTGCGCCCGAGCACCGGATGCAGATACTCGAAGCTGCTCGACGAACGCTCGCCATTGCGTGCGTTGATGTCGTAGATGGTCGCGCCTTCGTAGTCCTCGCCGTTGATGTCGCCCGTGACGGGAAAACCCGCTTGCCGCGCGCCTTCGAGGAACGTGCCGCAGATGGCATGCGCGCCGTCTTTCATCGACGAAATCCTGATCTTACCGTGCGCGCCGTGATACGGCGTGTCGCCGGCCCAGTGCGATTCGAGGCGGCGGAAATAGGGCAGCACGTCACGGTAGCCCCAGCCCGCGTTGCCCGCGCGCGCCCAGTCGTCGAAATCGTGCGGCTGGCCGCGCACGTAGATCATCGCGTTGATCGAGCCGGAACCGCCCTGCACCTTGCCGCGCGGACAATACAGCGAGCGGTTTTTCAGTTGCGCTTCCGGCTCGCTGTAGTACATCCAGTTGTATTCCGGGTTGTAGTAGGTCTTCGTGAAGCCAACCGGAACCTTGAACCAGAACGAATCGTCCGCGCCGCCCGCTTCGAGCAGCAGCACCGAATGCTCGCCGGACTCGGTGAGGCGATTGGCAAGAATGCAGCCCGCCGATCCGGCGCCCACGATGATGTAATCGAATTCCATGCTCTTCATGCTTTCTGTGCCCTGCGTTCAGCCCTTCGCGGGCGCGAGATCCTTCACGTCGGCGGGCCTGGCCGCCATCTGCAAGTGCAGGCGCTCGCCGGTGTACGGCGTATGCGCCCGCACGACATCCATGTTCAGTTCGACGCCCAAGCCCGGCTCCGTCGACGGAACGATGTAGCCCTCTTCCCAGCGGATCTTCGACTTGAGCACCTCGGCGTGGAAGCCGTCCCATGTGCCGATGCTTTCCTGAATCAGGAAGTTCGGCGAGCACGCGGCGATCTGGATGCTCGCAGCCGCACCGACCGGACCGTTGTAGAGATGCGGCGCGATCTGCGCGTAATGGACCTCGGCGAGGCTCGCGATCTTCTTGGCTTCGAGCAGACCGCCCACCCGCCCGACGTTGAATTGCAGGATCGACGCCGCGCGCGCTTCGAGCAACTTGAAGAACTCGTATTTCGTCGTCAGGCGCTCGCCCGCGGCAATCGGAATACTGGTTTTCGCGGCGACTTGCGCCATCGCGCCTTCCTGCCCCGGCGGAACCGGTTCTTCGAACCACAGCGGATCGAACTTCTCGAGCCGTTGCGCAAGACGAATCGCCGACGACGGCACCATCTGCCCGTGCGTGCCGAACAGCAGATCGGCCTTGCTGCCGACAGCCTCGCGCACCTTGCGGCAGAACGTCTCGCAGCGGTCCATCACTTCGAGCGAAATCTGATGGCCGGAATACGCGGTGTACGGGCCGGCCGGATCGAACTTCACCGCCGTGAAGCCGAGCGCGACGTTATGCGCGGCGCATTCGGCGGCGAGATCGGGATCGTCGTAGTCGTATTCGCCGCGGCTGTTCTTCGGGTATAGATAGGTGTACGAACGCAGGCGCTCGTGCACGCGGCCGCCGAGCAGCTCGTAGACTGGCTTGCCCGCCGCCTTGCCGATGATGTCCCAGCATGCCATTTCGAGGCCGCTGACGACGCCCATCATCGTGAGATCGGGGCGCTGCGTGAAGCCGCTCGAATACGCCTCGCGATAGAAGCGCTCGACATGGTGCGGATCGTGGCCGAGCAGATAGCGTTCGAACACGTCTTCGATGACCGGCGTCATCGCCTTCGGATGGAACGTCGCGGAGTAGATCTCGCCGACGCCCTCGATGCCGCACACGGTGCGCAGCTTCACGAAAATCCAGTACATGCCGCCGACGTGCGGCGGCGGCACCGCGACAATATGCGTTTCAAGTGCGGCGATTTTCATTGTTGCGCTCCCACTTTGTTCAGTCGATGTTTGAAGACGAGGCCGGCCACGCCGCCCAGCGCGGACATGACCGCGATGTAGCCGAAATAGAGCTGATAGCCATGCGCGCCCGGAAAGTTCTGCGTGAGATAGCCGTTGATGAGCGGCAGCACGGCATCGGGCGAATAGCCGATCATCGAAACGAGGCCGATTGCGAGGCCCATCGTTTCGGCGGGCACCTTGCATTGATCGAGCAGCGACCAGTAGAGGCCGCGAATCGCATACGTCATCACGCCGATGAAAAGCACGATCACCGTGATGAGCACGTGACTGCCGATCGTGGGCGCCGCCATCAGCAGGAGCAGCGCGCCGGCCGCCGCGAACAGCGCGAACACGAGCACGGAGGACTTCGAGGAGCGGTCGCCGAGAAAGCCGCCGCCGATGCCGCCGATCGGGCGCATCCACAACTTGGCCGTCGTGATGAAGCCCGCCGCGACCACCGACAAGCCGATTTCCTTCTCATGCAGATACGCGGAGAAGCTGTACGTCGCCCAGAACACCTGATAGCCGCAGAACACGATGGCCGACAGCAGCCACAATTGCGGATTCTTCAGCAGCACGGCGAGATCGCGGAACACGTTGCGCTTTTCTCGCGCGCCTTGCGCGGGCTGCGCGCCTTGCGGGTCGCGCACGAGGCCGAGCACGACGCCGAGCCCGATGCACAGGAACGCGTACATGTAGACGACGAGCCGGAAGCCCGCGACAGCCGACTCGCCGCGCGTCTGCGTCGTCCAGGCGAAAAGACCGATCGCAAGCGTCGCGAGCAGCGCTTCGATCAGGCCGCGGCCGCCATCGAGAAAGCCGAAGAAGCGGCCTTGCTCGTCGGCGGCGGCGATCATCTGCACGCGCTTGATGATCGCGGCCCAGAACGTGAGACCCGTCGTCAGGCCCCAGCCGCCGAAGATCGCGATCAGCGAGCCGAACGACGGCGCCGTGGAATACCACAGCCCGAGCGCGCCCGTCGCAATCAGCGAAAAGCTGATGAGCACGCGCGGCGCGACGCGATCCGCGAGCCAGCCGCTCGGCAGATAGCAAACGAGGAAGATCGTGCCGAGCGCGGAGTAGAGATAACCCAGTTGCGCTTCGGTGATGTGAAAGACTTCGAGCATCGTCGGCTGATAGACCTGCCGCAGATACAGAATCGGATAGATGGCGCCAGCGGCGATCACGAGCAGCGCGAGCTGGATATAGCGGTCGGCGCGCGTGCTTTCGCGCGGCGCGTTGACGCTTCGGCCGGATTGAGCGGGATTCGATGACACAGGCGTGCTCCTCGAAGGGCAGCGGCGCGCGGCATGTCGATGCCGCGCGGCTGAACCTTCCATATGTTCTTGTTGAGGGTAAAAAGCGGATGCGGCCGGCACCGGCCGCGAGAATCAGTACTTCATGACGACGAGACGCGTCTGCGTGAACTCGAGCATGCCGTGCTTGCCGTCGTCGCCGCCGATGCCGGAGCGCTTCCAGCCGGCGTGGAAGCCCTGATACGGATCGGCGGGCGTGCGGTTGATGTAGAGCTCGCCCGCTTCGATCGCGTTGGCGACCTTCATCGCCGTGCGGTAGTTCTCGGTGTAGAGCACCGACGAGAGGCCGAACTGGTGGTCATTGGCCATCGCGAGTGCTTCGTCGATGCTCGCGTACCCGAGCACCGCGAGCACCGGGCCGAAGGTCTCTTCCTGCACGATCTCCATGTCCTGACGGCAGTTCGAGAGCAGCGTCGGCGGATAGAAGAAGCCCTTGCGATCCGGCACCTCGCCGCCGGTTTCGAGCGTCGCGCCCGCTTCGATCGCGCGGCGGACCATCGCGTGAATGCCGTCGCGCGATGCCTTGTTGACGAGCGGTCCCATGTTGCTCGCGTCCTCGTGACGGTCGCCGATGCGCTTCGCCATCATCTGCTCGCGCAGCAGGCCGACGAACGCGTCGTGAACGCTCTCGTGCACATAGACGCGCTCGATGGCCGTGCAGAGCTGACCGCTATGCGTGAGCTTCGATGCGACGAGTTCGCGCGCGGCCTTTTGCAGATCGGCGTCCGGCTCGACGATCGCGGGCGTCTTGCCGCCGAGTTCCAGCGAAGGCTTCGCGATGTTCGCCTTGCAGTAGTCGAGCACCTTGCGGCCCGCGTTGACACTGCCCGTCAACGTAATCATGCCGACTTTCGGATGCGTGCAGACGGCTTCGGCCGTTGCGTGATCCATCGCGAGAATATTGACCACGCCCGGAGGCAGCGCCGCGCGCTCCACGGCGCGCGCCAGCTCGAACGCCGACAGCGGCGTGTTGTTGCTCGGACGCACGACGACCGTGTTGCCCGCGATCAGCGCTGGGGCGATCTTGCGCATCAGCGTATAGATCGGGAAATTGAACGGAATCAGGCACGCGACGACGCCGATCGGCTCGCGATGCAGCACGAGATTCTCGTTCGGCGTATCGCTCGGAATGACTTCGCCTTCGATACGGCGCGCCCATTCCGCGTGATAGCGCGTGATCTGCGCGGCGTAGACGGCTTCGTTGGTCGCATCGAGCAGGCTCTTGCCGGACTCTGCCGCGAGCGCCGCGCCGATCCCGGCTGAGGCTTCGACGATGGCGTGGGCGAGACGCTGCATGTGCTCGCCGCGCTCGGCGGCGGGCATCACGCGCCACAGACGCTGCGCGCAGGCGGCCTGTTCGACGGCCAGGAGCGCCTGCTCGCGCGGCGCGTCGTGGACGTGCCCCACCACTTCTTCGGTCGCGGGATTCAGGATGGCGGTGACGTGCTCGCTCACGGGCTCGATGAAACGTCCGTTCACAAAATTGCGTTCTGGCTTCATGTCTGGCGGATTCCTTGGTCGCTCTGCGTCATGCCGCCCGGTTGCCGGCATGTCGGGCAACCGCTGCGACAAGGCAACGCATCTGCGGCGCATTCTTCCGCGCCTCGCGCTGCAACGACAAGCGAAGAATTTTCTGGAAGAACATTCGCAAAACTCACGCTTGCTGTTCGACTAAATCCTTTTGCAGCCGCACTTGCATCGCGCACAATCCGTCGCTCGCGGTCCCGTCCACATCGATGGTTTGGACTTCTTGACGAATAAGTAAAAGACTTGAGACTTTCATGAGAAACAAAGCAATTTCCCTGGCCGCGCTCGCGTGCATCGCAACATCAGCTCATGCTCAAAGCAGCGTCACGCTGTACGGCATCCTCGACGAAGGCTTCGATTACACGAGCAACGTCGGCGGTAATCATGTCTATGAGCTCACGAGCGGTTACGCCGCAGGCAGCCGCTGGGGCATGCGCGGCGTCGAGGAACTCGGCGGCGGCACGAAGGCGGTGTTCCAGCTCGAAAGCGGCGTGAACCTGAGCAATGGCGCGGCGGGGCAAGGCGGACGCATGTTCGGCCGGCAGGCGTACGTGGGCGTGAGCGACGACCGTTTCGGCTCGCTCAAGCTCGGCCGCCAGTACGATTCCGTGGTCGACTATCTCGCGCCGACGACAGCCAACGGCAACTGGGCCGGCTATCTCTTCGCGCATCCGTTCGATAACGACAACACCGACAACTCGTTTCGCGTGAACAACACGGTCAAGTACGCGAGCCCGACGCTCGCGGGCTTGCGCTTCGGCGGCACGTATAGCTTCAGCAACGACGCGAACTTTGCGGCCAACCGGCAGTACAGCGTCGGGGCGTCGTATGCCAGCGGCGGCTTGCTGGTCGGCGCGGCCTATTTGCGCGCCGACGGCACGGGCTCGAATGCGAACGGGGCAATCGCGACGAACGACGCGAGCTTCATCGCCCGGCGCATGCAGATCTTCGGCGCGGGCGTGAACTACACGTTCGGCAATGCGACCGCGGGTTTCGCGTACACGAATTCGAGTTATCGCGATCCGTCGACGAACGGCTATATCGGCTTGCCGCTCGCATCGGCGGGGAACACTTTGAAGAACCTGAAGTATCAGAACTTCGAAGTGAACGGGAAGTATCAGTTCACGCCGGCCTTCTTCGTCGGCGCGCAATACGTGTATTCGATCGAGACCTACGATTCGACCGCGGGCACCGTGAAGCCGCACATCCATTCGGCCGGTCTGATGGCGGATTATTTCCTGTCGAAGCGCACTGACGTTTATCTGCAGGGCGCGTATCAGAAGATCGCCGGCACATCGACCGGTTCCGTCATGGATCAGGCGTTCATTCCGGGCACGCAGGGCTTGTCCTCGAATTCGGAGCAGTTCGTCGCGCGGGTGGCGTTGCGGCACGCGTTCTGACGCTCACGTCGGAGCAACCGCCCGGTGCGTCTCGCGCACCGGGAAATCCTAAGCATTTCCTAAGCTTCCCTCCGCTACGCTTGCGGCTTCTCTGAACGTGAAGACCGCAAGATGAAGCCAGCGCCATCCGTCGAGCGTCGACAAAAGCCATGACTGCCCGGAGACACGCCATGAGGGTATTGCTCGTCGAAGACGACCGCATGATCGGCGAATCCGTGCAGGACGAACTGCGCGAGAGCAGCTACGCCGTCGATTGGGTGCGCGACGGCAAGCTCGCGCTCACGAGCCTCACCACGCACGTCTACGATGCGATCCTGCTCGACCTCGGCCTGCCCGGCGCCGACGGCCTCGACGTGCTGAGCGCCGTGCGACGCGGGGCGCATCACGTGCCGCTCATCATCATCACCGCGCGCGATTCCGTCGAAGCGCGCATTCGCGGCCTCGATGAAGGCGCCGACGACTACCTCATCAAGCCCTTCGACATCGCCGAACTGAAGGCGCGCATGCGCGCCGTGATCCGCCGCCGTGGCGGACAGGCCGCGCCGCTCATGACGAACGGCGTGCTCACGCTAGATCCGGCGACGCGCGAAGCCACGTGCGGCGACATCGCGACGCGCCTCTCGAGCCGCGAATTCGCGCTGCTGCAATCGCTGATGGTCCGCCCCGGCGCGATCCTCTCGCGCGCGGAGCTCGAAGATCGCATCTATGGCTGGAACGAGGAAGTGGAAAGCAACGCGGTCGAGTTTCTGATCCATTCGCTGCGCAAGAAGCTCGGCGCCACCGCGATCAAGAACGTGCGCGGCGTGGGCTGGATGGTTTCGAAGGAATCGTGACGCGTTCGCTTCAGTTCAGGCTGTCGGCCTGGCTGTCGGCGCTGATCGTCGTGATTGCGGCGGCGGGCGGCGTGATCGCCTTCAAGACGGCGCTTCACGAGGCGAACGAGTTGCAGGACGGCCAGTTGAAGCAGATCGCCGCACTCGTCACGCCGCGCACGCTCGCCGTGATGCGGCGCGAAGCGCTCGCCAAGGTCGACGGCGCGGACGCGGAATCGAAGCTCGTGATTCAGACGATCGCCGAGCGCGCGCCGCTCGCGCTCCCACCCGGCCTGCCCGATGGCCTGCAAAACGCGATCGTCGACGGCACGCCGTGGCGTCTTGCCGTCACCACGCTCGACGACGGCACACGCGCCGTGATCGGCCAGCAGACGGCGGGCCGGGACGAGATCGCCCGCAACAGCGCGCTCGCCACCGTGATGCCCTTCGCCGCGCTCGCACTCGTGCTGCTCGTGGCGCTGCATCTGATCGTGCGACGCATGTTCCGGCCGCTCACGGCGCTGTCGGCCGGTCTCGACACGCGCCCCGAGCACGATCTGTCCGCGCTTTCCGGCGACGCGCTGCCGAGCGAGATCGCGCCTTTCGTGGTCGCAATCAACCGGCTGCTCGCGCGCGTTGAAGCGTCGGTGGCGTTGCAGCGCCGCTTCGTCGCCGATGCCGCGCACGAATTGCGTTCGCCGCTGACCGCCTTGTCGTTGCAGGCCGAGCGGCTCGCCGCATCCGAATTGCCGGACACCGCGCGCCAGCGGCTCGATGCGCTCCGGCGCGGTCTCGCGCGCACGCGCTCGCTGCTGCATCAATTGCTGACGCTCGCGCGCCTGCAGCAACGCAACGACGCCGACACGGCGCATCTGCGCGTGCAGGAAGTCTTTCGCAACGTGCTGGAGGATCTGATGCCGCTCGCGGAAGCGAAGGACATCGACATCGGCGTGTCGAGCGTCGATGACGTCCACATCCGCGCGCCGCAAGCCGATCTCACCATCATGGTGAAGAATCTCGTCGATAACGCGATCCGATACACGCCGCCGGGCGGGCGCGTGGACCTCTCGACGGGCTTGGCGAATGCGCGGCCGTGGATTCGCATCGAGGACAGCGGTCCCGGCATCGCGCCGGAGGAACGCGCGCGCGTCTTCGATCCGTTCTATCGCGTGCTCGGCAGCGACGAGGACGGCTCGGGCCTCGGCCTTTCCATCGTCGGCACGATTGCGGCGCGCATGGGCGCGAAGGTCGAACTCGCGGATGCCGCGCCGCGCGGGCTCGTGGTGACGGTCACGATATGAGCGGTTTCGTTCGAGGAATTCTCCGGACACATGCGGCCCGCGTGAGGACATACGCGAGCCGCATGTCGGGCGCATGTGCGGCATGCTATCGTCGATGCGTCTTCCCGATGGGCCATTTCGATGCCGCCATCATGAGTCAAGTGCGCTATCCCCTCGGACCCGACGACCGGGTGCATCTGATGTGCTGGCTCACGTGCGGACTGCTCGGCGCGTATTACATCGAAGGCGACTGGCCCGATACCTCCTTTCAGGTGCGCGCGGCGCATCGCTGGCTCGACCGGCACCATCGCGCGGCGGAGTGGATCGAGACCGCGCGGCTTTCGGCGGCGGCGCAGGCACTCGCCGAGCGCTTCTCGACGACGCTCGACGCCGACGCCTCGCGCGGCGACATCGAGCGCATTCTCGAAGGCGAGGATCTCGACTACGAATGCGCGCTCGTGCAGCGCATCTATCACGAGTGCCGGCTCGAGCTGACGAGCCGGCGCAGGCCTTCGCAATAACGCAAGGCTTCTTCCCCTCGGACTTTTCCGCGCAGCGGCGATAAATTTTCATGCCACGTCGCGCACGGGTCCCGACGCGTACCGCGTTCGGGCCCGGACATTTTCTCGACCGGCACGAATGTGCGGAACCCCACATTGGCGCACGGGGCGCGGGCGCTACCATCGGCGCGCCTGCTCGCACGTCGATGTTCGCGCCTCCCGGCGGTGTCCTGGATCGTCGGGCCGAAAAGCGGCTACACCGTCAGCGGCCAAGAACGATGAGAACAATCGACACCGACCGGAGGTCGTCATGCAGCGCAACATTCGTCCGTTTCTTCCTCGAACCCGGATTCGCCGCACGCGTGTGCGGCCGCTCGCGATGCTCGTGCCGCTCGTCGCGGGCCTGACGTGCGCCAATCCCGCAGGCGCCGCGCCGCCCTTGCCCGACGGCGGCCGGTTCGTCGCGGGCAGCGGCGCGATCAGCGGCGGCGGCAGCGGCCCGTCGGTCACGATCAGTCAGACATCCACGCGCGGCGTCATCGACTGGACCAGCTTCTCGATCGGCAGCGGACGGCAAGTTACGTTCAACAACGGAACCGGCGCGACGCTCAATCGCGTGAGCGGCGGCGAAGCATCGGTGATTTTCGGGCAGCTGAGCGCAACGGGCAGCGTGTATCTCGTCAATCCGCAGGGCGTGCTCGTCGGCCCGGGCGGTGTCGTCGCGACGGGCGGCCGCTTCGTCGCATCGGCACTCGACATCGACAACGGCGCGTTCATGCAGGGCGGCCCGCTCACGCTCTCGGGCGGCGGCGACGGCATGGTCATCAATCTCGGCACCATCGGATCGAGCGGCGGCGACGTGTTTCTCGTATCGCGCACGGCGGCGGTGAACGGCGGCCGCATCAGCACGCCGCAGGGCACGACGGAAATCGCGGCGGGCAATCAGGTGCTCCTGCGCGATGCGTCGGGCGGACAGCAGGTCTTCGTGCAGGCGGGCAGCGGCGGCACGGCGATGAACGGCGGCATGATCCAGGCGGCGCAGGCGAGCCTCCAGGCCGCCGACGGCAATGTGTACGCGCTCGCGGGCAACAGCGCCGCGACCCGCGCGACCGGCACCGCGACGCGCGACGGCCACGTCTGGCTGGTCGCGGACCAGGGCACGGTGCATGCGAACGGCACGATCGGCGCGATGAACGCGGACGGCAGCGGCGGCACGGTCGAGACGCGCGGGAACGCGCTCGACATCGTGGGCGCGAATGTGCAGGCGCGCACATGGAAGCTCGGCGCGCCGACTTTCACGGTCGATCAGGCCAACGCGGACTCGCTCGCGCGCAGTCTCTTCAACGGCACATCGGTCGATGTCGAAGCCAGCGGCGGCGATCTGACCGTGGGCGGCAACGTCCAGTGGAACGGCAATGCATCGCTCACGCTCGGCGCGGCGCATGGCGTGGCGATCGGCGCGGGCGCGACCATCGGCAACGCGGGCAACGGCAATCTGACGCTGCGCGCGGACGCGGGCGGCATCGACAACGGCGGCAGCGTGACGAATGGCGGCACGATCGACTGGTCGAAGAGCGGCGGCATCGTCAGCGCGCTCTATGACATGAACGGCAGCTACGCGCCGGGCACGCTGCTCACGAACAGCGGATGGACGGCCGCGCCGTATAGCGGCCTCGTCTCGCAGACGACCGCGTACCGGCTCGTGAACACCCTCGCCGATCTCTCGAACATGTCGAAAGACCTCGCGGGCAACTACGCGCTCGGCAAGGACATCGACGCGAGCGCGACCGCCTATCCGAACTCCTTCACGGCGATCGGCGCGACGCGGACGCCTTTCACCGGCCAGTTCGACGGCTTCGGCCACACGATCGACAAGCTCGCGACCGTAGCGAATCTGAACGACGACCGCTACGGCATGTTCGGCGTGATCGGCGCGAGCGGCGTCGTGCGCAATCTGAATCTCACCGACGCCAGGACGGGCGACTATTCATCGGGGGCGTTCGGCTTGCTCGCGGGCCAGAACAACGGTCTCGTCACCTACGTCAACACGACGGGCGGCGTCGGGCAGAACGGCTTCGGCGGCGCCGGCGCGGGCGGCCTCGTCGGCGTGAACAACGGGGTTATCGAACGGTCGTCGAGCACGGCGGATGTCGGCTATCAGATTCCCGCGGGCGGGCTGGTTGGCGTGAACAACGGCACGATCGCGCAGTCGTTCGCGACCGGCACGACCTACGCCGGGACGCATGGCGAGACGGGCGGGCTCGTCGCCTTCAACAACGGACTGATCACGCAGTCGTACGCAACGGGCGACGTGGGCGGTTTCGGCGGCGGCGGCGGAATCGTGTATGCCAACGGCAGCACAGGCGTGATCAACGAATCGTTCGCGACCGGGCAGGTTGGCGGCGGCGGGCCTCCGGGCGATCCGGAAGGCGGCATCGCGGCGTACAACCAGGGCGCGATTCACAACAACGTCTACTGGAACAAGGACACGACGATTCGCACGCAAGCGGCGGGGTCGAATTCGGGCACCGTTCCGCCCGATTCAAACGGGCTCAGCACCGCGCAGATGAGCAACCCGTCGAACTTCCTCGACTGGAACATCCCGTCGGGCGGGGTCTGGGCGATGCCGGCAGGGGCGACGCATCCTGTCTTGCAGTGGCAGCAGGCGCAGCCCTGAAACGCGTGCAACTACACCGCTGGACGGCGCGGCGCGCAGTCCGGCGCGCTAGCTCCCGATCACGAGAAAGATCTCGCCGACCGGCGCCTTCGATCCATTCGGCACCACGGCCTTCAGCGGAAATCCATAGGTGCCGCGAAAGCTGACGAAGCGTCCGGCCTGCACGCGAATCCCCGCTCCGACGCTCGCCAGCGACGCATTATTGACCTCGCCGAATTCGGCGATGCGATTCCACACGTGTCCCGCGTCGAAGAACACGAACGGCTGCATCGCCGCGATGCCCGCCGATATCGCCGGCGCGCGCAGTTCCGTCTGCAGGTTCCATCCGCGATCGCCCTGCGCCGCATACGGCTCATAGCCGCGCACGGTGGCATCGCCGCCCAGCCCGAGTTCCTCGCTGGGCAAGAGCGTGGTGCCCGTCCACTGAACGAGCCCGCGCGCCGCCACCGAAAAGCCGGACTTGCCGAGCGGCATGTCGCGTTGCGCCGACAGCTGCATGTACTGATAGCGGGGCGTCGCGCCGAGACGCGCGGCATCGTACGCTTCCTCGTTACTGTTGCTGTCGAAATAGCCCGGACTCACGAAGAGCGATGCGTTCAGATGGGTATCGCCGGAAGCATCGCTCTTCAGGAGATCGTAGGCGATGACCAACTGATGAATATGCGTGTTCGCATTGAACACCTGAAAGCCGCCGAATTCGAGGTCGTTGTTCGAGCGCTTGAAGTCGTAGCCGAGCTGCACTTGCTGTTGCCACGCGCCCGCGTGATCGAGCGGCGGCAAGCGCCAGTCGTACCGGAAACTGATCTGCGCGCTGATGCCGGTTTGCCCGTAACTGTCGGGCAGACGCGGCGTGCTCTGCGCGAACACGCCGAACAACTCGAGGCGATCGAGCCACGGCAACGGCGCGACCGCATTGAACGCGTGCGCGATGTAACGCGGACGATCGGGCCGCCCCTCGATATCCGGATTGCCGCTCAGCAGATCGTTACTCGCGGTCATCTGATAGCCGATGCGCGCATCGATGCCGAACAGATTGCCGTAATCGAATCCCGCGAGAATGCGATCGCGTCCGAGATCGCGCACGCCATCGTTGTTATAGCCGCCGTAGATGCGAAACGGAAAGCGATCCTCGGTTTGCAGCACGACATCGGTCGTATCGCGCGCGGCGCCGGGCGCATAAATCACGTCCACGCGCCGATACGGATTCGCGTTGAGCAGCGCAAGCCCCGAGGCGACATCGCTTTCATGGATCGGCTCGCCGCTCGCGAGCGGCATCTCGCGCGCGAGCAGCGCATCGGAGAAATAGCGATTGCCTTTGGGTATCACACGCCCCGCGCGAAACTCGGCGATGGCGATCTTCACGACGCCATCGCTCACGTCCTGCTCGGGCACGTACACATCGACGAGCGGCTGGCCCGCGGCGCGATATCGCTGCACGACCGCGCGCCGTATGTCGGCGAGGCGCGCGAAAGTCAGAGGCGCGTGGAGATCGGCCGAAAAGCCCTCGAGAAAATCGGGCGTGAGGACAGGCAGGCCCGTCGCCGTGATCGCGCCGCCCGCAGCCGATTGCGTCGTTGCGGATGCGCCATCCGCGCGCACGAACGCGATGCCGCGCAGATCGCGAATCGCGACATCGTGCGAACCGCCGGCCGGCCCGGGCTGCGACGGCGACGTGCGCGGCCGTTCGACGGCAGGCGGTGCGATCGGCGCGACATCGCGATACGACTGCGCGGCGGCATCGGGTGCATGAACGATGCAGACGATCGCGGCCGACAGAACCGTCGCGGCAATGCGTGCGCGAATCAATCGTTCAGGCGCGCGCGGCGATCATGAAGCATGTATCCTCCGGCGTTCGTCGCGTGGGTCGGCTTCGCATGGTATCAGCGATGTCGCGGTACGTTTCATGCAGCAAGCGCATTCGTCGCGCTTTACGTAGAAATGACGCGGCGCCTTGCGCGACATGTAGAAATCACCGGCCTCGGGCGGGACGCATCTCATGACGCGCCACCCGCTTCACTTCTGAACCCTCAACCCATCTATGATTCGAAAACGGTCGACTCGATGAACCGCCGAAACCGTAATACCAGGACAGGGATGGACAAAACCTCCACCGCAGCAATCACCGGCTCCGACATGCACGATGCGTCCATCGACGCGCAATGCGCGCGCGAGCCGATCCACATTCCCGGCGGCATTCAGCCCCACGGCGTGCTTTTCGGCGTCGATGCGCACTGCCACATCGTGCAGGTGAGCGCCAACGTCGCGCAGTTCGCGCACGTCGCACCCGACGCTTGCCTCGGCCGCGCGCTGTCGGCGGTATTGGGCCAGCCCGCAGCCGAGCGCGCGAGCGCGGGCCTCGCGCAGCTCACGCGCGACGGCGCGACGATCCATGTCGGCAACGTCGTGCTCGACGGCTGGACGACGCACGGGCCAGTGGCGATCGTCGTGCATCGGCATGAAGGGCTTTTGTTCGTCGAAGTCGAACCGGCGCAGGACACCGCCGATGTGTTCTCGACGATCTATCCGCTCGTGCGCTCCTTCGTCACCGACGTGCAGTCGATGCGCACCATCGAGCAGCTCTGCCAGTTCGCCGCGGATGAAATCGCGCGCATCACCGGATTCGGGCGAACGCTCGTCTACCGGTTCGATGAGGAAGGCAACGGCAACGTGCTCGCAGAAGCCGTGGAGCCTGGCTATCCGTCATATCTGAACCAGCACTTTCCGGCCTCGGACATTCCGGCGCAGGCGCGCGAGCTGTATCGCAAGAACCGAATCCGGCTCATTTCGAACGCCGATTACGAAGCCGCGCCGCTCGTGCCCGCGCTGCATCCGGCGACCGGCCGCCCGACCGATCTCACCTACGCGTCATTGCGCAGCGTGTCGCCCGTGCATCTGCAATACATGCGCAACATGGGCACGCTCGCATCCATGTCGATGTCGATTCTCGTCGACGACAAGCTGTGGGGCCTCATCTCCTGTCATCACGCGACGCCGCGCCTGCCGCCGTTCGAAGTGCGCACAGCATGCGAGCATGTCGCGCAGATCGTCTCGCTGCAAATCGAGGCGCGCGAGTCGCAGGGCGAAGCGCATTACCGGCTCGAACTGCGCCGCATGCTGTCGAAGCTGCTTTCGTCGATGGCCAATACGGACAGCTTCGTCGACTCGCTCGTCGAGGACGCGTCCGATCTGCTCGGCTTCACGCGCTCGTCGGGCGCGGCGGTGATCTTCGAGGGGCGCACGTCGCTCGTCGGCCTGACGCCGGGCGAGCACGGCGTCACGGCGCTCGTCGACTGGCTCGACGATCAGAGCGAGGACGTGGTCATGTCCGACCGCGCGTCGCAGGAATGCCCCGCGCTCGCCGATTCGCCGGACGTTGCAGGTTTTCTGGCGGTGTCGATCTCGAAGATCTACCGCAACTATGTGATCTGGTTTCGCCGCGAAGTCGTGCAGACGATCGAATGGGCCGGCGACCCGCGCGCGAAACTCACGGGCCTCGCGGACTCGCTGTCGCCGCGCGTGAGCTTCGATACGTGGACGGATGTCGTGCGTCATCGCTCGCTGCCGTGGCGCGCCGCCGAGCGCGAGATTGCGCTGGAATTTCGCGCGGCGGTGCTCGGCATCGTGCTGCGGCGCGCGGAGGAAATCGCGCAACTCGCGACCGAGCTCGGCCGCGCGAATCACGAGCTCGAAGGGTTCTCGTACACGGTGTCGCACGATCTGCGCGCGCCGCTCAGGCATATCGTGAGCTTCGCGGACCTGCTCAAGCAGATGGATGGCGACAAGCTGTCGGAGCGCGGGCGCGGCTATCTGGAGCGCATCGTGACATCGGCGCGTTTCGGCGGCCGTCTCGTCGACGATCTGCTTTCATTCGCGCAACTCGGCCGTGCGGCGCTGCGTCCGCATAAGGTCGATGTCTACGCGCTCGTCCATACGGTGATTCAGAACGATATCGACGAGCACGCGTCGGCGCGCGTGCGCTGGAAGGTGGACGCGCTGCCGTCCATCGAAGGCGATCTGGTCTTTCTGCACGTCGCGTTCGCGAACATCATGTCCAACGCGGTGAAGTTCAGCGCGCAACGCGAACAGCCGGCGATCGAGATCGGCGCATACGAGGGCACGGGCGAGCTGATCGGCCACGTCGTCTATTTCGTGCGAGACAACGGCGCGGGCTTCGACATGCGCTACGTGGACAAGCTCTTCGGCGTGTTCCAGCGCCTGCACGTCAACGAAAAATTCGACGGCACCGGCATCGGGCTGGCGAACGTGCGGCGCATCATCGAGCGGCATGGCGGCAAGGCCTGGGCCGAAGGTACGCCCGATCGGGGCGCGACCTTCTACATGGCGCTGCCGAAGCAGTTCCGCCCCGAGAGCGGCGTGCGCCGCGACACGGCCGCGACCGCGCTGGCACGCCTCGCCGCGGGCACGGGCGGCGCGGGGCATGACATCGACCAGCTCATCAAGCGTTCGGAGGAAAAAAGGTAACGCCTGAAGCAAAACGGCCGCGATCTCGTCGATCGCGGCCGTTGCGTTTCATGACGCCCTGTGGCGCTTAGAAGCGGTGACGCAGACCCACCGTTGCCGCGACCTGATTCTGCGTCGACGACGGCGACAGCGTGTTGATCATCGCGACGTTGGCGCCGGCATTGCCCAGCTCGCCCGACGCGTGCTGATACACGCCTTCGACATACACATCGGTGCGCTTCGACAGCGCGTAGTCGGCTTGCAGCGACGCGGTGTGCCACTTCGGATCGCCCGAACCGTTCGCGCCCGTCACCTTGCCGTCCGTGTACGTGTACGCGGCGTCGAGGCTCAGTGCCGGCGTCAGCGCGTAGCGGCCGTTCAACTCGAAGTTGTTCAGATGCAGATTCGTGTTTCCCGGCAGCGCCACCGTCGTGCCGCCTTGCGATGCGGCGAGCAGGTTGTCGTAGTGCGTGTTGGTCCACACAAAGGCGACCGTAGCCGGGCCGTACGTGTAGTTCACGCCCGCGCCGAACGTGCGCTGCAATTCGGCCGTCAGATTGGCGTTGTTGCCCTGGCCGGCCGAAACTGCGCCGCCCGCGTTCAGGTTGCTACGCGAGTTGTTCGTCTGCAGGTAAGCCGCGGCGAAATTCAGCGGGCCGTTGCCGTAAGAAGCGCCTGCGCTCCACGCGCGGTTGTTCGCAAACTGGCCTGCGTCGTTCGAGAAGCCGTACAGACCGCCGAACTTGAAGCCCGCGAAACTCGCGCTCTGGTACTTGACCGAGTTCTTGATCGAGAACGAGTGATCGAGATTGTCGTTGTCGAACGGGTGCGCGGCCAGATTGTTGCCGTACCCCGCGCCCGCTTCCGAGAACGGCGACAGATAATCGACCATCGAATCATATTGACGGCCGAGCGTGATCGTGCCGAATTGATCGTGCTGAACGCCGACGTACGCCTGGCGGTTGAACATCGTGTTGCTTTCGTTGAAGCGGCCGTTATTGAGGTTGAAGCCGCTCTCCAACTTGAAGAGCGCGTGCAACCCGCCGCCGAGATCTTCACTGCCCTTCAGGCCGAAGTAAGTATCCGAAACCGAGCCGCTGCCTTGCTGCCAGTTGTTATGGCCGCCGGAGTTGTTCGTATAGACGAGACCTGCATCCAGCGTGCCGTACAGCGTGACGCTGCTCTGTGCGTGGGCTGCTGCTGCGAACGTGCCGAGAATGCCCGCGATGAGAAGGGTTTTTTTCATGGTTCTCTAGTGTCCTGTTTAAAGCGAAAGCTTCCGGGGTTCACGGCCGTATCGAAAGCCTGTTTTCCCTCGAGAAACTGGGACACACTTTATGCGACGGTCACTTGAATGTGTCCGTGTATCGCGCGCAATAATCTTTTGCTGATTCTGCGAATCGGTTCGCGATACCCTTCTTATTCTTTAAGGTCAACCGCTTAGCCAGGACAAGGGCCGGACGGTGATGAAGTTTCTGTTGCACATCGACGACGTTATTACTGCGCATTCTGGAGAAGTCCATTGCGCCGCACGGCGTTTATATCGACCCACGGCTTTTGCTAAGCTTCTTCGCGTCTACAGGTCTCCGAGAAAGATTATCTGAGGACACGGGGCGGTTTCGCGAGAGGATACCGCCCTGTTCAAACCCGGCTTGACGGGTCTAAATTCATTGCGCTACTCAATCCTAATGTGCTCTTTTCGAAGTCGCGCTTAATCTCCCCTCGCTCCAATTAATCAGTCACCCGAAATATTTCAGGCACGCCCGCACAAACTTTCGCGCGGATAGAAACGACTCGCATTCAGGCGAATCGGTCGATATGTTCGCCCGGATATCTCGTGCGCTTGCAAATCTTGCCCGCTGGTGTGCCAACGGAAAGCGCGTCGAAGTTACAGCCGTCGGCACGGCATTGCGAAATTTAGACGGCAACTTCTTAAAAATTGTAACGGGGCGGCAAACGTTTGCCACGGCCTGCGGCGGTCTTACGGCATCTGGGAGTTTCATTTCGAAACAAATTGAATAAGCTTGAATCGCCTGCCCGGAACGCTGATTGCTTTAATGGAGGTCTCTGCAAATCTAGCCGGAAAGTGCAACATGAAAAATGCCGATGCAACCACCGTCCCCGCATTTCGACAGCGACGCTCAGCGCAGCTCGCGGAGGGCGAACTCCGACATCTGGAAATGATTCTGGCAAGTTTCGTCGAAGGCAGTGCCGCTTCGGATCGCCTTCCGGCCAAGTATTGGGACATGCGCATTTCACAACTGGACGAGCAATACGATCTCGTCCCGTCGCAAAGCCATCGCGTGGCGTCGCTCCAACGCAAGCTCGCGTTACTCGATAAAGCACTCGACACCGCCGCCGACGCTCAGGACCGACAGCAGAGCCGGCGCGCCGCCGCTTGACCCGATTCCGAATCGCATGACGAAGACGGCTAGCTTCGTCATCGTCTCGCAGGGATCACGAAGCCGCTTGCACCCATTCATCGACGAATATGCGAGCTGCCGTATGCGCGCTCATCAACGCGTCCTCGGCAGACGTGAAACTCGAATAGCGCGTGCTCCCGACACACAGCGGCGAAAATGCGGTGACCGGTCTTCCTGAGCGGCTGATCGTCACGACTGCAAGATAGCGAACCGTGCCGGGCGAAGGCACGAGCCTGTAATTCGCTTCGATCGCGACTTCGAGCACGAAGCCCTTGTGGTTATACGACCGGATCATCGAAGCACCCCGCCATTCCTGGACGACGCAAAGGGATGAGCCGCAAAACGGGCGCGCGTGCGCCGAGTCACGCACCGCAACGAATGCACGGCGTCTGACCGTGCTCAAGCACAGGACGTACCTATCCGCGCCGCGTTCTTATTTGGCGCGGCGCATTGCCGTCCGGGCGACGTCGGCGGCGAGATCGGCGCGCAATTCGGCCCATTTTCCGAGCAGCGTGGTGTCGTCGGTGAGGAAGTACGGCGCGTGCGTCCATTGCTCGACCTTGCCGTCCGCGACGGCGAGCTCGAAGATACGCATGTCTTCCTCCTCGCTCACGCCCACGCGCACGAGTTCCTGTAACGACAGAATCTCGTGCAGCGACACCGTCTGAATGCCGACGCCGTGCAGCACCGCCATTACCGTCTTGCCGATGCGCCATGCCGCCTCGCGGCTGTCCGCCAGCACGAACGCGACGCTGTCGGGCGGCGTCTCGAATTTCAAGCGGTACAGGCGAGACTTACATTGTTCACTCAGTTGCGTGTTCATATTGCTCGAGCCTGCGCTCATCGCCGGCGGCTGGACATGATGGAAGCGACGGAGACGATTGATCGCGAACGCGGTTTTGCCTGCGTCGCTCGTTTGGAGCCATGCCATGCAGGAGTTGTTCCCGCACTCGAGCGGGATGCCGCACGCGCGGGCGCCTGTCCGCAAGCCCGCGCGTGGGTCTGGTGAAAGCCGGATGGCCGTGGCGCCGTCCGCTCAGTGATTCAGTTCCTCGAGACGCAAGCCGTTGGTTTTCGGTCCGAACAGGCCGATTGCCAGCACCACGAGCAGCATGCACACCGTTATGCCGATAAACACGCCCGGCACGCCGAAGTCCTTCAACAGCGAGGCGATGATGAAGCCTGACATCATCGCGCCCGCGCGGCTCGCCGAGTACACGACGCCGCTCGCACGGCAGCGCACCGCCGTGGGAAAGAGCTCGGTCTGATAGGCGTGATAGCAGACCGAGATGGTTTGCCCCGCGAGCGATATCAGCACGCCGAGCGCGATGAGCGCGGCGGGCGATTTCATCTGTCCGAACGCGAGACCGCTCGCGATCACGACGAGCGCGCCGCCGACGATCAGATACTTCCGCTGAATGCGGTCTGCGTAAAACATGGCGAGCAACGGTCCGACGGGCAGCGCGAACGCGATGATGAACGAATACAGCAAGCTCTTCGTCACGGTGATGCCCTGCCCGATGAGCAGCGTCGGCACCCAGTTGGCGAAGCCGTAATACCCGATCGCCTGACAGAAGTTGAAGACGACGAGCATGATGAGACGCGAGCGATATGGCGCCTCGAACAACTCGCGAAGCGACGCGCGCCGATGCGCCGGCTGCTCGACGACGGGCGCGGGCGGCGGTAACGCAGCGCCAGATTCGCGCGCCACCACGCGCTCGATCTCACTCACGACGCGTTCGCTTTCCTCGTTGCGGCCATGCATCGCGAGCCAGCGGGGGCTTTCCGGCACCGCGCGCCGGATGAACCACACGATCACCGCGCCGGCCGATCCCGCGAGCACGACGACGCGCCATCCGTCGAGACCGAATACGGTTTGCGGCACCAGCCAGTATGAAAGCAGCGCGGCGACGGGCGCTGCGGCGAACATCACCATCTGGTTGAAGGCCATCGCGCGGCCGCGCATGTGCTGCGGCACGAGCTCGGTCACATAACTGTCGATGGTGATGATCTCGATGCCCACGCCGATGCCCGTCACGAAGCGCCAGAAGATCACGCCTTCGGGCGTGGTCTGGAACGCCATGATCGCCGAGCCGATCGAGTACCACAGCAGCGAGAACGTGAACACGCTGCGTCGCCCGTAGCGGTCCGGCAGCCAGCCGAAGAAGAACGTGCCGATGAAAAGCCCCGCGAAGGTCGCCGCGATGAAGCCCGCGATGCCCGTGAAGCCGAAGAACGCATGCGTGGTGGTCTGCAAGAGGCCGCTCTTCGCCATGCCCGGCGCGATATAGCCGGTGAAGATCAGATCGTAAATTTCGAAGAAGCCGCCGAGCGAGATGAGAAATACGAGCATCCATAGATGCCGCGTGATCGGCAGTCGATCCATGCGCGCGGAAATCTGCGCGCCGGGCGTCGTGGCGACGCGCACGTCGGGCGATGCGAGCGGCTCGGCGACCGCGCTGAAGGTTGGCTGCATTGCTTTGTCTCCTTTGATGCAACTCTGTTGGCGACGGCGCCGATTTTTATGTGCGCTCGTCGCGAGGCTTCATGCCGTGACGTTCTTCCTGAGTTGCCCCAGCACTTCATCCGTGTGCTCGCCAACGCGCGCGAGCGGTTGCCGCACGCCGGGGCGGCGTCCGCCCATCGTGAGCGGCAGCAAGACGACGTCGGTGGTGCCGCCATCGTCGGTCTGCATCGGCACGAGGCCGCCGCTCGCTTTCAGATGCGGATCGTCGAGCAACTGCTCGGGGCGCATGATCGGCGCGTACGGAATGCCGGCCGCTTCGAGCTTCGGTGCGAGTTCGTCCGCGCGATGATGCGCGAGAATCTCGCCGAGCCGCTCCAGCAGATGCGGGCGCACCGCGACGCGCATCGCGTTGTTCGCGAACCCGGGTTCCTGCGCGAGTTCGGGGCGCTCCAGCACGTCGCAGAGCGTCACGAACTGTTTGTCGCTCACCGCGCCGATGAAAAGCTGCTCGCCCTCGGCCAGCGTGAACACGTCATAGACGCTCCACGCCGATACGCGCGATGGCATCGGCGGCGGCGCTTCGCGCGTCATCGCGTATTGCTGCATGTGCTGCGCGGAAAGAAACACGCAGTTCTCGAAGAGTGCGCTCTGGACTTCCTGGCCGCGTCCCGTGAGGTCGCGTTCACGTAGTGCGGCGAGCACGCCGATCGCGCCGAACATGCCGCCCATGATGTCGTTCACCGACGTCCCCGCGCGCAGCGGGCGGCCCGCCGGACCGGTCATGTACGCGAGACCGCCCATCATCTGCACGACTTCGTCGAGCGCGAGACGCTTCTCGTACGGGCCCGGCAGGAAGCCCTTGTGCGACACGTAGATGAGCTTCGGATGCGCCTTCGACAACGTGTCGTAATCGAGCCCGAACTTCGCCATCAGTCCGGGACGGAAGTTTTCGAGCAGCACGTCGCATTCGCCGATCAGATCGATTGCGGCTTCGCGGCCCTCCTCCGTGTTGATGTCGATGACGACGCTTTTCTTGTTGCGATTGAACGAGCGGAAGAAGCCGATGCCGAGGCCCGGCAGATTGCGCGTCTTGTCGCCGCCGGGCGGCTCGATCTTGATGACTTCCGCGCCGAGATCCGCGAGGATCATGCCGCAGGTCGGGCCCATCACCATATGCGTGAACTCGATCACGCGCACGCCTTCGAGCGGCAGGGTTGATTGATTCATGACGTCCTCAGGCTTCGATTGGAGCGGTTGATTCGTGAGTGACCGGCAAGCCCGCGAGCGCGAGCGCGCCGCGCAGGGTTTCGCTGTCGAGCCAGCCCGCGAGCTTCGCGCGCAGGTTCAGCAAGGCAGGAATGTCGATGCCGGTGTCGATGTGCATATCGGCGAGCATGAACGCGAGGTCCTCGCTCGATGCATTGCCGCTCGCGCCCGGCGCATGCGGGCAGCCGCCGATGCCCGCGAGCGTCGCATCGAAGCGCGCGACGCCGGTTTCGAGCGCGGCATAGACATTGGCGAGCGCGAGGCCGCGTGTGTCGTGGAAATGACCGCACCAGAAACGCTCGCCCGCGATGGCGCGCGCCTTCTCGAAGAGATCGCGCACGGCGGACGGACCGGCATAACCGACCGTATCGGCGATGGAGACGCGATCCGCGCCCGCATCCAGCAGCGATTGCATGTAGCGCAGCACATCGGCGGGATCGACACGGCCCTGAATCGTGCAGCCGAACGCCGTGCCGATGCCGCCTTCGATCATCGTCTTCGACCCGGATGCATCGCGCGCCGCCCGCATGCGCGCGACTTCCGCGACGACTTCCTCCGGCGTCTTGCGCAGATTCGCGAGGCTGTGTGCGCGGCTCGCGGAAAGCGGCACGAGCATCAGATCGGCCTGTGTTTCGATGGCGCGCGCGGCGCCTTTGAGATTCGGCACGAGCACCGATACGAACAGTCCCGGCAAGGTTCTGGCGTACGCGACGAGTTCTGCCGTATCGGCGAGTTGCGGCAACAGGCGCGCGGGAACGAACGAACCGACTTCGATTTCGCGCTGACCGGCGGCGTAGGCATCGCCGATCCATTCGATCTTGCGTTCGGTCGGCACGATCGTTCGAATGCTTTGCAGGCCGTCGCGCAGGCCGACTTCGCGGATCACGGCGCGCTGGGGGAACGCGGGCATGGCTCTGTCTCCGGTCTTTTGTGTGTATGGCTCGACTTTAGAGATTCCGCAAACGCCATTAAAGCGGTATTTTGGAAGGCTCATGCTTCCCGTTCGGAACGTCAAAGGAGTGGCCAGCCGCCATGCGCGACATCGACCTGAAAACGCTGCGTCTGTTCGTGACCGTCTGCGAGCACCTGAACATCGCGCGCGCGGCGCAGGAATCGCATATCGAGCCTTCGGCGATCAGCAAGCGCATCGCGCAGCTCGAGACGTCGCTCGGCGTGCCGCTGTTGTCGCGCTCGCGGCGCGGCGTCGAGCCGACGCCCGCGGGGATCGCGCTGCTGGAGCACGCGCGCAGCGTGCTTTTCACGATGGAACGCATAGCAAACGACGTCGCCGCGTTCGGCGGCGGTCTGAAGGGGCGCGTGAGCATTTGCGCGTCGGCATCGGCGATTGCGGAAGCGCTGCTCGACGATATCGCGTCGTTCATGCGCGAGCCCGCGAATCAGAACATCAAGGTCGATGTGGAAGAGCGGCTATCGCACGATCTCGTGCGGCAACTGCGCGAAGGCGTCGCGTCGGTCGGCGTGTGCTGGGACAGCGTCGATTTGCGCGGCTTGCAGCATCGCGCGTATCGGCATGACCGGCTTGCGCTCGCCGTGCCCGCCGATCATCCGTTCGCGGGGCGGCCTTCGGTGAGCTTCGAGGAATCGCTGGAATTCGAGCATGTCGGTCTGCCGCCCGCGACGGCCGTTCATACGATGCTGCAACGCGCGGCCGCGCAGGCGGGCAAGACGATGTCGTATCGCGTGATCGTGTCGAGTTTTGATGCGGCGTTTCGCGTCGTCGCGGCGGGATTGGGCATCAGCGTCGTGCCGATGGAAGTCGCGGGAACGTATCGCCAGGCGCTCGGTGTCGAGGCAGTGCCGCTTTCCGATGCGTTCGCGAAACGGCGCTTCGTCGTGTGCTTCAGGGATTTCGACGCGTTGCAGCCGGCAGCGCAACGTCTCGTGGAACATCTGGAAACACGTGCGGCACGCTAGCGCGGCGCGGCGCAGAAAACGGTTTGCGCGTCCTTTCTCTCGAATGTCAAGTTGACCGATCGCGCGCCGCCCGGCCGTGTGCAATGCGGCTTGCCCGCGGGCACGGTGAGCAATTGCCCGGCGCGCAGTTCGACGGCGCCTTCCTCGAATTCGATGACGAGCGTGCCTTCGACGGCGACGAAGGTCTCATCCGAGTTCGGATGAAAGTGCCATTGATACGGCGCGTCCATGACGCTGATGTGGACGTCGTGATCGTTGACGCTCGCGATCACGCGGTTCATGTAGCCGTCGCCGGCGGCGTCGGCGATGGTGGCGTAGTCGATGGGTTCGTTCATTCGGTCAGGCTAACGGAGGGCGGCCGGCCATACAAACGAATGTTTTTCGCTTCGATGTGAGCGGGATTTTCATGCGATGCGTGGCTATGCTCTCGGCCATGTCATGGTCATCCGCATGATCGTGCTCCGCTTGGTGCGCGAGTCGATGGTCTTTCGCTCGCTGACACCAGTCGCAAGACACCAATCGCAAGACACACAATCGACCCTCACACCCCACTCTGAACACCCGGAAAATTCCCCCGCCCCATGATCGCCGAAATATTTCCGATAGCCGGCTCAGCGTACCGCACCGGCGGCGCATCCGGCGGCAGCGGCGCGGGACCTGAGTCCGTCGCACGGGCATAGACTGGCAGCGCCGGCGCACTCTGCGCGCTCGAGGCCACCGGGAACACCGGCCCGCCCGTGATGCCCACGCCGATGAACGGATGCGCCTGCGCCACCGTCACAAGGCCAAAGGTCAGTTTGGCGGCCACCATCGCGTATCTGATCGCTCTCATTTCTCGTCTCCCGCGTTGCAATTGTTTGTCGATGGAGGCATTCTGCGCGACGAAAATGAGCGAAGAATGAGAGCGCGAATCATCCGAGGATTCAGCCTCGACTACACTGAAAAACCGGCGCTCGTTCGACGATCCTTCCATGCCCAGCCGATTCACCGCGATCCTCACCGCCCTCGCCGCCGCGGCGCTCTTCGGCGCGACCACGCCGATCGCCAAGGCGCTGCTCGGCCCGATGCCGCCGTTCATGGTCGCCGGCCTGTTCTACCTCGGCAGCGGCGTCGGCCTCGGCGCGATCCTGCTCGGCCGCGCGCTCCGACGCGCGACGAACGAAAGCCTGCGTGCGCGGGAAATGGCATGGCTCTTCGGCGCGATCGCATTCGGTGGCGTCGCCGCGCCCGCGCTCCTGATGTTCGGCCTCACGAGCACGCCCGCCGCGACGAGTTCGCTCCTGCTCAACCTGGAAGGCGTGCTGACGGCGGTAATCGCGTGGATCGTGTTTCGGGAGAACGTGGATTTCTCCGTCTTTCTCGGCATGGCCGCCATCGTCGCGGGCGGCGTCGTGCTCGCGTGGCAACCGGGCGCAACGCACGCGACGAGAGGCGCGCTTCTCATCGCGCTGGCATGTCTGTGCTGGGCCATCGACAACAATCTGACACGCAGGATCTCGACCGCCGATGCGATGGTGATCGCCTGCGCGAAGGGCCTCGTCGCGGGCGCGACGAATCTCGGCATTGCGTTCGCGATGGGCGCGCATCTGCCTGCGCCGCACATCGTCGCCGGCGCGATGACGACCGGCTTCGGCGGCTACGGCGTGAGTCTCGTGTTGTTCGTGATCGCGCTGCGCGGTCTCGGGACGGCGCGCACGGGCGCGTACTTTTCGGTCGCGCCTGTGTTCGGCGTCGCGCTCTCGCTTGCGATGTGGCCGCAAGCGCCGGGCGCGTCCTTCTGGATCGCCGCCGCGCTGATGACGCTCGGCGTATGGCTGCACGTGCGCGAGCGCCACGAACACGAGCACACGCACGAGCGGCTCGAACATACGCATCGGCACATGCATGACGAGCATCATCGGCATGTGCACGACTTTCCGTATTCCGGCGACGAGCCGCATACGCATCCGCACGTGCATCTGCCGATCACGCATTCACACGCGCATTTCCCCGACATTCATCACCGGCATGCGCACAGGCGCGGCTAGAACACCTTGCCCGGATTGAGCAGCCCGTGCGGATCGAGCGATGCCTTGATCGCGCGCATCGCCGCAATATCGGTTTCGCGGCGCGCGAGGTGAAGATAGTCGCGCTTCTTCATGCCGATGCCGTGCTCCGCCGAAATCGAACCTTCGAACTCGCGCGTGACGTCGTAGATGACGGCATCGATGTCGTCGTGGTCCTGCTTCCCGCGGCCCGGAAGATCCACGACGATGTGAATGTTGCCGTCGCCCAGATGGCCGTATGTCATCACGATCGCATCGGGCCAGCGCGCGCGCAGACGCGCTTCGCATTGCGCGGCCGCGTCGCCGACCTGCGCGATCGAGAAGCTCACGTCGTACGCCGCGTAGTTCGGGATGAAGCGATCGTATTCGCCCGGCGCGTCGCGGATCGCCCAGAAATCGCGCGCGTGCGCTTCGTTGGATGCAATCGCCGCATCGGTCACGATGCCCGCGTCCAGCATGCCGCCCAAGAATTCCTCGAAGGCTTCGCCGTGCCGAACGGGATCGGTGCCGACGCTTTCGAGCAGCACGTAGAACGGATGCGCCTCGGCAAGCGGCGCGCGAAGGTTCTTCAGATTGGCGATGACCGTATCGTGGTAGCCGGCCCACATCACCTCGAACGCGGATACGCCCGGCGCGAGACTCGCCTGCGCGCGCGTGAGCAGCGTGGTGACGGCGGCGAAATCCGGCAGGCCGCACCATGCGGTGGCGGTTGCCGTGGGCTTCGGCCGCAGGCGCAATACGACGCGCGTGATCACGGCGAGCGTGCCCTCGCTGCCGATCAACAGATGCCGCAGATCGTAACCGCTGTTGTTCTTGATCATCTTGTTCATCCCGCCGATGATCTCGCCGCTCGCCAGCACCGCTTCGACGCCGAGCACCTGATCTCGCATCATGCCGTACTTGATGACGCGGTTGCCGCCCGCATTCGTCGCGAGATTTCCGCCGATGGAGCAACTGCCGCGCGCGCCGAGATCGAGCGGAAAGTAGAAACCCGCCGCGCTCGCTGCTTCCTGAACCACTTGCAGCGGCGTCCCGGCTTCGACGGTCATGGTCGCGGAGACTTCGTCGATCTCGACGATGCGATTCATGCGATCGAGACTCAGCGCCACTTCGCCGCCGAGCAGATTCGCGCCGCCGACGAGCCCCGTGAGGCCGCCTTGCGTGACGACCGGCTGCTTGTGCTTCGCGCAGATGGCGAGCGCCTGCGCGACTTCATCGGTGGTGCGCGGACGGATGATCGCGACTGGCGTCGCGCCCGGCAAGCCGCTCCAGTCGGCGACGCGCCTGTCGCCGAATTCGTCGGGCAGCGCCACGACCTGTGCGCCGAGCGCTTCCCGCAATGCCATTACCGCTTCGCTTGCCGCCATGCGTCGTCTCCGTTCGTTGTTTCGCATCGTTGTCAGATGCGATAGTTTGAACCAAACGCGCGAGAATTACTGGCAATCATTCGGGAGAGACGCGACGATGGAACAAGCAGACTACGAAAGCGCTCTGGCTCAACTGACCGGCGCGGCCGAACTGGTCGCGGCGGGCGTGAGCGGAGATCACCGCGCGCAGGCCTTCGAGATGCTGGCGTTTTTTCGGCTGCGTCAGGCACGCGCTGGCGAATCGCGTGCGCCGGTCACGTCCGACGAGGAACTCTTCAAGGACACGGCGATCGCCGCGCTCACGATGGCCGGCAGAAAGGAATTCCTGGCCGCCTCCGCGTTGCTCGAACAGGCCCGCGGATTGTCGCTGAGCTAGGCGTCTGCTGCTAGAACAACTCGGTGTCGAGCGGTAGCAGGTTGATCCACTTGACGGCGGTGCGCCGCTCGACGCCATCGTCGTGGATCGAACGTATCATCACGCGCTGGCCGCGCGCTTCCCCGAGTACTTCGACGATCCTGTTGCGATATCGCGCAAGCGAGCCGCGTAGTGGCTTGCGCTTCCTGCTCTTGCGGGGAGAAACTGCGGGCATTGGACGTGACAGCGATTTATGACGGCCACATCATAACGATGGTCACGCCTTCACTCAAATATTCAACCTATTCACTGTGAACCGCCACACCATGCGTCGAATCACTGTCCGGACTTCGCCCGTTCATGGCCGGGGCGTATTCGCTCTCGCTGATCTGCCTATCGGCGCGATGCTGCTCGAATACAAAGGCCACCGTCTGTCGTGGAAGGAAGCGCAGCGCATGCACGCGAAATCGACTGCGGAAGAGGGCCATACCTTCCTGTTCGGCCTCGATGACGGCAGCGTCATCGACGGTGCGCGCGGCGGCAATTCCGCGCGCTGGCTGAATCACAGTTGCGCGCCGAACTGCGAAGCGGAGCAGGACGGCGAGCGCGTCTTCATCCGCGCGATCCGGCCGATCGCGAAAGGGCAGGAGTTGTTCATCGACTATTGCCTGACCGTCGATGGCCGGCGCACCGCCGCGCTCAAGCGGCTTTATGCGTGCAGGTGTCTCGCGCCGGGGTGTCGAGGGACGATGTTGTCGGCGCGGGGGTAGGGCCGCAAGCGCTGTTGCATCGCTTGGCGGGCGCCGTGCGGATCGTCGCGTCGCTGGGGGCGATGCGGGCGGGCTGCGGGGCGCATCGGCGGCGTTATGGCTACGGGAAGTGAATCCCGCAACACCTCATGCCACGCTCGAGCGACTGATGTGCTCCGAAAGCCGCCCGATGCCCGCGATATCGAGTCAACACCCGCCCTTCCCGAAAATTCCATAAAGACTAAAAAAAACGCCCCGACCAAATCGGGGCGAAAGTACGAGACCACCTTTTGTAGCGTTAAAGCTACCCGTCGAGCATAGGCATAAGCGCCAGTACTCAACACCAGTAAAGTCCGAAACCCCGCGCATGCATCGCCGTTCCTAGACCGATATCACCCTTCAGAACCCCCAACCGCCGCCGATAACAAACGAAATCGTCACCCTGCCATCGCCGCCCCCGACGCAATGAACCGCGCCCCAACCGAAAGCCCCCTCAAGGCCGCGTTCCTGCGGCACGAAGACACACTCGCGCCGTCAGAACGCGCACTCGGCGAGGACGATCACGCCGTCTACCGCACGCTGCTCGAATCGACCAACGCGATCCCCTGGAAGATCGACTGGGCGACCATGGAATTCGCCTACATCGGACCGCAAATCGAGTCGCTGCTCGGCTGGGCGCCGTCGTCGTGGAAGACGGTTCACGACTGGGCCGAGCGCATGCATCCGGACGATCGCGAAGCCGTGGTCAACTTCTGCGTCTCGCAATCGAAAGCGGGCACGGATCACGAAGCCGATTACCGCGCGCTCACCCGCGACGGCGGCTATGTGTGGCTGCGCGATGTCGTGCACGTCGAGCGCAACGAGAAAGGCGAGGTCGAGGCGCTCATCGGCTTCATGTTCGATATCAGCGAGCGCAAGCGCATCGAGGAAGAACTCGCGCAGTTGCAGCAGGAACTGGAGCGCCTCTCGTTCAGCGACAGCCTGACGGGCGTCGGCAACCGCCGCCGTTTCGACGACGTAATGGCGCGCGAATGGAGTGCCTCGAAGGACTCGGGCCGGCCGCTGTCGCTCGTCATGATCGATATCGACTTCTTCAAGTCGTACAACGATTACTACGGCCACGTCCAGGGCGACGAATGCCTGAAGCGCATCGCGGGAGCGCTTGCCGAGGCGGCGGGTCCGCAACACTTTCTCGGCCGGTTCGGCGGCGAGGAGTTCGCACTGATCCTCGCCGATACCGATGCCGAAGCCGCAATGCGCATCGCCGAGCGTTGCCGCGCGCTGATCGCCGGCAAAGCGATCCCGCACGTGCGCTCCCCGCACAATCAGCAAGTGACGGCGAGCTTCGGCGTGGGCACCGTCGTGCCCGGCGAACGCATGGACGTGACGACGTTCATCAATCTCACCGACGCGCAGTTGTACCAGGCGAAAGACAACGGCCGCAATCGCATCGCGGCCGTGGATCGCGCAGGCTTGCGGGGCGAGGCATTCAGGGCGCAAACCTGCTGAGCGTCAGACGCGCCCCGTCACCGGAATCGCCGCACCCGTGATGCATTGCGCCTGCGGCGAAAGCAGGAACGCGATCACGGCGCCGAGTTCTTCCGGCTTCACCCAGCGGGAGAAATCGGCGTCCGGCATGTCGCGGCGATTCGGCGCGGTGTCGATGATCGACGGCAACACCGCGTTCACCGTGACGCCCTTGTCCTTCAGTTCTTCCGCGAGCGCTTCGGTGAGGCGCAGCAGCGCCGCCTTCGATGCCGCGTAGGCGCCCATGCCCATGCCCGCTTTCATCGAGGCGAGCGCGCCGATATTGACGATGCGCCCGCCCTCCCTCGCGCTCAGTTGCGCGAGCGCCGCCTTCGATGCGTTGAGCGCGGTCTTCACGTTGACGTCGAACATCGACTGCCAGGAGTCGGCGCTGCCGTCCGCGATCGTTTCCCATCGAAACGCGCCCGCCACGTTCACGAGCGCGTGCAGGCCGCCCGTCTGCTGAACGATTATGTCGACGGCTTTCTGCGCCGAGGTCGCATCCGTCAGATCGATGCCCGTGACGACGCACGCATCGGCGAGCCGCGCGGGCAATGCATCCGACGATCCTCCGTGGCCGATCAGCGCAACGCGCGCGCCGCGTTCGGCGAGCACGCGCGCCGTCGCGAGTCCGAGACTGCCGAACCCGCCCGTGATGGCGACGATCTTTCCTTCCAGGCTGTTCATTGCGTGGCCGCTCCGTTCGATGGCGTCAGGAAAAGCATAGGACGGAACGCGGCGCGCGGCGAGGCATTCGCGCCTGGCTATTCAGCCAACGCCGATGCCGTCGCGCTGCTTTCGACGGGCACGCGCCCCGCGAGCAGCCAGACCGCCGCGGCGATCGTCAGCGCGCATACGCCCGCCACGCCGAGCGATGCCGCGAAGCCGCTCGCGAAGCTCTCGCGCGCGATCCGCATGATCGCCGCCCCCTGCGGTCCGGCGAGGCTTCCGCCCGCATGCGCGAGATCGCCGGCGAGCAGGCGCGAGAGGAACGCGGCATCGAGCACGCGCTTTGGATCGGCGAGGCTCGCTGCGTGGGTATCGAGCGCGGCGTGCGTGCGCGTCGCGAGCACGGCGCCCAGCACGCCCACGGACGTGACGATCGCGGTGAAGCGCGTCGTCGTGCTGATGCCCGAGGCCATGCCGGTGCGATGCGCCGGCACGCACGCCATGATCGCCTTTTGCGTGTCGCCGTTCAGCACGCCCGCGCCGAGGCCCGTGACGATCATGCCGACCGCGATCATCCCGTAACTCGACATGCCCGCGAAGAGCGCCGTCAGCAGATTGCCCGCGCCGATGGTCGCGAGGCCGAGCGTCAGCAGCGCCATCGCCGGAACGCGCTTGCCGAGCGACGCGCCGATATGCGGACCGACGACCATCGCAATCGCAAACGGCAGCATGCCGAGGCCCGCGCGCACCGCCGGCAGGCCGAACGCGTTCTGCAAATAGAGCGGCAGGAAAGTCATCATCACCTGCGCGCACGCCGCGTAGCCGAACATCGCAAGCACGGCGGCGACGAAGCGCGGCTGGCGAAATAGCGCGAGGTCGATCATCGCGTGTGCGCGCGAGCGCTGCACCTGCACGAAGACGATGAAAAGCAGCGCGCACGCGGCGAGCCGCGCGACGGTGCGCCAGTCTGTCCAGCCGTCCGCTTGCGCGTCTATCAGCGCCCAGATGCCGAGGGCGAGCGCGCCGGCGAAAAGCGCGCTGCCGGCGAGATCGAGCGATCCCGCTTCGCCGTTGCGCGATTCGCGGATGCCGCGCCATGCACAGGCCGCGAGCAGCGCGCAGATCGGCAGGTTCATCAGGAAAATCCAGCGCCAGCCGGCCAATTGCGTGATGACGCCGCCGACGAGCGGCGCGATGGTCGTCGACACGCCCATGCAGGTGCCCCACACCGCCCACGCGCGCTCGCGCGCCGCGCCTGCGTGAAAGGTGTTCGCGATGATCGCGAGCGCGGACGTCAGCAACATCGCCGCGCCGAGTCCCTTCGCCGCGCGAGCGAGGTTCAGCGCGAACGCGGATGGCGCGAGCCCGCAACCGAGCGACGCCAGAAAGAACACGGCGAGTCCCGCGATCAGCATCTTCTTGCGGCCGATGCGGTCGGCGAGCGCCCCCGCTGGCAGCAGGCACGCGGCGAACGCGACCATGTACGCGCTCACGACCCATTCGACATCGGCGAAACCGGCGTGGAAATCGCGTGCGATGGACGGCAGCGCCACCGCGACGACGTTCGTGTCGAGTGTGATCAGCGCACAGGTCGCCGACGCGGTGAGCAGGACGAAGCGGTTATCGGACGTGTTCGACATGGCGATGCGCGGAAAAAGCGAAAGAGTCTCCCGATGCTAGTTGTGTCCGTCTTCCCTGTCATTGACATAGAATCGTCGAATAATTATCGAATTCGTGAATACAGACATGTCTGTCGAGTTGCGTCACGTGCGCTGTTTTCTGAGCGTTGCCCGGCATCTGCATTTCGCGCGTGCGGCGGAAGAGCTCGGCATCGCGCCGCCCGCGCTCACCAGGCAGATTCAGGAAGCCGAGCGGCTGCTCGGCGTGCGGCTGTTTCATCGGACGAAACGATCGGTCGCGCTGACGGCGGCCGGCGAAGCCTATCTCGGCGACGCCGTCGGCGCGCTCGATCATCTCGCGCGCGGCGCCGAGCGGGCGGCGCTGGCGGAGCGCGGCGAACTGGGGAAGATCGTCATCGGCTATGTCGGGTCAGCGGTCTACTCCGGCGTGCTGCAGGCGACCGTGCGCGGCTTTCGGGCGCGCTATCCGCTCGTCGAGATCGGCATCGAGGAAATCGTAATGCGCGAGGCCGGCGCGCTGTTGATGGAAGGGCGCGTCGATATCGCCTACGTGCGGCCGCCGGTGCCGTACCCGGAAGGCGTCGAGGCGCGCACCGTGCATCGCGATGCGTTCATTGTCGCGTTGCCGGCCGATTCGCCTTTGGCGGCGTCGCGCGTCATTACGCCGGCGCAGTTGCGCGATCAGTCGTTCGTCGCGCCCCGAGCAGGAATCCGGCACGCTCGAAGTGGCGCGGCGCGGGCGCTTCAAGGCGCGGGTCGTCGCGCAGCCGGGCACGCTCGCGGACGTGCTCGCGCATGTATCGCTGGGCGGCGATGTCGCCGTCGTGCCGCGCTCGCTCGCGCAGTGCGTGACGGTGCCGGGCGTGGAGTATCGGGAGATCGCGGGGAAAGCGGTGCCCTCGGAAGTGGCGATGATGTACCGGCGGTTCGAGCGGGCGGCGGCGGTCAAGGCCTATCTGGATTTCGTGGCTTCATGATCGAAGCACGCGCTGCGCGATCGGTTCGAATCCCGCGCGATGCGCCTTCGCCAGCGCCGATGCCTTGTCATGCAACGCCGCGCGATCCATTGCCAGCGCTTCGCGCATGGCCGCGTGTATCGCCGTGATCGGCACGAGGCCCGGCGCATCCGCGATCTCCCATGTCGACGTGTATGCGTGCTGCTTGCAAGCGTCCGCGTCCGCGTGCTGAAAATTCACGCGCGGCAAGCCGTACGCCATCGCGACGATCCGGCCATGCAGGCTCGTGCCCGCGAAACCTTTGCTCTTCGCGATCAGTGCGCAGATATCCCAGACGTTGAGCGACTCGAAGATCGTCACGGCCGGGTGGCGCATGCGTGCGGCCATGCGCGCGTAGACGGCGATGTCGTCGTGCCACGGCGCCGCGCCCGCGCGAAACAGCACGATGCCGAGGCCGGTCGTCTTGCCGAGCCGATCCAGTTGATGCGCGATCTGCGTGAGCGTGGCGTCATCGCCGAAATCCGCGCTGAACTGCACCGCCAGGTAGCCGCGAGGAAACGCGTCGCGTGCATCCGAATGCGTCCGGATGCGCTCGTCGAAGAGCTCGGCGACCAACGATACCGGGTCGGGGACGAGTTGCGCGTCGATGCCCGCGCGCTTCAACGTGGCCTGCGTTGGCGCGTCTCTCACGCTGATGTGGTCGCCCGATCGGAGTTTGCCGAGCACTTCCTCGCGCAACGCGGCTTCGCGGGCGTCGAGCGTTGCGCCGCCGATCGCGTTGAAGCAGATCGACGTAGCCCGCGAAAACGTCTCGCGGCCGATGACATACGGCGCGCGCGCATCCGTTCCGAGTTCGGTGCGCGCCCAGGCGTTGCGGTCTTCGGCGCGCGAACCGTATCGGGCGATGCGTATGCGCGCTTCCTCGGGCGTCGTCAGCATCACAGCTGCTTCCCATGCGTCGCACGTCAGCAGCTCGCCGCCCGCGTGAATCAGCGCAACCGGTTCGTCGCGCCAGCACTGCGCCAGTTGCGAAAGCGCGGCGACATCATGACCGCCGTGCGCGCGCAGGTCTCGCTGCCCGCATCCGGCGAACACCGGCTCGACTTCCGGACGACGCTGCGCAAGCAGCCGCGCGACGACATGCGCGAACAGCATGTCGCCGAAGTTGTGTCGATCGAATGCGCCGAAGATGATGGTCCGCGGCTTCGACAAGGAAAGAGCGTCAGGCAATTGGCCTCCTTTCAAACGATGCCGCCGTCGCGAAAAACGCGCCCTCGCAATGCTCTAATTCTCGCCGGTCAAGCTTCCCTCACACACTGCGGGACAAGAGGGAAGATGAAGATCGAACCGACGCCCATTGCGGCCGCATCGCTGATGGCCGGAAACGCCGAACGCGATGCATCCTCCGAAGAAGCGAGCGACGACGCAATCGCCTCTTCGACCTCGGATCGGACGATGTCTTGTTGGTTTCCGCTCGCGTTCCAAGTGTCGCGTTGCCATGAAACGCATCGTAAAGCGGCTGAACGAGCGCGGAATGATGACCCGCGGCGCGCTTGACCTGCATGATTGAAGCGCTTATACAGAACTCTCACCGCTCGCGACCGGAGTCCTGAATGACAAGAAACGCGATTCCCATCGTGGTTTGCGCCGTCGCACTCGCTGCGTGTTCGACCAACGGCGCCAATACCGCGCCACCGCCCGGCACCGCGACCACGACGCTGCCCTCCGGTGGCGTCTACAAGGGCGCGCTCAAGGGCAGCACTGCCGAAGCCACACTGCTCACGCTCTTCGACGGCACCGCGTATCTCTTCTACGGCGGCGCGGGCGGCACGGGGCTCGCGGGCGTCGCGGTCGCGAAGAACGGCGCGCAGTCGAGCGACGGGCGGTTTACCAGCGATTCGGCATTCGACTATCGCGTCGGCAAGGCGGGCGCATTGCCCGTCGTGTTCAACGTCGATTTCGCGCACGCGCCGGCCGTCGATGGAACCGTCGCGAACAAGGACGGCAGCGCGGATCTCGCGTTCTCCGGCAAAGCCGCGACGATCCTCGACATCGCGCCGAGCCGCGCCAATCTGGGCGGCCTCTACAGCGGGCGCGGCATGGCGCTCGGCGGAACGACGCAAACGCGCATCACGGTCGCGGGTGACGGCTATCTGGCCGGCACGACGACATCCGGCTGCATCTTCAAGGGCACGGCCGCGCCGCACGAAGGCGCGAACGCATACGACGTCTCGGTGACGTTCGGCCCCGCGCCCTGCCCGCTTCCCGATGTGACCGTGACCGGTAACGCGGTGCTCGACGGCGCGCGCCTCCTCGTGGCGCTGCCGAGCCCGAATCGCTCCGACGTGTTTCTCTTCGACGGCCGGAAATAGCTTCCGCCTGGCGCGGAGCGCGACCCCGAAAATTAGTCGTCCAGTGTTTATATAAGCGTTTTCTGTCCTAAGATTCTTTTTCACTGCAGGCAGCGTCGCGGCGTTCGCGTCCGGTTGCTTTCCGGGCTGCGCGCTTCGGCGAAAGTTGTCGTGTGTTGTTCGGTGCATGTCAGAAGAGTCTTGCTTTGAATGGAACCGGAGCGCGGCGCCGAACCGCGGGACCGGTCGACAACAAACAGGAGACAACCAGATGAACGCAACACTCAAGCTTTTGCCGTTGGCCGTCGGTGCAATGTTCGCCTGCCTGCCGTATGCGAACGCTGCGCAGGACAACGTCAACGCGCTGTCGAACTTTCGTCAGACCGGCAACGCCACGCCGGCGGAAACCGTCCCGCAAGCCGGCCAGACCGCCGACGCGCTGCGCAAGAACCTCGAGCAAATCAAACTGCCGCAGGGCTTCAAGATCGAGCTGTACGCCGTGGTGCCGGAAGCCCGCGCGATGGCGATCGAGCCTTCCACAGGCGTGGTATTCGTCGGCACGCGCAAGAATCGCGTGTGGCAGGTGACCGACCGGACCAAGCAGCGCGTCGCGAGCGACGTCGTGCAGTTCGCATCGTCAGTGACGTTCAAGGTGCCCAACGGCGTGTGCTTCTCGCCCGACGGCGTGCTCTACGTGGTCGAACAGAATCGCGTGCTCGGCTTTCCGGCCGCGCAGTTCTTCGGTGAAGGCGGACCGGATGTCGCGGCGGCCGTCGTCGTGCCGCAGGGCAAGCTGATCCCGACGCAGTTCGAGAGCTTCAATCACGGCGCGCGCTATTGCCGCATCGGGCCGGACAAGAAGCTGTACATCGCGCTCGGCCAGCCGTGGAACGTGCCGCCCAAGGACAAGCTCGCGGAACTGGATCGCAACGGGCTCGCCGGCATCATCCGTCTGGATCAGGACGGCAAGAACCGCGAAGTGTACGTGCACGGCGCGCGCAATTCGGTTGGCTTCGACTTCAATCAGAAGGACAAGACGCTCTGGTTCACCGATAACCAGGTCGACGGCATGGGCGACGACACCCCGCCCGGCGAGCTGAATCGCGCGACCAAGGGCGGCGAGAATTTCGGCTTCCCGTGGTACGGCGGCGGCAAGGTGCGCACGGTCGAGTACAAGGACCAGAATCCGCCGGCGGGCCTCCTGTTCCCGCAGGTCGAATTTGCTGCGCACGCCGCCGATCTCGGCATGTCGTTCTATAACGGCAAGATGTTCCCGCAGAAGTATCAGGGCGGCATCTTCGATGCGGAGCATGGCTCGTGGAACCGCACGAAACCGGTCGGCGCGCGCCTCATGTTCATCCCGGTCAAGGACGACGGCACCGCGGGCGAGGCGGAAGTCTTCGCGGAAGGCTGGCTCACGTCGAGCGGCGAGTACATGGGCCGTCCGGCCGATGTGCAGATGCTGCAGGACGGGTCGCTCCTAGTCTCCGACGACTATGCGGGCGCGATCTACCGCATCTCGTATACGGGGGCGAAATGAAGATTGGGGTGACGGCGGCGATGTTTGCGGGCGTGCTTGCGGCGATGTCACACGCCGCGTTCGCTGCCGGCGACGTAAAGGCCGGGCGCGCGAAGGCGTCGGCGTGCGCGGCGTGTCACGGCATCGACGGCATGTCGAAGCTGCCGGAGGCGCCCAATCTCGCCGGGCAGACGGAGGAGTATCTCGTGAAGGCGCTCAACGATTTCCGTTCGGGCGAGCGCAAGAACGAGATGATGTCGATGATGGCGAAGACCTTGTCGGACGCGGATATCGCCAATCTGGCCGCGTACTACCACAGCCTCGGCAAGCCATGACGTGGACAAGGTGTTGCAAATTTGCTGCGGTGCAGACCCGATTGCGATTTTTTTGATTTTAGGTATTGACGCGGAGGCTTAAGGGTTTATACTTACACCTGTCTCCTCCATGTCTCAACCGATGTGGATTCAAGCCCGCTCAATGAAGCGGGCTTTTTTTTGCCCCGTATTTCCTGCGCTAGCCGGTGTGGCCACGCCGCGCGTCCAGCGCCTCGCGCGAACGTTCCAGTTCGTCCGCGATCAGCTTCTCGTCGGGCAGCACCGTCTGATATTCGGCTGCCAGAATCTTGTTCGGCAGGTTGTCCAGCGCGTAGCGCGCCTCGGCACTGCCCTTTCCCGCACACAGGATCAGCCCGACCGGCGGGTTTTCGCCCGGCTTCATCCAGTGCTCGCGCGCGTAGTTCAGATAGAGATGCATCTGGCCTGCGTCGGCGTAGCTGAATCGGCCGACTTTCAAATCGATGACGACGAGACACTTCAGCCGTCGATGGAAAAACAGCAGATCGACGCGAAACCACGTGTCGTCGATGCGCAGCCGTCTCTGTCGTCCGACGAACGCGAAATCGTCGCCGAGTTCGAGCAGGAAATCCGCGAGGCGCCGGATCAGCGCGTCCTCCAGATCCGACTCGGAATATTCGTCCTTGATGTCGAGGAATTCGAGGACGAACGGGTCCTTGATCGCTTCCTCGGGCGTGATTGTGTCGTCGGGAGCGCGCTCGGCGGCCTTTTCCAGCAGCGCCGCCTTGTTTCGCGACAGCGCGAGCCGCTCGAAGAGCTGGCTGTTCACTTGCCGGTCGAGCTGGCGGACCGACCAGCCCTCGCGCAACGCTTCGCTCTCGTAAAAGGCGCGCGCCGCGTCGCTTTTCACGGAGAGCAGGCGCACGTAGGCCGACCACGGTAGTGCGAAGCGGGCAGCGAGCGCGGCGAGACGTACGTCGGCGTTGGGGGACGGCAAGGAAGGCGCGGATTCTCCAGACGCCGTCTGGAGCGTTTGCGAAGCCGTCGCCGATTTTCCAGACGCCGTCTGGAAAATCCGCTCCGGCGGCCATTGCTGATAGAACGCGCGCATATTGGCGAGGTTCGCCTTGCCGAATCCTCTGCCGAAACGGCTCGTCAGATCAGTGGCCAGCCGCGCGATGAGCGTCTCCCCGTAAGCCGCCCGATGCGCGCCGCCCTGCTCCGATTCGACGATCCGCCGCCCGATTTCCCAGTACGAAGCCGTCATGATCGCGTTGACGCTCCGTGCGGCGGCGCGCCGCGCACTCTCGAGCACCTCCACGATGCCCGAACGGAATTTGTCGTAGTCGTTGGCGGAAATCTCTTGCTTGGTCATCCGTCGAAGGTCTCCGTGCGGTGCGGCCCGTCGGGCGCGCATCAGCGCTCGAATATAGCGGAATTCGCCTCCCCGTCGAGGCGCGGCATCCGCACGGAGCTTCGATCTCGTCGATTGTGTGGTCTCCCGACGCGCCCCTCGCGCAAGGCTTGGGGTTACCTTCCGAGGCTCTTCGGCCTCGATCCAGATGTTGTCCACAGTTTCCGTGCACAAGCCTGTGGATATCGTTTCGGCTATCGCCGCAATTCATTGATTCGACAACACTTACATCCGACGCCCAGCGACGCGCCCCGTCGCGCCAGCCGTCTCAGTCGCCGTTCGGCATGCAGGACGCGAGTATCGCGTCGATGCGATTCATCTCGATGCTGAAAATCGACTGCGGCGCGGTGGCGTTCAACTCGTCCGCGGCGGAGCGCGGCAGCGCCATCGCAATGGTGGCCGTCGCGAGCAGCGCGACAACCACTGACAGGAACCAGGAAAAGACGACCATCGCCAACCTCGTCAAGAAGAAAGTCTCTCTGAATCGGCGCGCGTGAACGTCAGCGCGTGATGTGAAGAGTAGGCCTGCGCGATGGTCCGCACAGCCCTCCGGACGGGGGGACTTGAAGGAGGGTAACTACGGGCGCAGGCGCGGCGCGGGCGTGGTCGGGACGTCCTGTGCGAGCGCCGCGGCTTCTTGCGCACCGATGGCGCGGAGATAGCCTTCGCGTTCACGCAGACGACGCCAATATTCGGCGATCGACGGCGCGAAGCCATCGCTCAGATCCAGAAGTTCCGCGAGCATGAGCGCGTAGCCGACGGAAATGTCCGCCGCCGTGAAGCGCCCCGCGCACAGATACGGCTGCGCCGCCAGAAGCGGCGCGAGCGTGCGCAGGCGCGCATGAAACCACCGCGCGTAATCATCGACGATCTGCGGCTGCAGACGCTCCGGCGGCTCCAGATGCGCGTAACGCAGCACGAGCGTCTGCGGAAAAGTGAGCGTCGCTTCGCCGAAGTGCAGGAAGTTGAGATAGCGGCCGAAATCCGCCTCGTGCGGCGCAACGTCGAGCGCGCCCGGCGAGTAGCGCGCCGCGAGATACTGGCAGATCGCCGACGATTCGGTCATGAAGAGCGCGTCTTCCTCGAACGCCGGAATCGTGCCGAGCGGATTCACGTCCTTGAAGCCGCGAGCGAACACGCGCGGCGGAAACGGCAACATCTTCAGTTCGTACGGCACGCCGATTTCCTCCAGCGCCCAGAGCGGCCGGAACGAGCGTGCGCTCACGCAGTGATGCAGTGTAATCACGTCGACAGGCTCCGCTCAGCCGAGCCACGAAGGCTTGCGCTTTTCGAGGAAACTGCGCACGCCCTCGCGCCCTTCGTCCGATGCGCGGATGCGCGCGATGCGCTCGGCGGTCTCGCCAATCAATGCTTCGTCGATATCCTTGCCCGCAAAATCCGCGACGAGCCGCTTGCATTCGCGCACGCCGTTCGGGCTGTTCGCGGCGATGCTGGCAGCGATCGCATCGACGCACGCGTCGAGCTGATCGGCGGCGACGGCTTCATGCACGAAGTTGAGACGCAGTGCTTCGGCGGCATCGAAACGCTCCGCCGTCACGAAGTACCGATGCGCCGCGCGCGCGCCCATTGCGCGGATCACGTAGGGCGCGATCGTCGCGGGCATCAGGCCGAGCTTCGCTTCGGAGAGGCAGAAATGCGCCGTATCCGCCGCGACCGCGATATCGCACACGGCGACGAGGCCCATGCCGCCCGCGTAGGCGTCGCCCTGCACGCGCGCGATCACCGGCTTCCCGCATGCGTAGATCGTGTTCAGCATGGTCGCAAGGCCGAGCGCATCGGCGCGGTTTTCCGCTTCCGAATAGCCCGCCATGCGCTTCATCCAGTTGAGATCCGCGCCCGCGCAGAACGCCGGGCCACTCGCGGCGAGGATGATGACGCGCACGTTGGCGTCGTCATCGAGCGCGCGGAAGGCGGCGGTCAACTCGACGATGGTCGCGTCGTCGAACGCGTTGCGCACGTCGGGTCGATCGAGCGTCACGCGCGCAATGTGTCCTTCGATGCCGAGCTTCAGGCGTTGCAGATTCGATGCGTCGGTCACGATGCCGTCTCCCTCATATGTTCGAATTGAGCGCTACTCAACTTATTTTGCTGTCGTTCGGTATTCATCGTTCAGTGTCTTCGAAAAACGCGCACAAGGTCAACCCAATTCTTTGAGCGAGACTCACAAACACATCGACTCGCATTCTTCCGACGAGACTCATGATCGACATGTGACAGAGCGAGCATGCGCCGACGTAATATACTCGTATATATTACGGTGCTCGCCGAACCGTACGGCCACACGCTCGCGGCCTCCAACGTGCCGCTCAAAGTCGATCCATAACCAGAATGTCAACTCGATTCATGGAGCCTTACGTGAAGATTCGTATTTTGCGCGCTTTGCTGTCCGCCTTCGTTGCGTTCGCCGGGGGCGCGGCCGCAACTTCAGCGCTGGCGGGTGAAGTGCAGGTCGCGGTCGCAGCCAACTTCACGGCGCCCGTGCAGGCGATCGCCGCCAGCTTCGAGAAGGATACGGGCAACAAGGTCGTGGCATCGTTCGGCGCGACGGGCCAGTTTTACGCGCAGATCAAGAACGGCGCACCGTTCGAAGTGTTCCTCGCCGCCGACGATTCCACCCCCGCCAAGCTCGACAGCGAAGGCGCGACGGTGCCCGGCAGCCGCTTCACGTACGCGACGGGCGCGCTCGCGCTGTGGTCCGCGAGTAACGGCTACGTCGACGACAAGGGCTACGTGCTGAAGAAGAACGACTTCCGGCACATTGCCATCGCCAATCCGAAAGCCGCGCCTTACGGCCTCGCCGGCTATCAGACGCTCGACAAGCTCGGCCTGACCGCGGAGATCAAGCCGAAGGTCGTCGAAGGTCAGAACATTTCGCAAACGCAGCAATTCGTCGCGACGGGCAACGCCGAACTCGGCTTCGTCGCGCTCTCGCAGATCTACAAGAACGGCAAGATCACGAGCGGCTCGGCGTGGATCGTGCCGCCTGACCTGCATGAGCCGATCAAGCAGGACGCCGTGATCCTGAACAAGGGCCGTGACAATCCCGTCGCGAAGCAGTTCATCGATTATCTGAAGGGCCCGAAAGCGGCCGCGGTGATCAAGTCCTACGGCTATCAACTGTAATTCCGTCGATGCCCCTCGATAGCACCGATCTCCAGGCCATCACGCTGACGCTCGAGCTGGCGTCGCTGACGACGGCACTCCTGCTCCTCGTCGGCACGCCGATCGGGTGGTGGCTCGCGCACACGCGCTCGAAGCTGAAGGGCATCGTCGGCGCGGTGGTGGCGCTGCCGCTCGTGCTGCCGCCGACCGTCATCGGCTTTTATCTGCTCGTGCTGATGGGCCCGAACGGCTATGTCGGCAGGCTGACGCAGGCGCTCGGCATCGGCTTGCTGCCGTTCACGTTCACCGGGCTCGTGATCGGCTCGGTGATCTATTCGTTGCCTTTCGTCGTGCAGCCTTTGCAGAACGCGTTCGAGGCAATCGGCCGTCGTCCGCTCGAAGCCGCCGCGACGCTGCGCGCCGGCCCGTGGGACACGTTCTTCACGGTGGCGCTGCCGCTCGCGCGACCGGGCATCGTCACGGCGACGATTCTCGGCTTTGCGCACACCGTCGGCGAATTCGGCGTCGTGCTGATGATCGGCGGCAACATTCCGGGACGCACGCGCGTCGTTTCCGTGCAGATCTTCGATCATGTCGAAGCGCTCGAATACGCCCAGGCGCACTGGCTCGCCGGCGGCATGGTGATATTCTCGTTCGTCGTTCTTCTAGTGCTTTATTCCAGCCGACGTTCCGTGGCGGCTCATGTCTGAACTCACGTCCTCCCTTCTCGCGCCCGCCCGCGCGCATCGCGGCTCCGACGAGGCTATCGCGGCGCGCTTTCTCGTCGAGTACGAGGGCTTCACGTTCGATCTCGATCTCACGTTGCCCGGGCGCGGCGTCACCGCGATCTTCGGCCATTCCGGTTCCGGCAAGACCACGCTCTTGCGATGCCTCGCGGGACTCGCGCGACCGCGCGTCGGGCGGCTCGTCGTCAATGGCGAAGTGTGGCTCGATACCGAACGCAACATCTTTCTGCCGACGCACAAGCGGCCGCTCGGCTATGTCTTTCAGGAAGCGAGCCTCTTTCCACATCTGAGCGTGCAAAAGAACCTGCGCTTCGGGCTCGATCGCGTGCGGTCGGCCGCGCGGGGCGTGGATCTGTCGCAGGCGGCGGAACTGCTCGGCATCGGGCATTTGCTGGAGCGCATGCCCGCCGGCTTGTCGGGCGGCGAGCGGCAGCGCGTGGGCATCGCGCGGGCGCTGCTGACGAGCCCGCGTCTGCTTCTGCTCGATGAACCGCTCGCGTCGCTCGATCAGAAGCGCAAGCTCGAAATCCTGCCGTATCTGGAACGTCTGCACGACGAGCTGGATATCCCCGTGCTCTATGTGAGCCATGCGCCGGAAGAAGTCGCGCGCCTCGCGGATCATCTCGTGCTGCTCGAAGGCGGTCGCGCGCTGGCGAGCGGCCCCATCGCCGAGACGCTCGCGCGGCTCGACCTGCCGCTCGCAATCGCCGACGATGCATCGGTCGTGTTCGAAGGCATCGTCGAGGGATACGACAATGCATACGGCCTGCTCACGCTCGCGTTGCCTGGCTCTCGCGCCAAGCTCGCCGTCGTGCATGCGCCGATGGCCGAAGGCAAGTCGATGCGCGTGGCCGTGAAAGCGCGCGACGTGAGTCTCATCACCGGCACGCACGAGCACGAGCGCAGCAGCGTGCTCAATGTGCTGTCCGCGACGGTCGTCGGCATTGCGGGCGACGTCAATCCTTCGCAAGCCGTAGTGCGCCTCGATGTCGACGGCTCGCCGCTGCTCGCGCGCGTCACGCGCTATTCGATCGACCGGCTCGGCATCGTCGAAGGCATGCAGTTATGGGCCCAGGTCAAGGCGGTGTCGCTACTCGCCTGAGCGCGCCTTCAGCGCCGCGTATTGCAGGAGCATGATCGTTTTGCCGTCCATGATTTCGCCGCGCTCGATCATCTGCATGGCCGTTTGCAAGGGCACTTCGATCGTCTCGATCTCCTCGCCCTCTTCCTCGACGCCGCCGCCCTCCGATACGCGCATCGCGCTGTCGTAGTCGCCGATATAGAAGTAGAGCTTCTCCGTCACCGATCCGGGGCTCATGAACGCCTCGAAGATCTTTTCGACGTGATGCACCCGATAGCCCGTTTCCTCTTCCACTTCGGCGCGGATGCGCTCTTCGGGCGTTGCGTCGTCGAGCAGGCCGCCGGGCGATTCGATCAGCATGCCGTCATGTCCGTTGACGAACGCAGGCATGCGGAACTGGCGCGTCAGCAGCACGTTGCCGGTGTTGCGCTCGCGCAGCAGGATGGTCGCACCGTTGCCGCGGTCATAGGTTTCGCGGCTTTGACGCTGCCAGACGCCGTCGCGACGCTGAAAATCGAAGGTCACTTTTCTGAGGACGTACCAGTCGTCGGACAGCACTTCGGTTTTGAGGACGCGCACACGCGCTTTCGTTTCCATCGGATCACCTGTTCGACAATTCGTTGAACTCATGCTAACGTGCAACTTCGTGCAAAATCAAGAAATTTCGTGCAAGACAATGTTGACCAGCCAACGCAAGAAAGCGATCCTCGATGCCCTCGCGCGCGACGGGCAAGTGCTCGCCACGGAACTGAGCGCGCGATTCGGCATTTCCGAGGACACCGTCCGCCGCGATTTGCGCGAACTCGCCGCCGAAGGACTGCTGCAGCGCGTGCATGGCGGCGCGCTGCCCGCTTCGCCCGCGGTCGCGCCGTTCGCGCGGCGCGAGCAAATGGAGTCGGACGCGAAACGGCGCATCGCGAAGAAGGCGGCGGAGATGATCGCGCCGGGGCAGGTCGTGATCGTCGATGGCGGCACGACGTCAGCGCTGCTCGTGCGTCAACTTCCCGGGAATCTGCGCGCGACGATCGTCACGCATAGCCCGAGCGTCGCGGTTGCGCTGGCGGAGCACGCATCGGTCGACGTCGTGCTGATCGGCGGCAAGCTCTACAAGCATTCGATCGTCACCGTCGGCGCGGCCGCTGTCGAAGCCATGTCGCACATCCATGCCGACATCTTTTTCATGGGTGTCACCGGCGTGCATCCGACAGCCGGGCTCACGACCGGCGATTTCGAGGAAGCGCACATCAAGCGTGCGCTGTCGGCGCGCGCGGCGGAAACCGTCGTGCTCGCGTCGGCGGCGAAGCTCAACGCGGCGTCGGCTTACAGGATCGGCGGAATCGAGCTCGCGCGGACGATCATCGTCGAAAAGGCAGCCGACACGAAGCTCACCGAGCCGTTCGAACAAGCCGGAATGACCGTGCTGCGCGCCTGAAATCACGACACTTTGTTACCGGGTAACGCGCCGAAAAATACGCGCCCGCTCGTGTAATTGAATTTCTCCAGCAACTGGAATAGCGTTGAAAGATGCGCCATGTCCGGTCAACAGCGGAGGTCGGATTTCCGTTATAGGCATCGACACCGCAAACAATTTTTCTGGAGAAGGTCGTGAATCGCCTCAAGGCTTTTATCGCGCTATCGCTGATTGCGAGCGCGGGCGTGACCGCCAACGCGTATGCCTGGTCACGCGTCGGCGTTTGGGTCGGCGGACCCGTGTATTACCCATACCCCATGGCACCCGCGCCGTACTACTACTATCCGCCGCCGCCCGTGGTCGTCCAGCCTTCCGCGCCGGTGCAATATGTCGAGCAGGGCCAGCCGGCCGCCGATCCGGGCGCGCCCGCCCAGCAAGCCGGCATGTGGTACTACTGCGACTCCGCGAAGGCTTACTACCCGTACGTGAAGCAATGTGCCGACGCATGGCGTCCGGTTCCGGCTACGCCGCCGCCGTCGAACTGACGCTTTTCGGCGCCCTGAAACACACAACGAAGCGAATTCGCAAGATTCCATGAACTACTCAAGGCTTGCCCTGCTCCTCGCGGCGATCGGTCTTTCGGCCTGTACCGTGATGCCCACCGGCCCTAGCGTGATGGCGCTCCCCGGCAGCACCAAGACGTTCGACCAGTTCCGCGCCGACGATTCCTCGTGCCGCCAGTTCGCCCTCAATCAGGTCGGCGGCGTGGATGCCAATCAGGCGGCGACCAACAGCGCGGTCGGCAGCGCGGTCGTCGGCACTGCGCTCGGCGCGGCGGCGGGCGCGGCGTTCGGCGGCGGCTCGGGCGCGGCCATCGGCGCGGGCGCGGGCTTGCTGACGGGCAGCGCGTTCGGCGTCGGCGCATCGCAGGCATCGGGTTACACCGTGCAGCAGCGCTACGATTACGCCTATCTGCAATGCATGTATGCCGCGGGCGACAAGGTGCCGGTGCGCGGCGCCACGCGCACCGTCCAGCCGTCCGGGGCGTACAGCACGACACCGCCGCCACCACCTCCGCCGCCGGGCTGGCAGCCACCGCCCGGAACGTACTGACAACGTCGTCAACGCCGCACGCGCCGGCCGTCGCCGCCGGCGTTCAGCGGCGCGTCGGGCACGAAGGCCGGCGCAACGAGCAGCCCCGTGACCCAGCCGATGTAAAACCGCAAGTCGCTCCAGAACTCCGATCGTTCATAAACGCGAAACGCCTGGACGTGTGCGAGCCATAGGACGAGTTGCAGCGCGCCGGTCAACACGAGCCAGGCGAGCGCGATCACACCGGTCGCGCGGGCGCAGCGCCTGAACGTCGACGCATCCCACTGTTCCCGCACGATAATGCATCCCGCGATCAGCACGCAGGTCGCCGGAATCACGCTCGTCACGAGCACGTGCGCGCTCCATCCGAATATCACGCCGGCGACGAAGGTGGCGATCACCGCCAGTGCCGCCACGGACCATGCGAGCCACGACGGCGCTCGCGCGGCCATCCACGCGAGCGTGATGAAAAACGGTGTGACCGCCCATTGCAGCGCCTGCCCGACGGCTCTCGCGAGGTTCTCGCTTGCGTGTTCGTTCGAATGGCTCGCCGCGACGTACACGGTGATTGCCTCATGCACGCAGACGGCGACGATCGCGAAGCTCAACGCCTCGCACGCGGCGAAGGCCGGCGATTTCTCCGCGTGCTCGTGCGCGTCGCCGAGACTGCGCACGCGTTCCAGAACGGGCTCGACGAAAAACGCGAGGATCGCGCCGATGAGGAGCGCGGCGGCGGCATCGATCAGGGAAAAATGGCCGAAGACAGAAAAGAGACCCTGCCACAGAAATTCGGGCGCGGCCGCGCACACGGCCACCCACAACGCGAAGAAGAACCCGTTCGAAGCACTTCTGAGCGGCATGGCCACCTCGATGCGTTTTTAGTGCTCTGGCAGCGGCGCGTCCTTCACACGGTCGATCAACGCCGCGCGCACGCGCTCGCGCAGGTCGGCGGGTAGCGAGAAACATTCGTAGGCGAGCGCCTGCGCGACGGTCACGACGCGCATTTCTTCGTAGCGGCGGCCGCTGCCGATCATCGCTTCGAATGCATTGGCGCGCTCGTTGATTTCGATCGGATCGGCATCGACGAGCAGGACGGCGTGCGCGAGCACCGCGTAAAGCGGCTGATCCGTGTCGCCGTGCGGCACGCGCCGCCAGTACTGCGCCGTGCCCGCGACCTTGCGCGCGTCGTCGCCGGGACCCCATGCGAGATTGAAGCGGCCGTCGCAGAACGAGCCTTCCACGGCCTGCCAGTGCGTCAGCACGCCGAGCGAGTTGAGCGCATTCGCGAGAATTCTGCACAGATGCAGGTAGACGGCTTCGGAGAGCGTGCCCATCGGCGCGCGCACCGGATACGCGAGGCTAAGATTGAGAATGCCCGGGCCTTGTGGCACCAGGCCGCCGCCCGACAGACGCAGCCACACGGGACAGCCGCGCTGTGCGAAAGCCTCGCGCGCATCGGCGAGCGCCGCGTAACGCTGATAGCTGCGCGGCACGACCAGCGAAACGGGCGCTTCCCAGACATGCGCGACAGCCTCGCCGGCGGCCGCGCGTGAGAGAAGCGCTTCCTCGGCGTCGAGCGGGTCGCCGGAAAGGGAAACGGGATCGATCAGTTGGAAGGGCATGGAATCGATGTCCGGGCGCGTCGCGAGCGACGCCATCCACGCATGGTAGCCAATAACCGCGAAAGACGAGCGCGCCCCGTCGGCGGCCTTCGCCGGCGGGGCGCGCGCGGCTCGTGGCGGATCAGCCGCCCTTCGCCACGTGCTCCTTCAGCAACGCATTGACTTCGTTCGCCTTCTCCATCTGGCTCATATGGCCGGCATCGTCGAAGATGCGCACGGTTGCGCCTTCCGGCGCCTGCTTCGCGTGCGCGGCCGGGATGATCTGGTCCTTTTCGCCCCAGATCACGAGCACCGGCTTGCCCGTCGCGGCCAGCTTGCCGCCCGGCTGCGCGCTCTGCCTGCCGCCCGCGAACAGCCCGCCGTTGAGCGATGTCAGCGCCTCGCTGACGCCATCGAGCCGCTTGTACTTCAGCAGATCGTCGAGCATCTGGCGGCTCACCAGCTCGGGGTTCGCGAACAGCAACTCCACGACCGGCTTCAGCTCGCGGCGCGATTCCGCCGTCACGAAGCCTTCGGTGTACGCGTTGTTCACTTCATCGCCGAAACCGGCAGGTGAAATGAGCGACACCGATTGCACACGCGCCGGCTGGTCGACGGCCATCTGCGCCGCGATCCCGCCGCCCATCGAGTGTCCGACGAGATGCGCGCGGTCGATCGACACCGCGTCCATGAACTTCCCGACGAAGCCCGCGAGATCCGCCAACGACGTTCCCGGCACTTTCGGCGTCGATTGCCCGTGCCCCGGCAGATCGAGCGCGAACACGCGATTCTTCTCCGCGAGCGCGTCGAGATTGAAGAGCCAGTTGTCGAGATCGCCGCCGAAGCCGTGAATGAACAGCACCGCGGGCCGGCTCGCGTCGTCGCCGCCGCGCGATGCGTAGCGCACGCGAATGCCGTCGACATCGACGAAGTGATACGCCGCGGCTTCTTCGCCCTCTTCCTCGTCTTCGGCGGGCGTCACGTACGACGACACATACGCGTCGATATCGGCGTCGCTCACATCCGGCGCCGCGAGCACGCCGAGCAGCGCCTTCACGGGCAGCGTATCGCCTGCCTCCGCCACTTTGCGCCGCAGCAAGCCGGCGTCGGGCGCTTCGACGGCATTGGCGATCTTGTCGGTTTCGACATCGAGAATCGGCATGCCGACGGTGATTTCCGTGCCCTCCTCCACGAGCCACTCGTTGACCGTGCCTTCCTTCATCGACAAGCCCCATTTGGGCATCACGATCGGTGTGATTGCGGACATCAGTGCTTTCCTCCCTTCATGGTTTTTCGTGCGGCGTCGGCGATCTGCGCGGCGCTCGGAATGTACAAATCTTCGAGCGTCGGCGAGAACGGCACCGGCGTATGCGGCGCGCAGACCATCTGGATGCCGGCCTTCAGCGCGCCGAACGCCTGCTGCGCGACCTGCGCGGAAATATCGGTGGCGATGTTGCAGCGCGGATTCGCTTCATCGACGACGACGAGCCGCCCCGTGTTCTCGACCGTCTCCAGCACCGTGTCGATATCGAGCGGCGACAGCGTGCGCAGATCGACGACTTCCGCTTCGATGCCTTCCTTCGCGAGCGTCGAGGCCGCTTCCAGCGCGCGATGCACCATCAGTCCATACGTGACGATGGAAACGTCCTTGCCGTCGCGCACGACGTTCGCCTCGCCGAACGGAATCGCGTACGAGTTCTCGGGCACTTCGCCTTCGAAACCGTAGAGGTTCTTGTGCTCGCAGAAGATGACGGGATCGTTGTCGCGAATTGCCTGGATCAACAGGCCCTTGGTGTCGTACGGCGTGCTCGGGCAGACGACTTTCAAGCCCGGAATGTGCGTGAACAGGGACGTCAGCATCTGGCTATGCTGAGCCGCCGCGCGAAAGCCCGCGCCGACCATCGCGCGAATCACGACGGGCGTTTCCGCCTTGCCGCCGAACATGTAGCGGAACTTGGCGGCCTGATTGAAGATCTGGTCGAAGCACACGCCCATGAAGTCGATGAACATCAGCTCCGCGACCGGGCGCATGCCGCACGCCGCCGCGCCGATCGCCGCGCCGACATACGCGGATTCCGACAGCGGCGTATCGAGCAGTCTGTCGCCGTGCTTCGCGTAAAGCCCCTTCGTCACGCCGAGCACCCCGCCCCACGCGTCTTTCTCGCCGTCCGCGCCTGCGCCGCCGACGATGTCCTCACCCAATACGATGACGCTCGGATCGCGCGTCATTTCCTGATCGATGGCTTCGTTGATCGCCATCTTCATGCTCAGTTTGCGGGCCATGATTGTCGTCTCCAGGATTCAGTATTTGACGTAGACATCGGTGAGCAGATCGGCGGCGGTCGGCAACGGCGCGTCCTTCGCTTCCTGCACCGCCCGGTCGATCAGCGCGGCGACTTCCTTGTCGATCGCGTCGAGTTCTCCGGGGGAAATCACATCGGCCTGCGTGACGGCGGCCGCGAACTTCTTCAGGCAATCCTTGTTCGAGCGGATATCGTCGAGCTCGCCCGGCGCGCGATAGGTCTGCGCATCACCTTCGAAGTGGCCGTAGAAACGGATCATCTTGCACTCGAGCAGCGCCGGCCCGCCGCCTTCGCGCGCGCGCTTGATCACTTCGCCCGCCGCCTCGTACACCGCGAAGAAATCCGTTCCGTCGACGGTCACGCCCGGAATGCCGAAGCCCGCCGCACGATCCACATAACTGTCGACCGCCGTGCCGTAATCGCGCGCCGTGGACTCCGCATAGCCGTTGTTCTCGATCACGAAGATCACCGGCAGATTCCACACGGCCGCGAGGTTCAGGCTTTCGAGAAACGTGCCCTGGTTGGACGCACCGTCGCCGGCGAAGGTGATGCCCACTTCTCCCTTGCCGCGAAACTTCGCCGCGAGCGCCGCGCCGCAGATCAAGGGCGCGCCCGCGCCGAGGATGCCGTTGGCGCCCATCATCCCTTTCGACAAATCGGCGATATGCATCGAGCCGCCCTTGCCGTTGCATGAACCGCCCTTCTTGCCGTAGATCTCCTTCATCATCGCGACCGGATCGACGCCTTTCGCGATGCAGTGCCCGTGTCCGCGGTGCGTGCTCGCAATGCGGTCGCCGTCGTTCAGATGGGTCATGATGCCGACGCCCGCCGCTTCCTCGCCCGCGTACAGGTGCACGAAACCGGGAATGTCGCCGCGTCCGAAATCGACGTGCAGGCGTTCCTCGAAATCGCGAATCGTGCGCATCTTGCGATACGCGCCCAGCAGTTCTTCCTTAGAGAGCGGCAAGCCGCCCGCGTGCTGTTGCGACGCTGTCATGTCTGTCTCCTTCGTTGGGGTGGTCTAGCGGGTATTGCTTTTGAGCTGACGCATCAGCCCGGATGCCGCCGCGTAACGCATGCACGCGGCGACATCGATGCTGCGAAAGGCGTTTTCCCGGAGCGTGACGGTCACTTCGTCGCCGGGGCCGAAGGCGAGTTCGCGTTCGCCGTCCAGCGCGACGATGCCCGAGCGCTGCTTCACGCGATGCGGCACACCGTCGGCCAGGCGCGTCCAGTTCGCGATCGGCACGGCTTCGATGAGACCCGGCGCGATCGGCGCGTGCAGATCGAACTCGCCCTGACCCGGCGCCGCGAGTTCGATGGCGACGCCGCCCGGATCGTGCCGCCCGAGCGGTTCGAGCAGACCCGCGATCGCCGACATGCCGATCGCCTGCGGATCGGCGTAAGAGACGTAGACGGCGGCGAGCGTGTCGATCTTCCACAGCGCCCGCGCGCCGATGAAATGCTCGTGCGAGATGACAGCATCCACGAGCGCGATATCGCGGCGCACGCCGCCTTTCGAATCGCGTATCTCGATGTCGAGCCGCTTGTTCGACGCGAGCGCTTCGCTCGATGGAACGCGGCCCGTCGCATACAGCCCGGCCGCGAGTCCCGAGATGGTCGGCTCGCGCATTTCCGGATACGCGTTGTTCGTGCCCGTCGAAAGCCCCGCGATCGGCACTTGTCCGCACTCGCGCACGACGGCGCGATGCGTGCCGTCGCCACCGAGCACGATGAGCGCATCGACGCCGGCCTCGCGCATCGTGCGTGCGGCGCGAAAGGTGTCGTCGACACGCGCGGTCACGGGCATGCCGAGAAATTCGACCTTGGCGAGCGATGCATCCGGGCCGTGCTTGCGCGCGAGATGGCGCTCGAGCATGACCTTCAGGCCTTCGCGGTCGGGCATCATCAGCACGCGTGCGACGCCGCACGACGCAAGCGACGAGAGCAGCCGCAAGACGATATTCACGCGATCCGCGAGTTGCAGGCTGTTCGCGTTCGCGATGACGCGCCGGATGTCGCGCGCCGAAACAGGATTGGCGATGATGCCGACGAGCGGCGTTGCGCTCTCACGCATGCCTTGTCTCCGCTTTGTGTTTTGTGCGGCGGATAAAGGCAAGCGCCATGCCAATCGGACAGGCGTTTTCAGGCGTGAAAAAGCGAGGGATTACCCGCGAAAAACGGGCGTTTCAGAGGGCGTACGGAGCGCCGCCGTGACAGGTGTCACAGCGGCAGGTGTATCGACGGGGGTACAGGCGTATCGGCTCAGTGCCCGTTCGCGTCGCGCTGATTCGGCGAGCGGATGCCGTAGCGCGCCATGCGCCGATACAGCGTCATGCGGCTCACGCCGATCTGCCGCGCGACCGCGCTCAGGTTCCAGCTCGCGGCGCGCAGATACTGCATCAGCAGCATGCCTTCCGGCGGCAGCCGATGCGGGTCGAAGTCCTCGATGACGCGCGGCGGCGGCTCGACCGGCGCGGCCGCGCCCGCGAATCCTTCCGGCAGGTCTTCCACGTCGATCAGACCATCCGAGCACACCGCGCGCGCATAACGCAGCACGTTGCAGAGCTCGCGCAGATTCCCCGGCCATGCATGCCGGTGCAGGCGCTCGCGCGCCGCGGGCGACAGCGTGACCGCGCCTTCGAGGAATTTGTCGACGAGCCAGTCGAGATCGCTTCGCTCGCGCAGCGGCGGCAGCGTGAAGCGCGCCCCGTTCAGGCGGTAGTACAGGTCTTCACGGAAACGCCCGTCCTGCATGAGCGCGTCGAGCGAATGATGCGTCGCGGAAATGACGCGCACATCGACCGATACGGGCCGCGACGCGCCGATCGCGAGCACTTCGCCTTCGGCCAGCACGCGCAGCAGACGCGATTGCAGGTCGCGCGGCATGTCGCCGATTTCGTCGAGAAAGAGCGTGCCGCCGTCCGCTTCCTGGATGAGCCCGCGCTTGCCCTTCGCGCCCGCGCCGGAGAAGCTGTTCGGAAGATGCCCGAACAGCTCGCTCTCGATGAGCGTCTCCGGAATCGCCGCGCAATTCACTGCGACGAACGGCCCCGCGCGACGCGCGCTCGCGCGATGCAGCGCCTTCGCGAAGAACTCCTTCCCGCTGCCGGTTTCGCCGTTGATGAGCAGATTGATCGGCGAATCGACGAGCTTCGCGGCGCGTTCCAGCTGTCGCGTGAGCGCGGGGTCGCCGCCGCTCAGCGCGGCCAGCGGCGCGGGCACGTCGATGTTGCGCCGTGCAGTCGCGTGCGCGGCCGGCGTAAAGCACGGCGCAGGCGGCATCACGCTCAGGTAGAGCAGCGCGCCCGATTTCGCGAGCGGCACCGCGCGCAGCTCGCTCGGCCGCGAATACACGAAGCGGCCGAGCTCTTCGATGCGCGTATCGAAGAGCGTATCGAACGGCATGCCGATCAGCGACGCCGCCGCTTCTCCGGGCGCGATCGGCCGGCCAATCTCGGCTGCGAGCATCGCGTGGGCGCGGCGATTGTGTCCGACGATGCGCCCGCTCGCATCGAGCGCGATCAGATATTCGGGATCGACATCGACGAATTCGGGCGCCGTGTTCAGCTTCAGGATCCAGTCCTGCCGGTGCGTGCGCAGGAAGTTCGCGTTCTCGATATGCCCCGCGTAGATGCGCACGAGTTGCAGCGCGAGATTCTGGCTGTCGCGCGCTTGCGGCGACGTGAGCGCGGAGATATCGAGGATTGCGGCAAGCGCCCCGCGCGAATCGTAGAGCGGCGCGGCGGTGCATGTCAGCGGGATGTGCGTCGCGTCGAAATGATCGACCTGATGCACGGTGAGCGCCTGGCCCGTCGTGAGCGCGGTGCCCACCGCGCACGTGCCCGCGCCGGCTTCGCTCCATTCCGCGCCGAGATAGAGGCCCGCGCGGCGCAGAGCGAAATCGGTGTTCGAGTCGCCGATGTAATCGACCGTCACGCCGAGCGCATCGGTCAGGAGCACGACGTAGCCCATGCCCGCGACCTGCTCGTAAAGCGTCTCGAGACCGTGACGCGCGATGCGCGCGAAATCGTCGATGCGCTGCTGATGTTCGCGCAGGCGCGTCTGCGGCAGGATGCGCGCTTCCTGCATGCGCGACGGATCGAGCCCGTACTGATGCACGCAACGCCGCCACGAAGACTGAATGATGTTCTCGTGCGTGCGCACCAGCGCGGGGGCGGACACGACCTGTTCCGCCCACGTCGTCGCTGCGACGACTGCCTCGATGTGCTCGCGTTGCCGCATGTCCATCGCGCTCTCCTTGTCTCCTTGAGTGAGGCATTTATCGGCGCCTGGCAGCGCGCTTTCGTTTTGATCGCCTCCCGGAATGCTTTCATTCTTCGCTGGTGCAAACGCGGGAGAAACCGATTCGCACGAGCGTGTGTCAGGCCATATGATGCTCGAATCGGCAGAAGGCGTCATGCGGCGATAGCGCTGCGCTGCAACATAAACGCATGCTGATAACCCGGCGCATCAAAACGAAAAGACAGGAGACGACGGATGGCAAAGATCGCCTATGAAGACTTCGAGCGACAGATCGTGCAGCATCACATCATCAAGGGCAACGTGTATGAGAACGGCGCGGCGCTCGTCGAGCGCGCGAACAGGTGGATCGCGGAGAACGGAATCGACGTGCTGAACGTCGAGAGTCTCTCGACGTTCGGCGCCGGCGACGATACCAGCGTGAGCCGCTGGTACTCGGGCATTCGCGTCTGGTATCGGACTGCGTAGACGACTTAACCGCGGCCGACGAACGGCATCTTGGTCGCCATCACGGTGTGAAACAGCACGTTGGCTTCGAGCGGCAGATTCGCCATGTACAGCACCGACTGGCCGACGATCTTCACGTCCATCATCGGCTCGACGGCGATCTCGCCGTTCGCCTGCGGCACGCCGCGCGACATGCGCTCGGACAGCTCGGTGTATGCGTTGCCGACGTCGATCTGTCCGACCGCGATGTCGTACTTGCGGCCGTCGAGCGATGCGGTTTTCGTGAGGCCCTGCACCGCGTGCTTCGTCGCCGTGTAGGCCGCCGAGTTCGGGCGCGGCGCGCTCGCGGAAATGGAGCCGTTGTTGATGATGCGGCCGCCCATTGGCATTTGCGCCTTCATCGTGCGGAACGCCTGCTGCAGGCAAAAGAACATGCCGTTCAGATTGATGTCCACGACATTGCGCCATTGCTCCGGCGTCCAGTCCTCGAACGGTCCGGGCGGATTCGTCACGCCGGCGTTGTTGAACAACAGATCGACGCGGCCGAAGTGCTCGACCGCCGCCTTGAAGAGCTTTTCGACCGATTGCGGATCGGAGACGTCGGTGGGTACGGCGAGCGCGCGGGCGCCGGCGTTCGATTCGCCGATCACCGCATCGAGCGGCGCGGGACGCCTTCCCGCCAGCACGACCGACCAGCCGTCGCCGAGCAGCGCGAGCGCGGCCGCGCGCCCGATGCCGCTACCCGCTCCGGTGACGATGGCGATTCGTTGAGACTGGTTGGCTGCGTCGGACATGTTGGCGTTCTCCTGTTGTTATGCGCGCGACACATGCGCGCGCCGAAATCGGGAGAACATTATCGCGATGAATCAGCGATTGCGCGATGCTTCCGTCGTGACCGGGCCCGCTGTCGTCGTGTTATGCACGCCGCTGCCGTCGCAAAAAACGGCGGTCATCAGCATCGGCACGACCTGTTTCACGACGGCCGTGCTGCCCGATTCGCGCACTTTCGCCTCGACCGTCTCCGCCGCGGCGAGCACCACGACGCCGTATGCGGAGTCGTTGATCGGCTGGCCGCTGCCGCGCTTGAACATGTCGTCGCCCTGCTCGTAGCCCAGCACGGCGTAGACGCGAAAGCCGTATGCGGTGAGCTCGCTGCCCTGCGTCGGCTTGAATGCATTCACGGAATTCGCTTCGACGCGCATGGGGCGCGCATCGATGGACTTGTTGGCGACAAGCGGCGCGATGAACCTGTGCGCACTGGATTTGCAGTCGAGCTGGCTTTCGAGAGGCGTCGCATCGCACAGGCTGGGCAGCAGTCCCCCGACCACGGCAGCGAATGCGGTGAGCGTTGCGAGAGGAGCGGTTTTCATGGCAGCGGTAACCAACGGTTCGTAAAGTTCCGACATTGATGCTCGGGCATCCGCATCGATGCAATAAGCGAGCCAGCAAATCGGCCCGCACTTCGCGCACACGCTGTAGTGTTCCCGCAAGGGCTTGGTTTCTTCTTTGTTGGCTGGCTTCTTGACCCGGGCGCTTCGCGCAATCCTCGTGCTCGTCCGGCAGCGATTTCTACAAGCGTGTAGTGGAGGTACACACAGACTCTGCGCTTCGACAGGCCGCGTCTGTACGAGATCCCTCAATCTTTGTCTTTCGATGCGTCCGCCCGATGACACGCCGCACAGCCGCGGTGCGGAACACGGAAATCGGCGAAATGGTTATATTCGCGGTTCGACTTTTGAGGACGTTACATGACCGCACTCTCCGATTTTCCCATCACCCGCAAATGGCCCGCTCAGCACCCGGAGCGCATCCAGCTCTACTCGCTGCCGACGCCCAACGGCGTGAAAGTCTCGATCATGCTGGAGGAAACCGGCCTGCCCTACGAGCCGCATCTCGTGCGCTTCGACAAGAACGATCAGATGTCGGAGGAATTTATATCGCTCAATCCGAACAACAAGATTCCCGCAATCATCGACCCGAACGGGCCGAACGGCGAACCCATGCCGTTGTTCGAATCCGGCGCGATTCTCATCTATCTCGCGGCGAAGAGCGGCCAGTTGATGCCCGACGACCTGGCGAAACGTTATGAGACGCTGCAATGGCTGATGTTCCAGATGGGCGGCATCGGCCCGATGTTCGGGCAAGTCGGCTTCTTCCATAAGTTTGCAGGGAAGGAATACGAGGACAAGCGGCCGCGTGCGCGTTACGTCGCGGAATCGAAGCGGCTGCTCGCGGTGCTCGACAAGCGGCTCGACGGCCGCGACTGGATCATGGGCGACGAATACAGCATCGCCGATATTTCGATGTTCCCGTGGGTGCGTAATCTGATCGGCTTTTATGAGGCGCGCGAACTCGTCGATTTTCATGAGTTCAAGAACGTCGAGCGTGTGCTTGAAGCATTTCTGGCGCGACCTGCCGTGAAGCGCGGGCTGGAGATTCCGAAGCGCGATTGATCATCGCGTGCCCGCGCCGGGCGCGCGGGCATCCGCCCCTTTGTTGGTAACGCGCACGCAAACGTATGCGGCGCGCGCAGGAGACGGTTGTCACATGAACGTCTTGCACGACCGGTAGATTGCGCTCTCCGAAAATGTCTGATGATTGGCCGATCGCGGCGCGTTATGCCGCGCTCAAGGCCTCCGGACTTCCCCGCGCACCTCTCTCGTCTACCGAAGAACATGTCAAAGCTCACCGTCAAGGCGCGCCTCGCGATCGTCACGAGCGCGGTCGCGGCCGTGCTCGTCACCGTCGGCGGCGTCGGATTATTCGGCGTCCAGCAAGGCAATGCCGCGCTGCGTCACGTCTACGAAGGCCGCGCGCAGGCGCTGCAAACCATCTCGACCATCGACGAGATCATCACGCAAAGCCAGTTCGCGATCAGCGACGCGGTGCTCGATCCATCGGCGCAGAAAACGCAAGCCGTGGTCGCGTCGACGCAGCAGCGCATTGCGAACGTCGATGCCCTGCTCGGCCGCTATCTGCGCTATCCGCTCGATGCAACCGAGGCGCCGCGCGCAAAACGGCTCGCCAGCGACTGGGCGACGTTGCGCGACAAGGGATTTCGTCCGACGACCGACCTGCTCGCCGCGAACAATTTGTCCGAAGCGCAGTGGATCGTGACGCAGCAGATCGAACCGCAGGCCGCGCGCGTCAAGAAGGAAAGCACCGAGCTGCGCGCGTTTCAGCTCACCGCCGCGCAGCAGGAATACGACGACGCGCAGCGCGTGAGTCGCCTCGTGCAGTGGACGGTCGGCGCGTGCATCGCTATTGGCGTGGCGCTCGTCGGCGGGCTGTGCCTTTCGATGGCGCGCACGCTCGTGCGTCAACTCGGCGGCGAGCCGGAGCTTGCGGCGAGCGTCGCCCGGCGGGTGTCGAAGGGCGATTTGCTGACGGACGTGCCCGTCGCGCCGGGCGACACGCAAAGCCTGATGCACGCGATGAGCCTGATGCGCAGCCAACTCGCGTCGATGGTCGGCGACATCAAGCGCTCGACGGACACCATCGGCATCGCAACTGCGGACATCACCGAGGGCAATCACGCGCTGTCGGCGCGCACGGAAGAGCATGCGGCGAGCTTGCAGCAGACGTCGGCGAGCATGGAGCAGATCGCGGCGACCGTGCGCACGAACGCCGAACACGCGAACCGCGCACGCGAACTCGCGAAGGAAGCGTCGGCGCGCGCAAAGGACGGCGAGCGCGCCGTCGCCGATGCAATCGCGCGCATGACCGATCTGTCCTCACGGTCGGCGCAAATCGGGCACATCACGAGCGTCATCGAATCCATTGCATTCCAGACCAATTTGCTCGCGCTGAATGCCGCAGTGGAAGCGGCGCGCGCCGGATCGCTGGGGCGCGGTTTCGCGGTCGTGGCGGAGGAAGTGCGTGCGCTCGCGCGGCGTTCGTCGACTGCGGCGAAGGAGATTTCGCAACTGACGCGGGAGGTAAACGCTCACGTCGAATCGAGCGGCGCGACGGTCATGCGCGCAGGCGCGACGCTCGCCGATTTGCTCGATTCCGTCGACGGCGTGTCCGCGCTGGTCGAAGCAATCGCCACGGCATCGCGCGAGCAAAGCAGCGGCATCGACGAAGTGAATGACGCGGTATCGCAGATGGATCGGCTGATGCAGAAGAACGCCGCGCTCGTGAACGAAGCGTCGACATCGGCGTTATCGCTCGATGCACAGGCGCGCGAGCTCAGGCAGACTGTGCGGGCGTTCCAGGTCTAGCGGATTTATTCGCGATCGACATGATTTTTTTAACCGGTTCAGAATGGGAGACGAAGAAGCGCGAATTTCGTTCGCCGGCTGAAATGCGTTACGCATCAGGAGGTTGATCCGGCGATGCTCAGGATATCCACATGCTTGTCCAGCCAAACTGTGGACAAGCGTTGGTCGTTTCCAGCCGAGGTAAATTCGCCGAACGTGCACGTCCTTCGATGCGATATCTGACGGTGGTGACGCTCATGGATACCCTCTTCTGCTCTCATTCCGCTCGTGCGTATTCGTTCCGCTCCGCTCGATCGCGGCGATTTCCTGCCATCGCCGCAATCGGCATGATCTGCGTCGCGGCTCACGCGCAAACGCAATGCCCGAGCTACGTCGAAACCGACGCCGGCAGCGCGTTCGACGTCGCCTCGATCATCCGGGACACGGGCTCGCCGCAATCCGCGCTGGACAAGGTGCGCAGCGCCGTCGCGCGAGTCAACGCGGGCGGCGGATGCTCGATCTTCCGCGACCGTCTCGCCTGCGAGGAAACGCTGTCACTCGCAAACAAGGCGATCGCCGCGCTCCAGGCGTGTGCCGCGTCGAAGCTGCCAAAGGGCACTGCGCGCGGTTGATTCTGTTCGGAAATAAAAAAGCGCGTACCGCCTGATTGGGCGGCACGCGCTATCGAGTTCATCCGAACGTAGTGCGGACGGCTCGGAAGATCAGCGATCCAGGAACGGACGCAGCTTGTCGGCGCGGCTCGGATGCATGAGCTTGCGCATCGCCTTGCTTTCGATCTGACGAATACGCTCGCGCGTCACGTCGAACTGCTTGCCCAGTTCTTCGAGCGTATAGTCCGAAGCCGTGTCGATGCCGAAGCGCATACGCAACACCTTTGCCTCGCGCGGCGACAGCGCGTTGAGCGCGTCGTCGATCGCAGCGCGCATGTTCGCGTGCACGGCAGCATCCGCCGGAGAAGCGGCGCCCTGGTCTTCGATCATGTCGCCCAGGGTCGCATCGGCATCTTCACCGACCGGCGTTTCCAGCGACACCGGCTGCTTCGCGATCTTGAGAATGCCGCGGATCTTCTCTTCCGGCATTTCCATACGCTCGGCGAGCACGGACGGATGCGCTTCCTGTCCCGTCTGTTGCAGGATTTCGCGCGAGATGCGGTTCAGCTTGTTGATCGTTTCGATCATGTGAACCGGCACGCGAATGGTGCGCGCCTGATCGGCGAGCGAACGCGTCACGGCCTGGCGAACCCACCACGTGGCGTACGTCGAAAACTTCCAGCCGCGGCGATATTCGAACTTGTCCACTGCCTTCATCAGACCGATGTTGCCCTCCTGGATCAGATCCAGGAACTGCATGCCGCGATTCACGTACTTCTTCGCGATCGAAATGACGAGACGCAAGTTCGCTTCGATCATCTCGCGCTTGGCTTGACGCATCTTGAGCTCGGCTGCCGTCATCTGACGGTTGATCTGCTTCAGCTGCTTGAGCGGCATCTCGACCGTGCCTTCGATGTCGATGAGCTTTTGCTGCTCGGCCTGAATCGCCGGCAAGCTGCGCTCGAGCGACGCGCCGTATTGCTTCGAGCCCGCGGCCGCGCGCGACGTCCATTCGAGATCGGTCTCGTGACCGACGAATGATTCGACAAACTTCTCGCGCGGCATGCCGCAACGATCCACCGCGATCTGCAGCACGCGACGTTCGATATCACGCACCTGCGCCACTTGCTGCTGAACATTGACACACAGGCGGTCGATGGTTTTCGCGGTAAAGCGGATCGAACCGAGCTCGCGCTGGATCTCGGCACGCGCTTTTTCTACAGCTTTCGCCGCGACCGCGCCCGAACCCTTAGGATTGCTCGCTTGTTCGGCCAACTCGCGCACGCGCGCAAAGATCTCGAGACAGTCGGCCTTCAGTTGCTTCAGGCGCGCTTCGTTCGATGCACCGGCATCGCCGCCGTCGAGATCGTCATCGTCCTCGTCGTCGCTGTCGGATTCGTCGGTATCCGTATCGATGTCCGTGGAGTCGTTCGTATCGGACGCCGAAATATCTTCGTCTGCCGTGTCCTCTTCCTTCAGGCCGTCGACGAGATCGTCGATCTTCAGCTCACCCGATTCGACTTGCGCCGCATCCGCGAGAATGGTCGCGACGGTCGACGGGCACGCCGCGATCGCCTGGATCATCTCGTGCAGGCCGTCTTCGATTCGCTTCGCGATGGCGATTTCGCCGGCACGCGTGAGCAGCTCGGTCGCGCCCATTTCGCGCATGTACATGCGAACCGGATCGGTCGTGCGGCCGAATTCGGAGTCGACCGTGGACAACGCGTTTTCCGCTTCTTCGTCCGATTGCTCGTCGGTGACCACGCTCGGGGCGCTATCGCTCAGAAGCAGCGTTTCGGCATCCGGCGCCTGTTCGTAGACCGCGACACCCATGTCGTGGAACGTGCTGACGATGGTTTCCATCGCAGCCGTCTCAGCGAAGTTGTCCGGCAGGTGGTCGTTGATCTCAGCGTGCGTGAGGTATCCGCGTTCCTTGCCCAACTGGATGAGCGCGCGCATCTGGCGCTGCCGCTCTTCATTTTGCTCAGCGGTCATCGCGACATCGGGCTGTATCGTGCCGGCCTGGCCCTTCCCTTTGTTCGCCCGCCGGCCGGGTGCCTTGCGCGCCGGCGCGACGATATCCAGCTCCGAATCTTCCCGATCAAAACTTGCCATACTTTCTCCTCGACAGGTTTGCTCGGCGACGACAGATCCCCGGGAGCGAGCGTAACGGCTCGCGATGATTTCGATGACAGCTTCGACCACGGACGGCTTGCTGAAAATCGCATCGAGCAAAGCACGCAAACCGCATCCAGACGCGGCACTTGCGTTTTCCAATCGCCCATTCAGGCGCAACCTTAGAGTATATCAGCATTTGCTGCGACGCAGCAGTTTATTTGAAAAAGTTTCGCTGCACGCTCGTTACGCGACATTCGTCTGACCTAAGGTCGGTTGACTCTGACCCCGCCAGATTGCTCATGACTCCAATACGGGCAGATTGCGAAACTTCGCCGATGATGCTACGCGCGATATCGTCTCTAAAAGCGAATCCAAAGGGAGCGAACTCGACCGGCTTTGACTCGACGGCTTCATCGGCTCCTTCGGTTTCGTAGATGGGGCGGCGGCGGCGCTCTTCAAGCGTAGAAACGCTTTGAGATCGTCGAGGTTGGCCTCGGATCGAGTGCTGCGTCCTGACCGATGTCCCGCGGAACGTTGAGCAAGTGCCGCTTCGGCGTCGCTTGGCGCATCAAGGTCGATGGGCACGATATGCCCTGCCTCGAACGCCGTGATGAAGTCATGCGCCCACGCGCCGGCATGCACGCGCGGCTGGGTCTCTTCTCGATGATGAATGATGACCGAGCGCGCGTCCGCGGAGATGCGATAGCGTCGCAGGCTGTCACGGCTTACAAAAGACTGGCCTGCGAGACCTGCAATGGCCGTGTCGACTTCTTCAGAGCGCGTGCGCCGGGCTTGCTCGTTGGCTTGTGCATTTCGCTGGCTCCGTGCGCGGTAGGCGAAATCCACCGGAGCACGCAGAAGGGTCCTTAGGTAGCTGATCGGATGCGTGGCGCGGCGCAGATGTTGCCAACTGGCTTCAACGACGTCGGACAGAAGCTTGCCGTGAATCTTTGCCTCGCGCATGAGTTTAAAAATCAGGAATTCACGAAATCCCAGCGCCAACAGGCGGTCGAGGTCCGCAGGAAGGCGTCCTGATTGTCTCTTTTGAGTAGTAGGGATTAGATCCTTATATATAGCACCGTCTGCCACGGTGACAGACGGTGGCCCGAAAGAAGAGGCGAGTGCGGTCTTGTCCGTCTGCTCCTTACTCGGGGCGGACGGATTCTCGGCTTCGATTGCTGGCTCCGCGAGGCCGAGCAAAGCGGCAGCTTTCGGCGTCAGATGAATGTAGGCGCGACCGAACAGGCCAGCCGCGCCGTATCGGGTCTGTGGCGGCCGAGTGATGAAGCCGGTGCTTTCGAGATCGTCCATGCTGCGATAAAACGTGCGCATGGATTGCTGAGCACGTCCCGTGAGCAGTTCGCGCCGGGCGAAAATGGGGGCGTAGGGGCGGGACGCATCGACTGTGCGGGCCAACGCCGCGAGCAAGGCACGCGCACGAGCGGGCAATGCTGCTGTATGGGTTGCCCGGTGCGCGGCGCGAAAGATCACCCAAGGGAGGTTGGATCGATCACAAGCGTATTCATCGAGAGCGAGTCGATCCGCTTCAGCAGGTGGCGATGTGAAGTTTTGAGGGCGAGAAACATCCTCGCCTGCAACGGAAAGTTGCGCGATATGCATGTCAAGTACGTCCATTTCGAAAAATGGAGGGCAAACGCTTGACTGCCGATCGCGTTCCGCTAAACTTCGAGGTGTGTACTCGTGACCCGATTGGCGTCGGGAAGCGGAACGGGCGATATGCAGTTAAGCCCGATATTCAAAAGCCTTCGGTTGGCGCCGAAGGCTTTTGTCTTTTTACTTCCTGTTCGTTACATAGCAGCCTCGTGGTTGCTGATACGTCAAGTCCTTGATTTCTAAGGAAGTTCTACTAGGCTCAATCAGTTCTGACTTCGTTTGATTCGCTAAGTCATTGATTTAAAGAGAAAACCTAGTAGAGCATCAGTCCTGCTCCGTCTCGCTCAACGTTCTGTTGATGAAATCGGCGATTCGTTGCCCCCACTGCTCAGCGTCGGTCGCGTCCTTCTCGAAGAAGCGAACGCCGACCACGCCGTTTCTCGTGGAAACCTCACAAACTTTCCTCCGGCCCGAGCGAACGACGGTTGCGCTTGGAGCGGCGACCCGCGGTTTTTCCGCAGCCAGCGCAACGGCTTTGTCCTGAGTGAAGTTCTCGTCGTCAATCAAGCGACGAATCGCTTCCACGACCTTTTCTGACTTGCCCGCCTCGGTCAGTGCTGCAAGTTTCTGCGCCGCATTGCTCCCCAACCGCTCGGGCTTCTCAGCGAGTGCCAGCTTGGCCGCTTCCGGCAGTGCATCGAACGAAAAGATTCGCGTGACGTGGCTCTTGCTCAATCCCGCGCTCTCTGAGATCTCGGTGCGTGACAAGCCACTCAGTTCCTGCAATCGCTTGAAATTCCAGTACTTCTCGAAGTCCGTCAGCGACGGCGACAGCAGATTCGAAAAGAACGCCGCAAATTCGATCTCGCCTTCCTCGATCGATGCGACATTCGCGCGGATCGTCGAGCGTCCGAGTTCTCTATATGCGGCGACGCGGTTATGGCCCGCGACGATTTCAAACCGACCTTCGGACAACGCGCGCACCAAGATTGGCGTGGCGAGCGGGTGCCGGGCGAGGTTGCCCTTCAATTCCTGAAACTGCTCAGCCGTCAGCTTGCGACGCCGCCCCTTCACCTCAACAAGCGCATCTAGCGGCACTTCGAGCGCGGCACCTTCCTCGAGTTGCGATTCGAGTTCTTTGATTCGTGCCTGCGCCGTATTGATGCGATGCTGCGCGTCCATCAATCGGCCAGGAGACGTACGCGCCTCTGTGTTGACCGGACGCGACTGCGCCGCGTCCGTCGGCTTGCTGCCGATATTCGCTGTCTTGGCGAGGAGTCTGTCCCCGATGCCCATTTAATCCTCCGTCTGATTCCACGCGCGTACGAACTGCGCGTCGAGATGCTCGGCGAGTCGGTCGAGCGGCTCTTTGAATCGGTTGTATGCGGCTGTGCTGCCGTCCGGTTTTGACAGATCGTAGACCGTCGACAATTGCGCCGAGGCGCCCTTCGGCACGGTCGATTCCGGAATCTCGAAGGGCAGCACGCGATCGCCGTAGGCCTTCTGCAGCCATCCCCGCACCACCCGCGAGACGTCGTCCGACTTTGCTTTGGTCATGATCACGTTGACGAAGTCGAACCGTTTCTGTTCGAGCACGCCCGGCAGCTTTTTCGCAATGTCGGCGAAGAGATGCCAGAACTGCGTCGAGCTGGCGAAGTCGAGCGCCTCGGGCGGGCAGGGCAGCAAGATCGCGTCGGATGCGAGCAACGCGTTGATGGTCAGATAGCTGAGCGCCGGAGGCGTGTCGATGACGATCGCGTCGTACTCGTTCGCGAGCGGCATCAGGCCCTTGCGGAGAATTTCCCAGAATTCGAACGTGCTGTCGTTCAGCACCTTGGCCGGAATCTCGAATTCGGCGTCGAACAGCGAGGACGAAGCCGGGATCAAATCCAGGTTGTGCCAGTACGTTTCCTGTACGGCATAGTGCAGCGTCTCCCGATCACCGTAGATGAGCGGAAGAAGGGTCTGATCGTCGGAGATTTCAGCGTCGGGCGCCCATCCGCACAACTGCGTCGTCGTCCCCTGCGGATCGCAGTCGATGACGAGCACCCTGCGCCCGAGCAACGTGAGGGCTTGCGCGGCGGAGACCGCGGTCGTCGTCTTGGCGACCCCGCCTTTGAAGTTTGCGACGGTTACGATTCGCCCGCGCTTGTGCTCGGGCCGCCGCGTGCGTTCCTTTGTCGCCCGGATCCAGGTCAGGGCTTCTTCGAGCGAGAATTCCTTGCTGCGACCCGCGCCTTTGGACGTCCCTGCGGGCAGATCGCCCTTGGTGGTCAAATACTGGAACCGCTGCTTGTCGACGCCGCACAGAGATGCGACTTGCGCGCTCGTGAATGTCGGCGCGCTTTTGCGCGGGTACGGCTCCAACATCGCATCGCGGATTTGATTGAGGATGTCAGTGGCTTGGGCCGCCACTCCCAAGAGCGTTTCGATCGAAACGGATTGATCGACTTCGGGAAGCCGAGCGCTTAGCATGGAGTTCGCAGTCACTGGCGGGCCTGAGTAAGCAAATAATTCTTCAGTTGGTGGAAAACAAGCTGCAAACCGAAGAATAAACGGCGAACCGGTAAACCTCAAGTAAACTCTGAAGTACTTGAGCGACCGCACCGGGCATTTTTACAACGCTGCCCGCCCGTGTAAACGCGAAATTAGGATGGCTCTGAAGATCTTGGGACGATCGAAGCGCTGCGGATCAGCTTTTCGACGCCGACAAACCGGCCGATATTTTCGTTTCTGAGATAAAGCGAGGTGGTAGAGAGGTCGGCGTGGCCGAGCCCGGCGCTGATTTCGCCTAACTCCGCGCCATGACCGAGCGCATGCGTCGAGTGCGTGTGACGCAACCAGTGCGTGCTGGCGCGCTTCAAGTGCCGGCCACTGCCGGGCGCGTGCGATTCCATGAACGCAGCGGCGTTCGAAAAGATGCTTTTGAATATCTTCCCGATGCCATCGGGGGTGAGCGGTTGTCCGCCACGCGCCTGAGCGATGATCGGCGTCCCCTCGGCGCAATCCAGCGGATCCAGCGGATCCTGCAAGCCGCGCATGGCGAGATTTTCCCTCAATATCTCGACGACGATGGGCGGCAAAAGTACGGTGCGCGGCGCGCCGCGGCCCGGATCGACGGACAGACGCCAGACCGCGCCTGCCACGCCTGCCAGGCGTCCGACGCTGAGCGCGTCGGTGGTTGCGGCTGCAAGTTCGGCGCGACGCAGTCCGGTCGCGTAGGCGAGGAGCAGCGCCAATCTGTCGCGATGCTCCGAAAAAGAATATTCGTCGCGCTCGACCGACTGCAGCACGCATTTCCACTGCGCCACATCGAGCGAACGCGTGGCAGATTCGAACACGGGCGGCGTCGCGACACGCGCAAATCCCGCGAATGGATTGACCGCCAGATAACCTTCGCCGACGAGCCATTCGCACATCGCGTTCACGATCGAACGAGCCGTCTCCCGGCTGCGGTCGGACAGCGGACCAGCGAACGGCCGCCAACCGGCGAAGCATCGTTCGCCTCGGTGCGCGGCGACCCAGCGGGCCGCCGGTTGCGGATCAGCCAGAAACGCGTTGATGTATTCGGCGCAGTCGCCGCTGTCGAGCGACGACAGCGGCTTGCCCTTTTCCACCAGAGCCCACAGCAGCAAGCGCTCCGCTTCCCGCCGATAAGCACGCCGCGTGTGCGCGCTGCCCGATCGGGCGTCGAGCCAGGCGAAAATCGCGCGGAGATCGGTGCCGAATGGCGCGCCGGGGCCTGCCCGATTCGAACCTTTCGACCCGTCGAGCGCCGCCGGAACGCGCAGCGCCTCGATCGGCGCAACTACGATTTCGCCGTGTTCGCCGGTCTGCGGAGGATGCGCCGGAACAGCGCCGGTCGCTTGCCATTGCCGGCGCGGCACGAGCGCAACCGGCGAAAGCGTGTGCCGAAGCGCCTGACCGTGAAGCTGGAGCCAGTCGACCACGCGTTGTGCGCCCTTCGGGCCAAGCCGCGGCACGGCCGTGTACCAGCGATGCCGTCGCCGTTCGATCAGTTCGATGACATCGGCGATTGTGATGAGCCCTGCGGCCGTGAGCCGCGCGGTGATTGCGGGCTCGAACCAGCCTTCGACGGGATGATCCGGACGCGGATCCTGCGCCAGGGACGCCTCCATGCGCGCGAGCGCATCTGCCTGCCGGCGCCGCAGCCGCGCATTACGCGCGGCCCGCCGGTCCAGGGCAGGGGAGGCGTCCGGCGGATAGGCTTCCTCGTAGAGCGCCAGCAACTCCGACTCGCTGTAGACGCCATCCGGGTCGGTCCTTTCGCGGAAGTCCTCCAGCGCGGGGGCGGCAGCGGCGGGCTCGGGCTCGAACAACGGAATGCTGCCCGGACGAAGCCGCAGCAAATGCGCGGCTTCCGTGTCGCGCGCGCGACGGGCAAGGACCGAGAGCGTGTCGCGCAGGGCGTCGATCAGGCGTCGCGTCGTGCGGACGTCAGTACTGGCATCGCCATACGATGCGTGCAACTGCGCCTCCGACACGCCGTCGAGATAACCACGATAAAGCGCGAAGTGCTGGCGTGTGAGCCGGTTCGGTGCGCGCAGGCGCACGCTACCGGCCGTGGAATCCATCGCGTTGCGCGCCAGGCGTTTCCCGGAGCGTGCTGTTTCGCTCGCCATTTATGCTTTCTTTTCAGTGAGTTGGCGCGAGGTTATCAACCGTCTTCGAATTTGACAAGGGAAATCGCTACATCTGATAAGTCGAATTATCAGCATCAAAATGCTTTCACCGAACGACCGGATGTGCCACCAGACGCGCGTGCTTGAATGTTCATCGGGCGCGGCGCATATTTTCAGGACATCCAAAGCGGGTATCCGCGGGAGAGACGAGCCGATGCTTGATCCTGTACGCCCCACCTCTAAACCGCCCGAGCAGGACGACGCGTTCCGCCCGAGCCTGCCGGAGGTGTACGCGTCAGTTCATGTGCCGGTCGGCGGAAGATGGATCCGCCGCTTCCTCGCCTTCGCCGGCCCGGGGTACATGATTTCCGTCGGGTACATGGACCCGGGCAACTGGGCGACCGACATCACCGGTGGCTCGCGCTTCGGCTACACGCTCCTCACCGTCATTCTGCTGTCGAACCTGATGGCCATTCTGCTGCAGGCGCTCGCGGTCCGACTGGGTATTGCGACCGGACGCGATCTCGCGCAAGCGTGCCGCGATCACTATTCGAAGCCGGTGAATGTCACGCTGTGGCTCGCGTGCGAAGCGGCGATCGTCGCATGCGATCTGGCCGAGGTGATCGGCACCGCCATCGCGCTACAACTGCTCTTCGGTATCCCGCTGATCGCGGGCGCGCTCCTGACCGCGCTCGACGCCTTTCTTCTCTTGCTGCTGATCAACAAAGGCTTTCGCCTGCTGGAAGCGTTCGTCATTGCGCTGCTCGTCGTGATCGCGAGCTGCTTCGCGTTGCAGATCGCCGCCGCCGCGCCGCCGTTCGCCGATGTCCTGCGCGGTTTCATCCCTTCGCCGCGTATCGTCGCCGATCGCGAAATGCTTTATGTGGCGATCGGCATACTCGGCGCGACGGTCATGCCCCACAACCTGTACCTGCATTCGTCGATCGTGCAGACGCGCGCGTACGGCAAATCGGTCCCGGCCCGGCGCGCCGCAATTCGTTGGGCGACCATCGACAGCACCATCGCGCTGACGCTCGCACTTTTCATCAACGCTGCGATCCTGATCGTCGCCGCCGCCGTGTTCCATGCGAGCGGTCACGACGAGGTCGCGGAAATCGGCGACGCGTTCCGCTTGCTGTCGCCGCTCTTGGGCATGAGCATCGCATCGACGCTCTTCGCGGTCGCGTTGCTCGCATCGGGACTCAACTCGACCGTCACCGCGACGCTCGCCGGCCAGATCGTGATGGAAGGCTTTTTGCGCTTGCGCATCCCGAACTGGGCGCGGCGTCTCATCACGCGCGGCATCGCCATCGTTCCCGTGATCGTCGTCACGGCGATCTATGGCGAAAAGGGCACGGGCCAGTTGCTGGTGCTGAGCCAGGTGATTCTGTCGATGCAACTGCCGTTCGCCGTGATCCCGCTGGTGCGCTTCGTGTCCGACCGCCGCAAGATGGGCGTCTTCGCCGTGTCGCGCTGGACGAGTGGGCTGGCGTGGCTGGTCGCGGGCGTGATCGTCGTGCTCAACATCAAGCTGCTCGCCGACACGCTGCTGTCGTAACCGCGCTTCGCGCGCAAAAAAATACTGCTACATATAAGGAGACACGGACAATGAGCGGCGCGTTCATCGACATCACCCTTCGCGACGGCACGGTCATTCCCGCCTACGTGACGCAGCCCGCGAAGGGTTCGGGGCCGGGCATCGTGCTGCTTCACGACGCGGACGGCCTCGACGATTTCGTCAGGCACACGGCCGATCTATACGCGGAAGAAGGTTACGTCGTGCTCGCGCCGCAACTTCCCGAGCACGATCCGAGGCCCGGCGGCATCGCGGCGGAAAACTTCGCGGCGCTAGTCGATGGCCTTCGTGCGTTGCCGCAGCATGCGGGCAAGGTCGGCGTGGTCGGTTTCGGACGCGGCGGGCGGTTCGCGACGCGCATCGCCGCGCAGGCCGACGTCGATTGCGCCGCCTGCTACTACGCCGACGATTTCGCCGCCTGCCTCGCCGATGTCCCGACGATCCGCTGCCCGATGGTCTTCCACTTTCCCGAACACGGCACGCACGATCCGCGCGAAGTCGAGGCGGCGCTCGCGGGCAAGCCGCACATCGAGCGATACGCCTATCCGGGCGCGTCGGCGGGCTTCATCGTTCCCGGCAACCGGCATTACGACAAGCCTGCCGCGCTGATGGCTTACTCGCGCACGCTCTCGATGCTGCGCAAGGCGCTCGGCCCGTTCTTCGATCTGAATCACTTGTGGGAACAGCACTGCTACTTCGAATTCGGCACGCGCGACGTCGACGCCGTCATGCCGACGATGGTCGCGCAACCCTACGTGAACCATGTGCCGACGATGACGGGCGGCGTTGGTCACGATCAGTTGAAGCGCTTCTACAAGTATCACTTCGTCGATTCGAACCCGGCGGATACGAAGCTGATTCCGGTGTCGCGCACGATCGGCGCGGATCGCGTCGTCGACGAGTTCGTGTTTTGCGCGACCCACGACCGCGAAATCGACTGGCTGCTGCCCGGGCTCGCGCCGACGGGACAGTACTTCGAAGTGCCGATGCTCGCCGTGATCCGCTTTCGCGGCGATAAGCTCTACAACGAGCATATCTACTGGGATCAGGCGTCGGTCCTGGTGCAGATCGGCGTGCTCGATCCGGACGGACTGCCCATCGTGGGACGGCAGGCCGCGAAGAAGCTCATCGACGAAACCCTGGCGAGCAACGAGTTGATGCCGAACTGGTCATCGAGCGAAGGCAAGCCCATCTGAAGCTGCTCGCGCTGGAAGCGCGGGCGACCGTTGCATTACCATGGCCACACTAAAAGAACCTCTGGAGACGAGCATGACCGATGTGGCAAGCGGGCAGGCCGCGCCGCAATGTCCCTTTCATGACGAATCGCGCGCGCCGAACGGCTGCCCCGTGAGCGCGCGCGCGGCCGAGTTCGATCCCTTCGGCGACGGATATCAGCAAGACCCGCCCGAATACGTGCGCTGGGCACGCGAACAGGAGCCGGTGTTCTTCAGCCCGAAGCTCGGCTACTGGGTCGTCACGCGCTATGACGACATCAAGGCGATCTTTCGCGACAACCTCACGTTCAGTCCGTCGATCGCGCTGGAGAAGATCACGCCGACCGGCCCCGAAGCGAACGCGGTCCTCGCGTCGTACGGCTTCGCGCTCAACCGGACGCTCGTCAACGAAGACGAGCCCGCGCACATGCCGCGCCGTCGTGCATTGATGGACCCGTTCACGCCCGAAGCGCTTGCGCATCATGAACCGATGGTGCGCGCGCTCGCACGCGAATACGTCGACCGCTTCATCGACGACGGACGCGCCGATCTCGTCGACCAGATGTTGTGGGAAGTGCCGCTCACCGTCGCGCTGCATTTTCTCGGCGTGCCCGAGGAGGACATGGACACGCTGCGCCGCTACTCGATCGCGCACACGGTCAACACCTGGGGACGGCCGAAGCCCGAAGAGCAGGTCGAGGTCGCGCACGCCGTCGGCAAGTTCTGGCAATACGCGGGCAAGGTGCTCGACAAGATGCGCGAAGACCCGTCCGGTCCTGGCTGGATGCAATATGGCATTCGCAAGCAAAAGGAACTGCCCGATGTCGTGACCGACTCGTATCTGCATTCGATGATGATGGCGGGCATCGTCGCCGCGCACGAGACGACGGCGAACGCCACCGCGAATGCGTTGAAGCTCCTGCTGCAACATCCGCGGGCATGGCGCGACATCTGCGAAGACCCGAGCCTGATTCCGAACGCGGTCGAAGAGTGCCTGCGCCATAACGGCTCGGTCGCGGCGTGGCGGCGGCTCGCGACGAAAGACGTGAAGATCGGCGGCATCGACATTCCGGCGGGCTCGAAGCTTTTGATCGTCACGTCGTCGGCGAATCACGATCAACATCAGTTCGCCGATGCCGATCTCTTCGACATCCGCCGCGAAAACGCCAGCGATCAGTTGACCTTCGGCTACGGCGCGCATCAGTGCATGGGCAAGAACCTCGCGCGCATGGAGATGCAGATTTTCCTCGACGAGCTCACGCGCCGCCTGCCGCACATGCGGCTCGCCGAGCAGCGCTTTACGTATGTGCCGAACACATCGTTTCGCGGGCCGGAGCATCTTTACGTCGAATGGGATCCGGCGATGAATCCCGAGCGCGCGGATCCGGCCGTGCGCGAGCCGCGCGCGGTCGTGCGAATCGGCGAGCCGTCGTCGCATGCGCTGAGCCGCACCGTGATCGTCGATTCAGTTCAGGCGTGCGCGGATCGAATCGTGCGCGTGCGGCTCGTATCGGCGGACGGGCGCGCTCTGCCGCGCTGGACGGCGGGCTCGCATATCGACGTCGTTTGCGGCGAGAGCGGACTGTCGCGCCAGTATTCGCTGTGCGGGGATCCCGACGATGCCGGCGCATTCGAAATCGCCGTGTTGCGCGAGACGGAAAGCCGCGGCGGCTCGGCGTGGGTTCACGACAACGTGAAGTGCGGCGCGCAATGGCGCATCCGCGGGCCGCGCAATCATTTCCGTCTCGACGAGCGCGCGAAAAAGCTCGTGCTGATCGCGGGCGGCATCGGCATCACGCCGATCAGCGCGATGGCGCGGCGCGCACGCATGCTTGGCCTCGACTACGAGGTGCATTACAGCGGACGCTCGCGCACATCGATGGCGTTGCTCGACGAGATGCGCGCGCTGCACGGCGAACGACTTCACGAGTACGTCTCGGAAGAAGGCACGCGCAACGATTTTGCGTCGCTCGCGGTGGACGAGGGCACGCGCGTCTACGCATGCGGCCCGGCGCGCATGCTCGATGCGCTCGGCGAAGCGAGCGCGTCCTGGCCCGAAGACGCGCTCAGAATCGAGCATTTCGAATCGAAGCTGGGCACGCTCGATCCCCGGAACGAGTGCGCGTTCGAGGTCGAATTGAAGGATTCGGGTCTCGTGCTGACCGTGCCGGCCGATCAGACGCTGCTCACCACGCTCAGACGCGCGAATGTCGATGTGCAGAGCGATTGCGAAGAAGGTTTGTGCGGATCGTGTGAAGTGCGCGTGCTCGGTGGCGAAATAGATCACCGCGACGTGGTGCTGACGAAAGGCGAAAGGCAATCGAACGATCGGATGATGGCGTGCTGCTCGCGCGCGAAGAGCGGAAAGCTCGTTTTAGCGCTTTGACCGTTGCGGGACTTCGGGCGGATTTGGCTGTCTGCTCGAAGTCAGTGAGTTCGCTGCCAAGTGGCATTATGTCGCGGAATTTCGCAATCAATTAACTGCCCATATTTTCATCACGCGGTCATATATCAGCGTTAGATGAAGGTGTTTGTTCCTGATAAAGATGGATTGGTTATACGCAGTGGTTAATTCGCATATAAAGAATAACGGTTGCATCAGTACGCTCAGGTCCAGGACAAAGCCACTTGCAAGGGCGATATGCTGGGACACCGGCCGCACGGAGGTTTGAAGCATTTAAGCGCATACGCGAAATGATCATATGACCTGCGCAATTTTCGTCGTCATATATGATGATTAATGAGCGTGCGTTCGACCGTTGCGACAACTCACCGCAGATCGCGCGCGGGTCTTTTTACCTGATTCAGGGTTTTCACCTACTAATATGAAATTTTTTACGCATATTTTGCGTTTAGAATTGTTACTAATTTGGTGCGTCGCACAAGCGCCCAAGACCGAATAACTTCCATATGCCCTGCCGCACGACTGCGCAGAACTTTGCGCCGGTGAATCACGTTTGCGCGATTTACTGCGGCATGGCGAAAGAGAAGGCCGGTGCTTAACCTGAGAGATTTTATTAAAGGCCCATTTAAATGGGACCAGCAATTGGCTGCACGTTTGCCGCGTCCCGTTCGGGATTTTTTCTGCGGAGCAAACCTCGTCTTACGGACGAGGTCATCCCGTAGGCGGCGCGACGCCTCTAAAGTCGCTCGTTCATGCATCGGTCGGTCGGACATGGCTCCGCACGCGACGCTGCGCATCAATCTGCCCGGGTTCGATCGAACTCAGCCGTCCATTTGTACTGACGCGTTTCCGCGTCGCGTGAATGTCATCGCGCACGGGAATTTCGCCCAGGTTTTCGCTGTTTGACGAGGATAGAAAATGACTGACGTAGTGATCGTATCGGCCGCGCGTACGGCGGTAGGCAAGTTCGGCGGCTCGCTCGCGAAGATCGCG
>NZ_JALQDT010000062.1:0-43743 GCF_023631085.1 Caballeronia sp. INML1 | reverse complement strand
CGCGATGCGAAGAAGGGCCTGGCGTCGCTGTGCATCGGCGGCGGCATGGGTGTGGCGCTGGCGGTGGAACGTCTGTAACGAAAGCAAGTACACCGGCGCAGAACACGAGGCCCGACGCGACATCCACACACTATAAGCGTCGAGGCGAGCTCGCAGCGCCGGTGCCATTCCGAGCTTCATTAACCTGAGAGAAATTGACGAGGAGTATCTGAATGACTAAGCGCATCGCATTGGTGACGGGCGGCATGGGCGGCCTTGGCGAAGCCATCAGCATCAAGCTGCACGACGCCGGTTACGCGGTCGTCGTGACGCATTCGCCGGGCAACGCAAAGGTCGGCGAGTGGCTCGCGAGCATGGATCGCCAGGGCTACAACTTCCGCGCGTACGGCGTGGACGTCGCCGACTATGATTCCGCCCAGCACTGCGTGGCGAAGATCCAGGCCGAAGTCGGCCCGATCGATATCCTCGTGAACAACGCCGGCATCACCCAAGACACGACCTTCAAAAAGATGACAAAGGTGAACTGGGACGCCGTGCTGCGCACCAATCTCGACTCGGTCTTCAACATGACCAAGCCGGTCTGCGAAGAAATGGTGTCGCGCGGCTTTGGCCGCATCATCAATATTTCGTCGGTGAACGGCTCGAAAGGTCAGATCGGCCAGACGAACTACGCGGCCGCGAAAGCCGGCATGCACGGCTTCACGAAGTCCCTCGCGCTCGAAGTCGCGAAGAAGGGCGTCACCGTGAACACGATCTCGCCAGGCTATCTCGCGACCAAGATGGTGACCGCGATCCCGCAGGAGATTCTCGATACGAAGATTCTTCCGCAGATTCCGGCAGGCCGTCTGGGCAAGCCCGAAGAAGTCGCCGCGCTCGTCGCGTTCCTGTGCTCCGACGACGCCGGCTTCGTCACCGGCTCGAACATCGCGATCAACGGCGGCCAGCACATGAGCTGACGCCTGCGTGTGCATCGATAGAACGTCAGTCCTTGCGCGGCGCGTGTTCGTCACGACGTCGCGCATCGAATCAAATCCTCATCCGAAAGCTTCGCTCTCCGACAGACCGCGCCATGAACGACATCCGCGCACGCATGCCTCTCTATAGCGTCGGTCATCTCGATTCGGCGATCGACCATCTCGAGCAAGTGCTGAGCCTCGAAGGCGCGAATTCGCTCTTCTCCAAGACATACTGGCGCGGACGCGTCGTGCAGGCGATCGCCACGCCGGGGCTCGCGCCCTCTCAGCATTCGCGCCTGCAGCGCTTGCTGGATCGTATCGCTCAGGCTTGAACGGGAACAACCGATCGCACACGCGGTCGATCGTGAAAATGCGCGCAGGAAAGCTCGCGTGGCCGCTTGCGCCGGACTCGAATACATCGCGCCTGCCCTGTGATTTGTGAAGAAAATCGCAGGCGCTTGTACCATTCGGGCGGTATCTCAATTTTCACGATCCGCAAGCATGTTCTCTTACTTAAGATCAATGCGCTCGACGCCGCGCGCGCTCGGTGCGCTCTTGCTCGCCTGTCTGCTTGTCGCATGCGGCACGACCAACGGCGTCACGGCCGGTGCGCAACCCAACACTTACACGGTGACCGGCAAGGCGACAGGCACGCGCATGTCGTGGGTGACCGCGCGCAACGCGGCGATGGATGCCGCTGTGGATTACTGCAAGCAACGCTCGCAGCGCGTCGCGATCAAGTCCGAAGCGACGAGCGGCGTGCGCTCCCTCGAAGAACAGACGTCGACCGTTTCGTTCAGTTGCGTGCCTGAGAACGCCGCGCGCGGCTAAGCGATTCTTCAGTCGACATCAGCGTCGCGCGATCGGCTTTGCCTGCTCGACGAGCTCATGCATGCCACGCGCGAGCCGATGGCGTCGTGATAGGCTGCGCCCTTACCGCACTCGGACTCAACCGAACGACAAGGACGAATCAAGCTTTGATCAAAGCCATTTTGTGGGACATGGACGGCACGCTCGCGGAAAGCGAGTCGCTTCATTTGCGCACGCTGATCGCGGCGCTCGCGCGTCATGGCGTGGAGGCGGGCGAAGAGATGCATCCGCTCATCTTCGGGAAGACCGGACGCGAAGTGCATGCACTGTGTTGTGAGCGCTTCGGCTTATCGGTGGATTACGCGGACTGGTCCGCGTTTCGCGCACGCGCCTATCTCGACGGTGCGCCCGCGCTCGTGCCGCGCCCCGGCGCGCTCGACGTGTATCGCGCCGCGAAAGCCGCGGGCATCACGCAGGCAATCGTGTCGAACGCATCGCGCATGCTGCTCGAAGCGAATCTGCGCGCGCTCGGCATCGAAGAGCCATCGCTCGTGACCATCAGCGTCAACGATGTGCGCAACGGCAAGCCGAGCCCCGAGCCATACGAGCGCGCAGCCTGGCTGCTACGTCTGGCCCCCGAAGAAGTGATCGCCGTGGAAGATAGCCCGACCGGCGCGCGTGCCGCAATCGCCGCGCATATGCGTGTTCTGGCGTGGCCTTTCGACGATGAAGGCGCCGCGCTGTTCCCCGCGCAAGCACAGGTCGTGCGATCGCCGCGAGAACTGGCTGAGGCGCTGGGTCTCGATCCGGCGCTGTTCTCAAACTAAGCGGCTCGGTCGTCGAGACCGATCTTGTGAATGTTGGCCGCGTACACCCAGTCGCGCGCCTGACGCTCGACCCGATCCATGAAAGCGGGCGGCCCGCTGCAGTAGATCTGCGTGCTTGCGTGAGTCGGACTCATGGCGAAGGCGCTCGTTTGCGCGGATAGGTCATCCGGCAGGTCGAAATGATGATAGACCTTGCCGTGCTCGCGCAGCGCGTCGAATTCTTCGAGCAGAGCCGCGCGGTCGGCCGATTGCACGAAGTTGTGCACCTCGAATTTGCGCCCCGCCGATGCAAGCCGCCTCGCGATTTCCACGATCGATGCGGCGCCTGTTCCACCGCAATAAAGTATGGATCGCACGCGATCGTCGATAGCGACCGGCGTACTTCGGGGCATGCCGGCGAATGACTCGTCTCGTTCGATGACGGATTGCAGATTGGCGCGCATATCTTCTCCAATAGGGCCTGCGTCTTGCGCAACGGCAAGACCAGGCGGTGTATGGATCGCATGGGAATGGCCGACCCGCAGCTATCGGAAGGGCTGGCTCTCTTGCAGGTTAGGGCGGACCGCATTCGCCGACAAGGCGCTGCGACTGAATACCAGTCATATCGTCGCGCCGATAAGCGCAGAACGGCGTCGTCGGGAAAAGTGCCTGATTTCAGGGCCTGAAACGCCACGAGCGACCACAATGGGTCGCTCGTGAAGAGATGCCGGAAGAGGCGAGAAAACTATTCGACGGGGTGACGGAACCCCGCGCAACTTACATCGGGTGGCCGGCCACGAAGTTCTTGTACGCCCAGTAAGCGGCCTTCGTCGTCTGGCCGTCCGACTTCATCAGACCGAAGTCGCCTTCGTTGTCGTCATAGAGTTCGAACGCCTGGATCGACTGAATGTTGTACTTCGATGCAACGCTCTGGAACTGCGCCATCATCGTATTGCCGGCCATGTAATTCGCGATCTGCTGATCGGTGCCGTAGTTCGGACGCACGCCGAATTCGTTGATCCACACCGGCTTGCCGAACGAATGGAGCACGCCCAGCATGTCGTAACAACCCGTGCCGCCGCATGCGCGCGTCATGTTGCCCTGGTTCGAGTACCAGTGCCACGCGGTGACGTCCCAGCTGACGGTCGGGTGGCCGCGGGTGCCGTCAGGCTGCGAGCCGTCCATCAGCATCTGGAAGAAGGCGTAGTGCAGCCAAGTGCCGTTCACGACGATCTTCGCCGAACCGTCCACCGACTTGACGCCCGCGATCAGGCCACGAATCACGCCGCGCGCGAGGACGTAAGGCTGGTTCCTGTAGTGCGTCCAGCTCGTGCCGTCGACGTTGCCGTTGAGCGCTTGCGCCTCGAGTTCGTTGCCGACTTCGTAGTACTTGTACTTGTATGTTCCCGCAACCTGTTGGCCGAGCGTGTAGGCTGCGTTGTACGCGTCCTGCTCGGAATTGAAGCCGGTGCCGAGCAGGATCACGGGGTACACGGTCACGCCGCTGGCTGCCATCGTTTGCGCCATCTTCGCGATGACCTTCGCCGAGCTCAGGCTGTACACGTCGTTACGATAGATCGTCGCGCCGATGTCCTTCAGTTGCGCGAGCTGCGTCGCTACGGGCGTCGTGTCGTACGCGCCACCGTTCGTGTTCCGGCCGTTGGCGCCGTAGAAGATGGACGTGCTGGTCGCGGCCTTGGCCGTCGATTCGGGCGCGGCGCTCTTTGCGGTTGCGTCGTCGAGGGCGCTGTCACCGCCGCCTCCGCAGGCGGCGAGCAGCACACTCGTGAGAACCGCTGTCGCGATTGCCGCGGCCTTGCGCGCCGAGAAAAAGTTGTAGGTGCGGGCAGAGGTGTGATTTCGATTCGTCATTACAGTTAGCATGGCTAATTGAGTAGCGTAAGGCTCGTAAAATCCGGGACGCTGCTGGACCTGCTCAGTGGTTCACAGTGTGTATCGCGCTATCCGCGCTGCGTTCGGGTGGCATTAATTAGGCATCCGAACTACGCACCAAGGCCAAATCCGCCTGCCCGACGCCAAAATTGAGGCGCTGAGGAGCAAAGCCGAACGGCACGGAATCACTTAGCTGGTCCAGTGCGCAGTACAGCAAGCGCTCCGGATGGCGGAGTCGGGCAAACGTTTGCGATTGCCCGCTTGGGCCTTACGAAATGACAAGCGAGCTCAGTTCGAAGGCGGCGTCGTCTGGTGTTAGGTGACGTTTGCGCAGTTTCGGTCAGACTTGCCGAAAATATCGGGTCTCTGCGTAACATCGGCAAGCGTTGCCGAAAACCTGACTAACGGCAGCAAGGTTATCGTCTTATGAGATGAATGTAAATCCTGTCAAAGTAAAAAAATCTTTCGTTGCTTCACCGTGGCAGAAAAAATTACTTCGTACGAGTGGAGATTCGTCTGGTCGTCTTTGGCGGTGTATCGCCGCTAGAGATTTTTATGGTCTGGCCGAATGCATGAACTGCAGCCCGATCTGTTGTATCTTCCAAAAGACTCCGGATGCGGAATCGCATCACGCGCCGGACCACGATGGGCGTGCGCCGCTGGCGTCATCGCTCTGATTCAGAACGCTGTTGTCTGCCCTGGGGAGATGAACGTGCGAGCTGCCGACATCATGACGACATCGATCGTTTCCGCGACGCCCGACATGTCCGTGCGCCAGGCCGCAGGAACGATGGTATTCGCGGGCATCAGCGGGATGCCCGTGATCGACGAGGACGGCAAGCTGCTCGGCATCGTCACGGAGGGCGATCTGATGCATCGCGCGGAGATCGGGACCGGCGCCAGGCAGCGCGCGTGGTGGCTCGAACTGGTGGCATCGACACGTGAACTGGCGAGCCAGTACGTCAAGGAGCACGCGCGCAAGGTCAGGGATGTGATGAGCACCGATGTCGCCACCGTGACCGAAACGTGTCCCGTCGCCGACATTGCCGAGTTGCTAGAACGCAAGCGCATCAAGCGCGTGCCTGTGATGCGCGACGGCAAGGTCGTCGGCGTCGTGAGCCGCGCGAATCTGATCCGGGCGCTCGTGACGATGGCGCCTGAACTACCCGTCGATGCCGATATCAGCGATCACTCGATTCGCGAGGCGGTTCTCGCCGCAATGGCGGACCATCCCTGGGCGCTGCCTCGGGAGAACATCATCGTGGAGAACGGGACCGTGCATCTGTGGACGCGTGTCATGAGCGAGGATGAAGCGAACGCCATTCGCGTGGCGGCCGAGAATGCGCCGGGCGTCAAGGGAGTCGTCACGCACAGCGGTGCGCCCGCAGCCGCCCCGCCGCTGGGCTAGCGGCGCGCTTGGTTCGAAGCCGATCGATCTTTTTGGTGAACCGTTCCAAATCCGGAGCGGCCGATCGACGTTCGCATCCCCCATCCGCTGGAACATCATCGCGCGAGCCTTCAGTCCTCATCGATCAGATGAAGCTCGCGCCGCCGTTGACGGGTATCGTCTGCCCGGTGATGAATGCATTGCCAATGACCATCATCACGACATCCGCGACTTCGCTCGCTTCTCCCAGCCGGCCGACGGGCAGCCTCTGGGCGACGTTCGATGCCTTGAGCGGCCCGGCCATTTCGGTGTCGATCGGCCCGGGCGCAACGGCGTTGACGGTGATGCCGTCGCGCGCGAGCCGGCCTGCATAGCCGCGCGTCAGGCCTTCGAGACCAGCCTTCGATGCGTTGTAATGGATGCCCACGAGACCCGGCCCGCGGGCCGCCGCCGATGACAGATTGACGACGCGGCCCCAGCGCCGCGCGCGCATCCCGCGCAGCACGGCCTGCGTGCACAGAAACGCCGACTTCAGATTGACGGCGAGCGTGCGGTCGAATTCAGCCTCGGTGAGATCGTCGATGTCGATCATCGTCGCGGTGCCGGCGTTGTTCACGAGTATGTCGATAGGGCCGATGCGTTGCTCGACGTCGGCGATCATCGCGTCGACCTCGCCGCTGAGCGATACGTCGGCGCGTACCGCGATCGCGCGGCCGCCGATGCGTTCGATTTCCGCGATGACATCGGCGGCTTCGTTATCGCGCTGGCGATAGTTGACCGCTACGGACGCGCCGCAAGACGCAAGGGCGAGCGAAATCGCGCGGCCAATGCCGCGTGAGCCGCCGGTCACCAGGGCGACGCGGCCGTTCAGGTCGAGGATACGAGCGTGCATGGCGGGGTCCTTTCTCGCGCGTGAGGAGGGGATAGTCCGCGCGCGTCGTGATGATCCTGCTCATCGTGGTCCGGATGCGGGTAACGGTCCGTCTCGCTGATCGATGAAAAAAAACCGATGCCCGGCGAAGGGCATCGGTTCTTCCTTGCACTGCTTGATTAACGGCCGCCGTGGCCGCCGCCACCGTTGCCGCCACCGCCGTGACCGCCGCCGCCATGGCCGCCGCCGCCGTTGCCGCCATTGCCGTTGCCGCCGCTGCCGTTGCCGCCGCTGCCGTTGCCGTTGCCGCCGCTGCCGTTGCCACCATGGCCGCCGCCACCGTTACCGCCACCACCATGGCCGCCGCCACCGTTACCGCCGCCGCCGTTACCGCCGCCGCCGTTACCGCCGCCGCCGTTACCGCCGCCACCGTTGCCGCCGCCACCGTTACCGCCGCCACCATGGCCGCCGCCGCCGTTACCGCCGCCGCCGTTACCGCCGCCACCGTTGCCGCCACCACCATGGCCGCCGCCGCCGCTGCCGCCGCCGCCGCCGCTGCCGCCGCCACCGTTGCCGCCACCACCATGGCCGCCGCCGTTACCGCCGCCTCCACCGTTACCGCCACCACCATGGCCGCCACCGTTGCCACCGTTGCCACCGTTGCCACCGCCACCGCCGTTACCGCCACCACCATGGCCGCCACCGCCGTTGCCGCCACTGCCGTTGCCGGCGCCACCATGGCCGCCGCCGTTACCGCCACCGCCACCGCCGTTGCCGCCGCCGCCGCCGTTGCCGTTGCCACCACCACCATGGCCGCCGCCGTTGCCACCACCGCCGCCGTCGCCACCGCCGTGACCGCTGCCATGACCACCAGCCGAGCCATTTCCGTGACCACCGTCGCCGTGGCCACCGTCGCCATGACCGCCATCACCGTGGCCACCGTCGCCGTGTCCGCCGTCGCCGTGGCCGCCGTCGCCGTGTCCGCCGTCGCCGTGGCCGACTCCACCATGGCCGTGTCCCCCGTCACCGTCGCCATGACCATGGCCGTCCCCATGGCCATCACCGTGACCGTCGCCGTGGCCATCACCATGACCGTCGCCATGGCCATCGCCGTGACCGTGCCCGTGGCCGTGACCATCGCCATCGCCGTCACCGCCGCCGTGACCATGTCCATGACCATCGCCGTCACCGTCGCCGTGACCATGTCCATGGCCATGACCATCGCCATCACCGTCGCCGTGACCATGTCCATGACCATCGCCATCACCGTCGCCATGACCATGTCCATGACCATCGCCGTCACCGTCGCCGTGACCATGACCATGACCATCGCCGTCACCATCGCCGTGACCATGCCCGTGGCCGTGACCATCGCCATCGCCGTCACCATCGCCGTGACCGTGACCGTGCCCATGACCATGTCCGTGACCATCGCCGCCGGTGTCTCCTCCCGAATCACCGCCGCCGGAATCGCCACCACCCGGGCCCGAGCTGCCGTTGCCGCTCCCGGTCGATCCCGTTCCCTTGCCTCCGCCGCCCGAGTTCGTGCCGCCAGCGCCCGCCGTCGAGCCCGGACCGCTGCTGGCCGAACCCTGTCCCGAGCCGGTGCCTGTCCCGGAACCGCTGCCTGAGCCAGACCCGCTGGAATTTCCGCCGCTCGAGCCCGCACCGGGCGATCCCTGTCCGCCGCGGCCGCCCTCGAGCAAAGGCACGACGGCCGACACCGTATCGACCGTCGGTGTCGTCGACGGCGCTACGCTCGTCGACGAGTCCGTCGCTGCAACCGTCATTACGGCACTGGGGCCGATCAGCACACACCCCTCTGAAGTCTGGTTGCTGCAAGGATTCCCCGCCGTTTGCGCCGACGCGAGATTCGACATGGCCGCCGCGATCACGATCACGCTGAGCTTGATTGCGGTATTGAATTTGAATTTTTTAGGATTACTCATCTGTGCCCCTTGAAGTGTTTCTTCGCCACGCGTCCACCTGGAGAGTCAAACGCGATGTGGGGCAAGAATGACAGGCTGTACGTAGCGTTCTGTGCGGTACGCAACCGGAGGCGAGGGCGTCGTCGTTTCACGCCGTGCGCGAACGCGCAGAGAACGTTTGCGGCCGATTGCGAGCGCCGGAATATGTGCGCCCGTCGCGATCTGGCTCGCCGAAGTCATGACCGGGAATGACGGCCGTTGCGACCGTCCGCGTCGAGCGTCGAAGAAGCAGCCTGATCCGGAAGCCGCGCAGAAGGGGCTTGTCGCTGATTTCGTTTCGAAAGCTGTTTATAGCCTGCGTGTAGGCTATCTGTATGGAAAGGCTGTCGTCAAGCGAGCTCTGTGCAGTGAACCGCATATCCAATCGGACCATGCCCGCGCGGATCAAAAGCAAACGCGCGACCGGTCAGACGACGGAAGGACGCCGACACTATCCGCTGACGAAAGACCAGATCGAGATCGGCGAGAATTTGAACTAGAGTTATTTATTGTTCGCTTTCCTGATCGATTGCACGGCATGCGTTTGAATTCGTCCAAGTTAAGCGCGCGCCGGAACCCGGGTCATCTCCATTCGACGTAAGCAATGACACCCGCAAGCATCTGACGAATCAGACCACGGACATGTTCATAAGAATTAGGAATACCAAACAACGAAAAGTCGATGTTCATCAGACACATCGTATTCATCAACCGGAGGGTGTCATGCAAAGATCGAAACGAGTCGCCTGCGTGGAGGTGACAGCGGTTGTCGCGCTGTCGATAGTGAGCGCAAACGTTGCACATGCGGAAGATGAAGTCATCGTGAATACGAATCCTGCCGCCTCGCGCGCCGCGATGACGGATGTATCGAGTCTCAAGCCGGTCGTCAACGTACTTCTGCCTCCGGACACATCCACGATTGTCCCGAACACCGGTCCGGAACCTTATGCGGCGGGCGTGAACACGCAAAGCGGCATCGTGAGCAATGCGCAGACGAGAGCATATGGCGATTTCGGCATCCCCTATACCACCGGCCGCGTGCAGGACGGCAATCAAAGCGCCTCCGGCACCACGAGCGCGAATTACCTCAGCACGACCTATCCCTATCGCGCGATCGGCAAGCTCACGTTCTCCGCGGGATATTGCACCGCGAGCCTGATTCGCAGAAGCGTCATCGTTACGGCAGCGCACTGCGTCCAGGGGTTCGGCAGCGGGAGCTCGCTCTTCTCGGGCTGGCAGTTCATCCCGGGACATTACGGCGCTTCCGGAGCCACCGCAGCGCAGATCGCGCCTTATGGCAGATGGACCTGGGCCGGGCTCGTGCGGCCATCGACATGGGCGAACGGCACTGACACCGGATCGGGTTCGGCGCGCAACAACGATATCGCGGTGATCGCGATAGCGAAGAACGCATCGAATCAATTCATCGGCGACATCACCGGATATCTGAACTATGGCTGGAACAACTATTCCTTCATATCGTCGTCGAAAACCGGCAATCTTCAGACGGCGGCCGTGACGACCTTCGGCTATCCCGCGTTGCTCGACAGCGGCGCGATCATGCAGCGCACCGATGGCCCGACCTACACGACGACGGTCAGCGGCGCATCGCAACTCTGGCAGGGCAGCAATCTCACGGGCGGCGCAAGCGGCGGACCGTGGATCGTGAACTTCCGGGCACGCGATGCGGTTCTCTCCGGCGGCGCCGTGGTGGGCAATTCGTCGAATCTCGCGATCATCGGCGTGACATCGTGGGGATCGTCCGATCCGAACGCGCCCAAGGATAACTATGCGTCGCAGTTCCGTCAGAACACGCAGTATCCGAACGCCACGTATGGCAATTACGGTTCGGGCAATATCGCATCGCTGCTGAATACGCTGTGCAGCGGTGCGGCGCCCGGCGGCGGTACGTTCGCGTCGCAGGGATATTGCAACTAGCCTCGGCTTCGGTGGCTCGCCGGTTCGAACGGACGACGGGCCATCGTCTCTTTACCTCGACGACAGGAGGACGCGATGCCGCGGCTCCCGAAGACATGGCTGATCGCTGGGGCGTTCTTATGGAGCACGGCGTCGATCGCAGAGCCGTTGAACGTCGCCGACTTGCAGGGAAGCTGGAAACTGATCGCGCCTTCGTCGACAGACGAGAAAGCGCTGCCCCGCTTCACGATCGAAGGACAAGCAATTCAAGGCTTCGACGGCTGCAACGAATTCTCGGGCCGCCTCGACCAGCCGGGAAGCATCGGCTCGACGCGGCGTGGCTGTCCCGAGCACGCGCTGCGGCTGCCGCTCGATATGAGCGATCCGATGCCGCGTCTTCGGTCGGGCAACATCGAAAACGGCACACTGACGCTGCCCGCGGACGCACGGTTTTCCAGGGCTTCATTCAAGAAGACGCCTTGACAGGCAAGCCGGCGAGCGCTTCTCCGACGATGTATCGCGCGATACGCCGCCTCGATCGCCGAGCGCCGATAACCGAGGCGGCTTCACAAAAGAAACCTACTGACTCGCGCCCGCCCCGATGCCGGCCTTCTTCTGCGCGTTCTGAATGTCCTGCGGATAATTCGCGTCGTCGCGCTTCGCAGGGTTGTAGCCCGCATCTTCCAGCTTCTTCAACTCCGCGTTCTTCTTCGCGCGTGCCTGCTTGCGTGCGGCCTTTTTCTCCGCCTTCGTGGCTGGCGCGGTCTGCGTCGTGCCGGTGGCGGTCGTCGCGGCGTTATCCTGCGCGCTCACGAGCGGCGCAATCGTCAGGCCGAAAGCGGACACCATCAACGAGACGGCGAGTCTGCTGCCAAGCGTTGCTTTCATATTCCTCTCCAAAGATAGGTTGATCAACAAGCAACCAGCAATCACTTCCCGGGCCGATGATGCCGTCCTCGTGGCTGCGGCGACACGTATGCCGAATGCCGCCGCGTCATTGTAAGGCGGTACGTTCAAACGTTCAGCGAGCTGAAAGTATCCGAACGAACGTGCCGAAAAGCGATACAGTGCTAACCCGCCGCGCACCGTCCGAGGCCCGCCACGCGGCGAAGCCGAACCGGTTATGATGCGCAGCGGCTGAAACAAGAACTACAACTTTCGCGATCGTCGCGGTCATGGGCGCTGCTTCGAGACATCGGCCGGCGCGACGTTCACGCTTATTCGGAGCTGTCTATGCCATCGCGGTCTGGTGTCGACGAGGCCAGTTTTCGTCGCATTCTCTTTCGCAACATCGCACTGCCGCTCGGCACCGGTGTCGTCACGGCGATCGCGTTCGTCGTGCTCGTGCTGTATCTGCTGTCGGGGATCAACTGGGTCGAGCATTCCGAGCGCGTGATCGGCAACGCGCAGGAAATCGGCCGCCTCGTCAGCGAGAAGGAGAGCGCGATACGCGGCTATCTCATCACCGGCGACGAAGCGTTTCTCGCGCCCTACGAAACCGCGAAGCCGAAGCTCGTCGCGGATATCGACACGCTCGCCGGTCTCGTCTCCGATAACGCACCGCAAGTCGACCGCCTGATTCGCATCCGCGCGTTGCAGGCGCAATGGGACAAGGTCGCCGACAACTTGATCGACGCGCGCCGCCACGCCCAGGATTCATTCGCACTCGTGCGCGCGGGACGCGGCTCGGGCGAACGCGCGGAGACCGAGCGCGAGCTCGCCGCGTTTCTCAACATCGAACAGACGTTGCGGCTGCAGCGCGTGGAGTCCGCGAAGCAACTGACGACCATCACCGTCGCCGTATTTCTGTTTCTGAGTTTGACGTTGTCCGCGATTCTGGCGATCTTCGGCAGGCGCGAGCTGATGCAGCTTTCCAATGCCTTCAGTGCGGCGATCGGCGAACAGGAGCGCCAGACGCGCGCGCTGCAGGAGCAGGCGTGGCTGAAGGAAGGGCAGACGCAGCTCGCGGAAAAAGTGATCGGCCAGCAATCGCTCGCTCAGCTTTGCCAGACGATTCTCGATTTTCTCGCAGACTATCTGAAGGTATCGATGGGCGCATTCTACGTGCGCGAAGGCGATGGCGCATTGAAGCGCACCGCGAGCTTCGGCTTCGATCCCGACAGCGCGCCGGTGCCGGACTCGCTTGCGGGCGTGAAGAGCCTCGTCGGACAGGCGGTGCACGCGCGCAAGCTGACGAGCATGCACGATGTGCCCGCCGGCTACTGGAAGGTGACCTCGGCGCTCGGCGCGAGCGTGCCCGTCAGTCTCGTCATCGTGCCGATCGAAAACGAAGGCCAGGCGAACGGCGCCATCGAACTCGGTGCGATGCACGCGCTGACCGAGCGCGACCAGCAGTTCCTGAAGACGATCGCGGGCAATGTCGGTGATTACGTCGAGGCGGCGCAGTATCGCGAGCGTCTGCAGCGTGTGCTCGAAGAAACGCAGCAGTTGAATGAAGAGCTGCAGATGCAGCAGGAAGAACTGCGCACGACCAACGAGGAACTCGAGCAGCAGACGACGGCGCTTTCGCAGGCGCAGGCTTATCTCGCGAATCAGAAGGCGGAGCTCGAGCAGACGAACGATCAGCTCGCGGAACAGGCGCGCGTGCTCGACGAACGCAACGTCGCGCTCAATGCCGCGCAGGGCGAACTGGAAACGCGCGCCGAAGCGCTGCAGCGCGCGAGCCGCTACAAGTCGGAGTTCCTCGCGAACATGTCGCACGAACTGCGCACGCCGCTCAACAGTTCGTTGATTCTCGCGAAGCTGCTCGCCGAGAACAAGGCCGGCAATCTTACGAACGATCAGATCAAGTACGCGCAGACGATCTATTCCGCCGGCAACGATCTGCTCAATCTCATCAACGATATTCTCGATCTCTCGAAGGTCGAGGCGGGCAAGCTCGATCTGCATATCGAAGAGGTGCCCTTGCAGCGGATCATGGACACGCTCTCGCGCACGTTCGAGCCGCTCGCCCGGCAGAAGAGGCTCAGGCTCGAGCTTCGCAATGAGATCGATGAATACCCGACGCTCACGACCGATTTCCGGCGCCTCGAGCAGATCCTGAGGAACCTGCTGTCGAACGCGCTGAAATTCACGGATGCGGGCACGGTGTCGCTCACGCTCAAGCGCGCGGGCGGAACAGCAGACAGGGCCACGGTGCAGTTCGTCGTGACGGACACGGGCATCGGCATCGCACCGGACCAGCTCGAAGCGATCTTCGAAGCGTTCCAGCAAGCCGACGGAACCACGAGCCGCCATTACGGCGGCACGGGTCTCGGCCTGTCGATTTCGCGCAGCCTTGCGCATCTGCTCGGCGGCGATATCGCAGTGCGCAGCGCGCAGGGCACCGGCAGCACGTTCACGCTGACGATGCCCGTCGCTTACGGCGCGGGCGCGTTGCCGGTTGCGGTCGAGCAGGCGCCGGCCGCCATCGACGAACCTGCGCCGGCCGGGGAGCCGATCGAAGTGGTCCACGTCATCGACGACGATCGCACCGACTCCGCCCCCGGCCGCCGCCTCGTTCTCGTCGTTGAAGACGAACCGGACTTCGCGCAGGTGCTGCTCGATCTCGCGCACGAACTGGGTTATCGCTGCATCGTGAGCGGGACGGCGAGCGAGGCGCTCAAGCTCGCGCAGGACAGCGCCCCGAAGGCAATCCTGCTCGACATCGGCCTGCCGGATCGCTCGGGGCTCGTGGTATTGCAGGAACTCAAGGCGAATCCGAAGACGCGGCACATTCCGGTGCATGTCGTGTCGGCATCGGACAGAAGCGAGGCCGCGCTGCATCTCGGCGCGATCGGTCACGCGGTGAAGCCCACCACGCGCGAGCAACTGACGGCGATCTTCCAGCGGCTCGAAGAGAAGAGCAGCCAGAAAATCAAGCGCGTGCTGCTCGTCGAGGACGATGCGCGGCAGCGTCAGAGCATCGTCGAGCTGATCAGCGATACGGATGTGGAAATCACGCCGGTCGAGTTCGGCCGCGAGGCGCTCGAACTGCTGAAGACGACGATTTTCGACTGCATGATCATCGACCTGAAGCTGCCCGACATGCACGGCGGCGACCTGCTGCGGCAGATGGCCGGCATCGACGCGTATTCGTTCCCGCCGGTGATCGTCTACACGGGGCGCAACCTCACGCACGACGAGGAAGCGGAACTCATGCGCTACTCGCAGTCGATCATCATCAAGGGCGCGCGCTCGCCGGAGCGGTTGCTCGACGAGGTGACGCTGTTCCTGCACAAGGTCGAAACGGACTTGTCGGCGGATCGCCAGGCGATGCTGCACGTCTCGCGCGCGCGCGATCGCGTGCTCGATGGCCGCCGCGTGCTGCTCGTCGATGACGATATCCGCAACATCTTCTCGCTATCGAGCGCGCTGGAGCATCAGGGGCTGAAGGTGGATATCGGCCGCAACGGCTTCGAGGCGATCGAAGCGCTCGACAAGCATCCCGACATCGACGTCGTGCTGATGGACGTGATGATGCCCGGCATGGACGGACTCGAAGCGACACGGCACATCCGCGAGGACGCGCGTTTCAGGAAGCTGCCGATCATCGCGATCACGGCGAAGGCGATGAAGGACGATCAGGAGCAATGTCTCGCGGCGGGCGCGAGCGATTATCTGGCGAAGCCGATCGACATCGACCGGCTTTACTCGCTGCTGCGCGTGTGGATGCCGAGGCGCGTCTAAATATTCAGGGCGCGCTTGTCGACGGCGAGCGCGGCCTCGCGCATCACTTCCGACAACGACGGATGCGGATGGCAAATGCGCCCGATATCCTCGCTCGCCGCCTTGAATTCCATCGCCACGACCGCTTCGGCGATCAGGTCCGACGCGTTTGCCGAGATGATGTGCACGCCGAGAATTTCGTCGGTTTTCGCATCGGCGATGATCTTGATGAAGCCGTCCGTCTCGCCGATACCCATCGCGCGGCCGTTCGCGAGCATCGGGAACTGGCCGGCCTTGATCGCGCGGCCTTCGGCCTTCAGCGCCTGCTCCGTCTGCCCGACCCACGCGATTTCCGGATGCGTGTAGATCACCCACGGAATGCAGTTGTAGTCGATGTGCGGCTTCTGACCGTCGATGATCTCCGCCACCAGCACGCCTTCGTCTTCGGCTTTGTGCGCGAGCATCGGGCCGCGCACCACATCGCCGATCGCGTAGACGTTCGGGACTTTCGTCGCGCAATGACCGTCGACGGGAATGAAGCCGCGTTCGTCGGCTGACAGGCCGATGGAATCGAGGCCGAGATCGTCCGTGTTCGGCACGCGGCCGATCGACACGATCAGGCGGTCCGCCTCCAGCGTCTGCGCATTGCCGTCCTTGTCCTCGTAGGAAATGGAGACGCTCGAATCCGTCGTCTGCACGCCGCCGATTTTCACGCCGAGGTGAATCGTCAGACCTTGCTTCTTGAAGAGCTTCGCGGCTTCCTTTTGCAGCGCGGCATCGGTCGTGCCGAGAAATTCGGGCAGCGCTTCGAGAATCGTCACTTCCGCGCCGAGCCTGCGCCACACGGAGCCGAGCTCCAGCCCGATCACGCCCGCGCCGATCACGGCGAGCTTCTTCGGCACCGAGGTGAAAGCGAGCGCGCCTTCGTTGTCGGAGACGATCTTGTTGTCGACCGGCACGTTCGGCAGATGACGCGCCTTCGAGCCCGTCGCGATGATCACGTGTTGCGCGGTGTGGCTTTCGCTCTTGCCGTCGCCGCTCACGTCGATCTTGAAGTTGGCGCCGTCTTTGCCCGCGAGCTTGCCGTGACCTTTGAGCCACGTGATCTTGTTCTTGCGAAACAGGAACTCGACGCCGCCCGTGATCTTCTCGACGATCGCTTCCTTGCGCCCGACCATCTTGTCGACGTCGACGGCAAGGTTGTCCATCGTGATGCCGAGATCGCCGAAATGCAGTTGGGCCTTCTCGAATTGCTCGCTCGATGCGAGCAGCGCCTTCGACGGAATGCAGCCGACGTTCAGGCACGTTCCGCCGAGCTTGGGCTTGCCGGCGTGGTTGATCCATTCCTCGACGCACGCGACCTTGCGGCCGAGCTGCGCGGCGCGGATCGCGGCGATATAGCCGCCGGGGCCGGAGCCGATAACGATGACATCGAAGTCGGCCTTCTGGTCTGAAGCGGCGGCGGGGGCGGGCGCGGCGGCGCTCGCCTGCGCGGGTTGAACGGCGGGCTTTTCCGGTGCGGGGGCGGGTGCAGCGGCGGACGCCTTCGCTTCCGTATCGATGATCGCGAGCAGTTCGTCGGCGTGCACGATGTCGCCTTCCTTCTTCACCACTTCCGCAAGCGTGCCGGCGGCGGGCGCGGGCACTTCGAGCACCACCTTGTCCGTTTCCAGTTCGACGAGGATTTCGTCTTGCGTCACCGCGTCGCCCGCTTTCTTCTTCCACGGCAACATCGTCGCTTCGGTGACGGATTCGGAAAGCTGCGGAACCTTGACTTCAACCCTGGCCATTCAGATTCTCCTTGTGGGCGATTTCTCGCGATTGGAAACGTCAGGCGTTGCGTGTTTCGCGGATGCGGCTTTGCGGGCCGGGCCGGCGCGCCGAAGTCGTAGGATACGCCCTGTCCGGAGCCTGCGCGCGGGATGCTTCGTGGAGTTCGTCGCGCGGCCAGGCGCGAGCGCGCAGAACACGCACGCGAGCGCACCGCCGCCGTCGGCGTTCTGCCTGTGACACGGTCAGGGCTTGAGCAACTGCGTGAGCGATTCAATCTGCGCGGCGCAGGCCGCTTGCGCCTGCGTTTCGACATCGCGATAAAGCCGGATGATGCTCTCGCCGACCGGCGTTAGCACGCAGCCGCCGCCGCTTTGGCCGCCTTGTTCGGAAATGGTCGCGGGCGTTTTGAGCGAACGATTGAGTTCGTCGATGAGCAACCACGCGCGCCGGTACGACATGTCGAGACTGCGCGCTGCCGCCGATATCGAGCCGTGCTTGCGCACCGCTTCCAGCAGCGAAATCTTGCCCGGCCCAATGGCGATCGTTTCGCCTTTCGTGATGCGCATGCGAAAGCGAACTTCGGCCGGCTGACCCGCCGTGCCCGTCTCCTTCGCGCGTTCCGTCGTTTTGAGGGTTGTCGCCATGCCCGAGAGAATACACGAAGGAAATCGGACGGGCGTTTCATTGCGGCGGCGCCGGTGTTATCGGTTGTGCGGATAGCAAAAGGCGAAATCCTCGCATCCGGGACAGCCCGGCGCCCATGTCGGCGCGGCGACTCTCGCGAGCGCGACTTGCCGCACGAGACACTTCTTCCAGCGCAGGTTCGCGACGTTGCGTGCGATGAGATCGGGATAGTGACGCGCGAGCATGCCGGTGACGTCGTCGCGTCAAAAGAGGCCGAGGTCGCGCCACAGATGACCGGGCCGCAGCGACGCTGCGGAAATGATCATCGCACGCGAAGTCGCGCAATGCGGCAAGATCGAGCTTCTCGAAACGCGGCCGGTCGACGGTCGTCGCCGACGGTTTCGAAGCGCCGCGGGGCGTCGCGGTGGACGTGGCGCGCAAGCGCCTGATCGCGGTGGACCGGTCGAGCGCGCCGGACACGCCGAGCGCGCTGCGAGTCGTGCCGATCAGATGTCGATGCCTTAGCGCGGCGACGACCAGCCCTTGTAGCTGCCGACGTTCTCCCGCGTGACGAGCGTGGACGGCAAGAGAATCGTCGTGTTGCTCGGCTTCTTGCCGTTCATGAGGTCATAGCCTACGCTCACCGCCTGCTGCGCCATCGCCCACGGATCCTGACTCGCCGATGCCTGGACCATCGTGTCGGACTTGAGCGCCGTCTCGATATCGGGCGCGCCGTCGACCGAGGTGATCACGATGTTGTTCCGGTGCAGCTGCTTCGCCGCGAGGTCCGTGCCGATCGCTTGCGGATCGTTGATAGCGAACACGCCGTCGAGTTTGGGGAAGCGCGTGAGATATCCCTGCATCGCGTTCATGCCGCCTTCGCGCGAGCCTTTCGCGTCCTGATCGTCGGACAGGATCTTGATGCCCGGATTCTTCGCGAGCACGGACTTGCAGCCGTTCACGCGATCGATCACCGCCGACACCTGCGGCCCGTTCTCGATCACGACGTTGCCCTTGCCGTTGAGCTTCTTCGCCAGAAAATCGCAGGAGATTTCGCCGGCCTGCACGTTGTTGGTCTGCACGGTTGCGTCCGCGCCCGCCGCCGCGACGTCGACCGCGATCACGACGATGCCCGCCTTCTGCGCCTTCTTCACGGCCGGCTCGATCGCTTTCGGATCGACGGCGTTCAGCAGAATCAGATCGACGTGAGCCGAGATGAAGTTGTCGATCTGCGTGAACTGCTTGTTCATGTCGTAGTCCGACGACACCGCCTGCACCTTGGCATTCGGGTTGATCGCCTTGGCCTTCGCTTCCGCGCCCCTCGAGATGGTGACGAAGTACGGGTTGCCGAGCGAGCCGACCGTGATGCCGACGGATTTCAGTTGCTTGTCGGCGGCGTGCGCGGATAGCGACAGGGTAAAACCGAGAGCGAGTGCGACGCTGGCGAAAAGCTTATTGTGTTTGCGCATGTTTGTTGTCTCCAGTTGGTCCTTTTTTCGAGGGCGGGCGCACGCGGACCCGAATGCGCCCGAATAGCGGAAATCAGGTGCGAGCCGAGCCGCGTTGACGGTAACGATCGAGCGCCACCGCGCCGATGATCACGAGGCCCTTGATGATGTACTGCCAGATATCCGACACGCCGAGCAGCACGAGACCGTTCGTCAGCACCGCGATGATGAGCGCGCCGACCAGCGTGCCGACGATCGAGCCCACGCCGCCGACGAAGCTCGTGCCGCCGAGGATGACCGCGGCGATCGCATCGAGTTCGTACGACTGGCCGAGCTGCAGGCCGTTCGCGGCATAGAGGCGTGCGGCCGACATCACGGCGCCGAGCCCGGCGAGCAAGCCCGAGATCGCGTAGACGAAGAGCTGGATGCCCCACACCTTGATACCCGAAAGACGCGCCGCTTCCGGATTGCCGCCGACCGAATAAATGCGCAGGCCGAGCACCGTGCGGCGCAGCACGAACCACGACACGATCACAACCGCAATCGCGATGATCACGAGCCAGGGCACGCCGAAGAGCGTGTCGTTGCCGATGAACGCGAACGACAGTTGCGGATTGAAGATGGTCGTGTCGTGACCGATGAGCCGCGCGATGCCGCGCACCGCGGTGAGCGAGCCGAGCGTCACGATGAACGGCGGCAGTCTCAGGAGCGCGATCAGCAGACCGTTGATGACGCCGAAGCCGAGGCCGACCGCGAGCGCCGCCGGAATGCCGAGCCATCCCCAGCCCGGAATATTCGATGCGAGCAGCGCGGTGACCGCCGCCGCCGAGAGCACCGAGCCGACCGACAGATCGATGCCGCCCGTCAGAATGACGAAGGTCATGCCCGCCGCGAGCACGATGTTGATCGATGCCTGCTGCGCGACGATCGACAGGTTCTGGAAGCTGAAGAAGCCGTCCGTCACGATGCCGAAGCCAATGCACAGCAGGATCAGCACGGGCAGCATGCCCGCGGTGCGCATCAGCACCTGCATGCGTTCGCGATGCTCGATGCGGCTCTGCCGTTGCGTCGTGCTCTCGGCCTTCGCAACCGGCGCGTTGCCCGTTTCGTGGTGTTTCGTCGTGTTTGCCATGTCTCTCTCCGATTCCCTTGGTGTCTCAAGCCGCCTGATCGAGCGCGACCTTCGAGCCCGTCGCCAGTTCGATAATCCCTTCCTGTGAGATCGGCGTGCCGGAATGGCCGCCGAGTTCGCCCGCGATTTCGCCTTCGCGCATCACGAGCACGCGGTCCGCCACGCCGATGACTTCCGGCAGCTCGCTCGAGATGACGATCACGCCGACGCCGGAGCGCGCGAGATCGTTGATGATTCGATAAATCTCCGACTTCGCGCCGATATCGACGCCGCGCGTCGGCTCGTCGAGGATCAGCACGTCGGGCTTGGTTTCGAGCAGACGCGACAGCAGCACCTTCTGCTGATTGCCGCCCGACAGCGCGCCCACGTTCACGCGCATGTTCGGCACGCGGATGGTGAGTGCGGCGATCGCGTCCTTTGCGCGCGTGTTGCCGCGCGGAAGATCCATCACGCCGGCTTTCGCGTCGCGCCCGGCGACCGTGATGTTGATGTTGTCGCGCACGCTCATGTCGAGGAAGAGGCCCTGGCCCTTGCGGTCTTCGGTGAGATAGACGAGCCCCGCGTCGATCGCGTCGCGCGGCGTGCGCAGCTTCACCGGCTTGCCGTGCATCGACACTTCGCCGCGCGTCTTTTCTTCCGCGCCGAAGATGAGGCGCGCAAGCTCCGTGCGCCCCGCGCCGACGAGCCCCGCGATGCCCAGCACTTCGCCCTTGTGCAGGTCGAGGCTGCATCCCTTCACGCGATTGTTGTCGGCGATATCGCGCACGGACAGCACGACGTTGCCCGGATCGTAGGGCGCGTGCTGCTTCTTGTAGAAACCGGAGATGTCGCGGCCGACCATCATCTTCACGAGGCTGTCGGCGGACAGATCTTCGCGCATCAGCGTGCCGACGTACGATCCGTCGCGCAGCACCGAGACGCGATCCGACAGTTCGTAGATCTCCGCCATCCGGTGACTGATGTAGATGATCGCGATGCCTTCCTCGCGCAACCGCCGCACGAGCTCGAAAAGACGGTCTGTTTCGCGCGACGAAAGCGGCGTGGTCGGCTCGTCCATCACGAGGATGCGCGCCTGCGCATGCACGGCGCGTGCGATTTCGACCAGTTGCCGCTCCGCGATCGACAGGTCGCCGACGAGCGTGTGCGGCTTGAAGCTCGCGCCGAGGCGCTTGAGCACGTCCTCGCAGCCGCGCTCCATGCCTTTGCGGTCGACCAGCCCGCCGCGCCGCAACTCGCGTCCCGCGTGGATGTTCTCCGCGACGGAGAGATTCGGCGCGAGGCTCAGCTCCTGATAGATCACGGCGACACCGAGCGCGCGCGCGGCGAGCGGCCCGTCGATGGTGACCGGCTTGCCGTCGATGAGAATCTGGCCGCCCGCATCGGCCTGATAGGCGCCCGACAGGATTTTCATCAGCGTGGACTTGCCCGCGCCGTTTTCGCCCATCAACGAGTGCACTTCGCCGGGATAGACGGACAGACGCACGTCGTTGAGCGCGCGCACGCCGGGAAAGGTCTTGCTGATGCCGCGCATCTCGAGAAGCGGCGGTCGGCTGGAAGGGTCATGCGGCATGGTTCACCTCTTGCGTTTTGATGCCCGCGTGGCGAATGGCCGCGCGAGGTGAGAAGTTGAAGAACATCGGCAGCGTGGCCGCGCCGATCGCGCCCGCATCCGGGCCGAAGGAGCCGCGCACGAGCGTCGGGGTGCCGCGCGCTTCGGGCGCGTTGGCGGCGAGCGTGGTCGAGAGGCGCTTGACGAGCTTGTCGAGCAGGCCGCCGTCGATGTCGGCATCGATCACGACCATCGGCACGTCGAGCACGCAGAGCGTCGCGCGCAGGGCGGGCGCGAGCGCCTCGATGCAGTCGTCGATCCATTCGTCGACGGCGGGAAGATGCCGCTCGATGCACGCCTGCAAGTCGATGCGGTTGTCCGCGGCCGCGCCGCAGTAGTTGAGATGGCGCACGAGCGCGTTCAGCGACGCCCGCGACAGCAGGATGTCCCACTGGCCTGCGGGCTGCGGGGCGGACGGCAGGCGGCTCGGCGGCACGGGAATCACGCCGATATCGCCCGCGTTGCCCGACGCGCCCCGCAGACAGTCGCCGTTGATCGCGATGCCGCCGCCGATCGCCGAGCCGAGGAACAGATAGACGAAGTCGTCGCAGCGTCGGCCGTGCCCGTAGAAAAGCTCGGCGGTCGCGGCGGCGTTACCGTCGTTTTCGCTGAAGACGGGCAGTGAGAGCGCGCGGCTGAGTTCATCGGCGAAATCGGTTTCGTCCCATGCGCGGAAGGTTTCGGCGGGCAGGCCGAGTTCGCGCAGCCAGCTTCCGAGATTGAACGGCTGCGCGATGCCGACGCCCGCCAGCCGCTCGCGCTCCGGGGCGGAGAGCAGGTCGAGCATCTTCCCGATGTCGCGCCGCACGATCTCGAGCACCTCTGAGGGATGCGGCAGCACGGCATCGAGTGCGCTGCGCGCGAGCACGTCGCCGGCGAAATTGACGAGCACGGTCTCGATGCCCGTGCGATCCAGCCGCACGCCGATGCCGAACGCGCCGCGCGGATCGAGCCGGATCAGCGACGCGGGCTGGCCGCGCTGGCCTTCGAGACGGCGCCCGGTGTATTCGATCAGTCCCGCATTTTCGAGCGACTCGACGATGCTGCCGACCGCCGTGCTCGTGAGATTCGCGTGACGCGCGAGCTCGGCTTTGGATGCCGGCTCGGTGCGCCGAAGCGCCTGCAAAAGCAGCCGCTCGTTGTATCGGCGCACGGTCGCGGAGTTGCTGCCTCTGCCGCTTGGGGATTTCACGCGCTGTCTCCGAAGGACGGCCATCGAATCGCGGCCATTAATTAAATCAAGTTGATTTATTTAAGACTGGCAGCGCTTTGAAGTAAAGAAGGGAAATCCCGGAGCTGCTTTTTTAAGTACGCTTTGAAGAGGCCATCGCATGACGCGCGATGCCCGGTCGCCGCAAATCGCGGACCCGGTGCGCTTCCACACTAGGCGATGCAATCGCCAGTGCCAAGCCGCGCGCCGAAGCTTTCCGGCGAGCTTACGTGTGACCAGAAACCAGCTTTCGGTGAGCGGCGCCCGCGAAGCGGCGGGTGGATCGATGTGCTATCGTCGGCGACACTTTTCGACATTTTCTCCGCCGCGTCATGTTCTCGCTTTCCCAAGCTACGCACGCCAGCAAGGCCGCGCAATACGACGACCTGCTGCAGCAAGCCCGCGCGCTCATCGCCGATGAAAACGACTTCATCGCCAATGCCGCAAATTTTTCCTCGCTCGTCTATCACACGCTGCCCGATCTGAACTGGGCCGGCTTTTATCTCTTCGATGGCGCGGAGCTCGTCGTCGGGCCGTTTCAGGGCAAGCCGGCGTGCGTGCGCATCGCGCTCGGACGCGGCGTCTGCGGCACGGCGGCGCGTGAGCGGCGCACGCAGGTCGTGCCGGATGTGCATGCGTTTCCGGGCCATATCGCGTGCGATTCGGCGTCTCGCTCGGAGATCGTCGTGCCGCTCGTCGCGAGCGATGGCACGCTGATCGGCGTGTGGGATGTCGACAGCCCCGTGCCGAACCGCTTCGACGATGAAGACGCGCTCGGCATGGAAGCGCTGTGCACGGCGTTCGTCGCGCTCGCCTGGAGCGGGCGGGCGAAGCGCTGAAAATGACGTCCACAGGGCCGCTCGACAACAACGGTGTCGTCACGATTGCGAGCGCGCACGGAGCCGTTGCGGCCGCCGACAGGCTCGAAGCGTTGATCCGCGCGCGCGGTCTGATGCTCTTCGCGCGCATCGACTTCAGCGGCGACGCGGCGCGCGCCGGCCTCACGATGCCGCCGAGCCAGTTGCTCGTGTTCGGCAATCCGCAGGCGGGTACGCCGCTCATGCAGGCCGTGCCGACTGCCGCGCTCGATTTGCCCCTCAAGGTGCTGTCATGGGAAGACGCCAACGGCCGCGCGTGGCTGTCCTATAACGCGACGGAGTATCTGCGCGCGCGCCATGGACTCGACGCCGACGCGATGAAGCCCGTCAGCGGCGTGGCCGCGCTCGTGGAAGCGGCGGCGCGCTGAAACCCAGGCCTTGCCGGCGGTGGGGCCGCGTTCGGCGGCCCGGCGCCTGCGTCTACAATGGGACGTTTTCATCCGTCTCAACAGTTCATGACGAGCCTTGTTCGCCGACGCCTGCTTGCCGCTTGCGCCCTGAGCGCGTGCGGGTTTGCGCCTGCGCGCGACGTGCGCGCGGCGTCGGACAAGGCCAGCGTCGCGCTCGTCATGAAGTCGCTGAACGATCCGTTCGTCGTGTCGATGATCGAAGGCGCGCGGAACTACCAGCGGCATTACGCATCGCAACTCGACCTCGCGACGAACGGCACGCTCACCGACAACGACGTGGCCGGGCAGGCGCACATCGTCGAAACGCTCATCGAGGGGAAAGTCAACGCGATCGTCATCGCGCCCGCGGACTCGAAGGCGCTTCTGCCCGCGGCCGCGAAGGCCGTCGCGGCGGGCATCATCGTGATCGCGATCGACAATCCATTCGACGAAGCCGCCCAGGAAGCGGCGAACATCACGATTCCGTTCGTCGGGCCGGACAGCCGGCGCGGGGCGAAGCTCGTCGGCGCGTATCTCGGCTCGAAGCTGAAGGCGGGCGACGAGGTCGGCATCATCGAGGGGCCGTCGAACGATCTCAACGCGCGGCAGCGCACGCTCGGCTTCAAAGAGACGATGAACGCGGCGGGCATGCGTATCGCCGATACGGCCAGCGGCGACTGGACCGTGGCGAGCGGCAAGTCGGTCGCGTTGCAGATGCTGTATGCGCATCCGGACGTGCGGGGCCTGCTCTGCGCGAACGACAATATCGCGATGGGCGCCATCGACGCGATTCGCATTGCCGGCAAGAAGGGCCGCGTGCTGGTGACGGGCTACAACAACATCGATGCCGTGCAGCCGATGCTCGATGACGGCCGCCTGCTCGCGACAGTCGAGCAGTTCGGCGCGCGGCAGGCGGTGTTCGGCGTGGACGTCGCGGTGAAGGCGTTGCTCGAGAAGCGGCGGCAAAGGGATTTGTCGCCGTACATGGAGACGCCGGTTCAACTGGTGACGAAGGCGCAGGCGAAGGGGTTTCGGTTCGGGGCGTCGTGAGGCGCTCCGGACGCGCTCAGCCCGCCTTTCCCAACAAGCCCCGCGCCGCGAGACTCTGATACAACGCGCGCACGCCGAACGTCCACGGTTCGATCTCGGTCGACAACCTCACCGTATTCACCAGCGCCCCGAGGCTGGGCGTCGAAATCGTCACGACGTCGCCGAGATGATGCGTGAACCCGCCGCCTTCCGTATCGCGATCCTTGATCGGCGAGAACATCGTGCCGAGAAACAGCATGAAGCCGTCCGGATACTGATGATGCGCGCCGTGCGTCTGCGTGACGAGATCGGCCGGATCGCGGCTGATTTCGCTCATGTGGCTGACGCCTTCGAGCACGAAGCCATCGTCCGCGCCTTCGATGCGCAGCGACACGCTCGATGCGCGCACCGAATCCAGGGTGAAACGTTCGTCGAACAGCCGCACGAACGGGCCGATCGCGCAGGACGCGTTGTTGTCCTTCGCCTTGCCGAGCAGCAGCGCGCTGCGGCCTTCGATGTCGCGCAGATTCACGTCGTTGCCGAGCGTCGCGCCGACGATCTCGCCGCGCGCATTCACCGCGAGCACGATCTCCGGCTCCGGGTTGTTCCATTGCGATGTGGGATACAGGCCGACGTCCGCGCCGAACCCGACCGACGACATCGGCTGCGACTTCGAAAACACCTCCGCGTCCGGTCCGATGCCGACTTCCATGTATTGCGACCACGCGCCGCGTCGCTCCAGTTCGGCCTTCAGCTTCGCCGCGCTTTCCGAACCCGGCTTGATCTTCGACAGATCCGCGCCGATCAGCTTGTTGATCGTGTCGCGTACTTCCTGCGCGCGGCTCGCGTCGCCGCCGGCCTGCTCCTCGATCACGCGTTCGAGCAGACTCACCGCGAACGTGACGCCGCATGCTTTCACGGCCTGCACGTCGCACGGCGCGAGCAGGCGCGGGGCATCGGAGGCGCCCTGGAGCGTCGCTTGCAGCAAGTCCTGGACGTTGCCGAGATGTTCGCCTTCAGCGTTGCGGGCGATGTCGAGCGCATCGGCGTTATCGAAGAGGTCGGCGGTCGTCGGCGCGGCGCGCGTGATGTCGAACACTTCGCCCCGGCGCACGGCGACGACGGCGGGGCCGTTCACGGGCGCGGGACGCCAGACACGGCCGATCAGCACGGCATCGGCGAAATCTTCGGGCAAAAAGGAGGAGACGTTGGCGGTTTGCATGAATGCGGATGACCGGCGGGAAAGGAAAGCCGATCGTAGCCCGCGTCCGGGACGGTGTCCATCGGGTTGATTATTTATCCAACCTGTTGGAATATGGCCGGACGCAATGTCCGAGCCCGCACATGGAAAGAGCCTACGACGTCCCCGCGCTGCGCCGCGCGAGCGACATTCTGGATGCCCTCGCCGCCGCCGCGAAACCGGTGCGCGCCGCGTCGCTTGCCGAACAGACAGGCCTCTCGCGCAGCACGCTCTATCTGATGCTCGAAACGCTCGCGCGCATGCAATGGATCGAAAAACATGACGACGGCTACATGATCGGCGTGCGTCTGTTCGAACTCGGCAACGCGTATGTGCGTCACGACAAGCTGCAGGCCGCCTTTCGCGAAGGCGCGGGTGCGTTCATCAACAAGCACAACGAGGTCGTGCAGCTCGCGGTGCTCGACGGCGTGGAGGTGGTCTACATCGCGCGGGAGGATGCGCATCGTCCGGTGCGGCTCGTGTCCGATCTCGGCTCGCGCCTGCCCGCGCACTGTTGCGCGCTCGGCAAGGCGCTGCTGGCGGGAATGGCCGATGAAGCCGTGATCGGGCGCCTTCCCGAGCGTCTTGAAGCGGTGACGCCGCGCACCATCACGCGGCGCGCGGCGCTGTTGCGCGAACTCGCGTCGATCCGCAAGAGCGGGCTCGCTGTCGAGCGCGAGGAAGTCGCTGAAGGACTTGCGTGCTTCGCGGCTTACGTCGGGACGACGCCGGCGGGCAAACGCGTCGCGGTATCGACGAGCGTGCCGCTCGGCCGGCTCGATGCGAAACGTGAAAAGCAGATCTCGATCGGCATCGTGCAACTCGCGGCTCATTTGCGCGGCGCGCTCTGACGATGCGACGCGCGCGCGTCCATGCGGCCCGTCGAAGCGGTGAGGCGCGTGCCGATCGATTCCGCTTCCTGCTCCGCGCGCACCGGCGCCGGCGCGTGCGCCGCGATCAGCACGTCGCAGCGTGCGTGTGAGCAGACCACGTCGCGCAGACGTGCTTCGCCGTGGCGCCAGCCGGTGTCCGCTTCGCCGCCGAGCACGATGAGGTCCGCGCCCGCCGCTTTGGCCTCGTTCGCGATCAGCTCGCCAACACTCGTGCCGTCGAGCGGCTGCGTGACGCTGCGCGCGATGCCGTCGATGCCCGCGCTGTCGATCAGTCGCGCCGCATAGCGTGTCACGGCCCGCGCGTGGTCGTCGATCACGTGGAGCGTGTCGCCGGGATTGCTGTCGGCGGTGACGATCGCCCACCACGGCATCTGATCTACGATATGCAGTGCCGTGAGCCGCGCATTGCAGTCGCGGGCGCGCGTGATGGCGGTGGTGAGGGCGCTTTCGCTGAGGCTCGTGCCGACCGCGACGAGAATGTGCTTGTACATGATGACTCTCCGGTGTGTATCGCTCAGACCGGATGATCGGCGCGCAAAGTTAGCTGCGAATGAGCGCGAGTCGTCGCTGCATGTCGCTCGCCACCGCGATGATCCGCGAGCGCACGCAGGCGACGATCCTCGCGTATCTCGACGTTTTCGCCCCGTGCGCGATCTTCGCGTTCCTGTTCATTCCGCTGACGTTCTCCTTTTCGCCCGGGAAGGCGATCTCAGCGGCCACCGCCCAAAATTAACGGCGGCGTTTTTTCCAGTCGTAGTCGGCGGGCGGATCGGCGACGCCCGGCTTGCCGACCGCATGCGGGTTTTCACTGCATAACGTGACGAAGCTGATGTCTTCGCCATCGGCCTGGCGCTTGCGCAGGGCTTCCGCGTAGCGCAGCGCGTCGGCGAGCGCGTTTGCATCGAACCTTTTGAAGCATGCCGCACCTTCGGTATCAGGGTTGCCGCCGAGCCAATACACGACGAACATCGTTTAGCCTCTCGTTTGGGGATGTGCACCATCGTCGACACTCATGCACGGCGATGAAGATCCTGCACGGCGCCCGTGCATCGGCGCGCCGCGACAGCCACCGGGAATTCCCGAAGTGTAACGTTGGCGAGCCGCACGCCGCCTGACGATGACTTCAGGAAAGCTGCGAGGGAACGATCGTTGCTGTCATCCTCGTTTATTCCGAGGCCCAAACATGCAACGACAAGACCGTGTTCCTTCGCGAGCGCTGTGGCGCATCCCGCCTCGCGCGACGCACCACGAAGAGCCGCGCGTGCTCATTGCCGATGACGATCTGGAGGCGACGCGCGCGATCTGTCTTGCCCTCGAAGACGCCGATTTCACGGTACGCGCGGTGCACACGGGCCTCGACGCGGTGTCGCTCGCGCGCAAATGGCGGCCGGGCGTCGTGCTGCTCGATCTGATGATGCCGCTCGGCGATGGCTGGGAAGCGGCCGAGGCGATCCGCGCGATCGATCTCTCGATGCTGCTGATCGCGCATACGAGCCGAACGGATATGGAGGATCTGACGCGCGCGCAGCAAACCGGCTTCAACGGCTACTTCGTCAAGCCGACGGAGCTCGACGGCATGATTGCGGTGCTGCGCGACTATTTCTCGATGCGGGAAGGCGAAGGCGATCACGCATCGGTGCGCGTGCGCTGAATGTCGACGCGCTTCGGCGGGAGCTCGTCCATATCCCCCTGGATGTGATCTTTCAGCATGTCTTCCCAGTACTGGCAATAACCGGCCCAGAACGGCATCTGCGTATGCGCGGATGCGGCAGTCGGCAGCGGATCGGGCAGCATCTTGCCCAGACGGCGGATCTCCTTGTGCTTCCATTGCAGCAGCGCGCGGCGATGTCCCCGTCGCGGGAGGCACATTTCGTTCATTCTCGCGACGGCGATCGAAAAGCCCTCAGCGGGACGCGAGGCCATCTTCGTCAGCACGGCTGTTTGCGGGCACGGCCCGCGTTCATGGCAGATGATCGCGCCGATCTGTCCAAGGATGAACATCGCTTTCGCCATCGGCGGCTCGGAAGGGTGTTGCATGACGCCTCTCGGTTGATCGTTATGAGTTTTCTTGACGGGCACTCGACGTTGCCTTGGTGTTGAATGGATACGTCTGGCTATGCCTATTAATAAGATACCGTAATCAGATTGATCTGAATTGTGTATCAACAAAAAGATACACTGGCGCCGACTGTTATCGCGCTCGAAAAAGCAAAACGCCCCTGTGTGGCATGCAGGGGCGTTCTATTTGTCGGCGCGTCCGGGCTTAGTTTAGTGCCGCGTCAAATCCGGATGTTGCGGCTCTTCGATGCTTACCGGCACGTCCTTGAGCCGATAATGCTCAACTGCGGCATTTGCGCCCGAAACGGATTGGCGCGGAAATCGAAACGCCGGCCGCTTCGGTCATCGGGCCGCGTCCAGCACATGACGGACGAACAGGTCGCGCACGCCCGTTGGCGCGTCGTGACTATCGCAGGTCGTGGCCGCGACGATCCGCTCGCGGGGCGCGACGAATATGAACTGGTCGCCGTGTCCAGCCGCGAAGACGTAACGCGGAGCGATCCAGCAGAGGTAGCCATATTGCGCGTCGTTCATCGGCGGGCCGCCGTCGCTTTGCACGGACATGGCTTCGTCGATGAACGTCTCGTCGACGAGCCGCGTGCCGCGCCATGCGCCGCGATGCATCATCAGGAGGCCGAGCCTGATCATGTCCGACGTGCGCAGCATGAGCCCGCGGCCGCCGAACGTGTGGCCTTCCTCGTCGCTGATCCATTCGCTCGCCGCGATGCCGAGCGGCGCGAACAGCGTATCGCGCGCATAGCGTGCGAGCGTGCGCCCTGTCACCGATTCGATCACGAGCGATAGCAACTGGACCGCATGCGAGTCATAGGCGAAGCGCGCGCCGGGCCGGGCGATCGGCCGCGACAGAATGAAGCGCAGACGACTGTCGCCGGGGCGAAACCGGTCGCAGGGACCGAGCACGCAATCGTCGATGACGCTCGGGTCGCACTCGAAGCCCGATGTCATCGTCAGCAGATGCCGCAACGTGACGCGCTGGACAAGGGGATCGAAGGCAGGCTCGCGCATCGACGGCAAAATGCGGCAGACGGGCGTGTCGAGCGGCGGCAACACGCCTTCATGCAGCGCCGCGCCGACCGCGAGTCCCACGACAGTCTTCGTGACGGAATTGATGTCTTGCAGACATTCGGGCGCAACGTCCCGCCGATAATGCTCGAACACGATGCGATCATCGTGCGCGACGACGAAGCTGCGCACGCCGCTTTGCGCACTCAGCGCGCGTTGCAATGAATCGTTAGCAACGTTCATGAGCCAAAAGAATAAAAAGGATGTCGAATCAAATACCGATCGTCGTGCAGGTGCAAACGAATCGTGTTACACATTGAGCAATCCGGATGCCAGGCACGACGGTATTGCCCTCTTCCAGCGGTTTCAACTCACTTTCAGCGAGCCCTCAATTTGTTCGTCCGACGACTCGCGACGCTCTGGCGCCTTGGCCGGGCGTTCGTCCACGAAAGCCAGCAGACGCATCTGACCGATGACGGCGCCGCAATGACGCGCGTCGCGCGCTTCTTCGCGTCGCATGGCGCGCGCGCCGCGCCGCTCGGCGCCGGTGTGCCCGCGCTCTCGCAGCTTTCGCGCGTGCTGGAAAACGCATCGGGCGCGCTCGCGCGTCATCCCGCGCTCGCTGAAACGGCGGTGCGCGTCGCGCTTTCCGAGCTCGATGGATTGTTCACGCCCTACGATGCAGCCCGCTTTCGCGCGGCTTGCAAAGCGGCGTTTCCCGCCACGCTCGCTTTCGAACTCACGGCGCTCTGCGACATGCCTTTGCGCTCGGGTGTCGCGGAGCAGACGCACGTCGCGCGCATCGGCGCGTTGCCCGTGCGCGTCACGCTATTGCGCGCGGACGCTTATGGCGAACTCGAAGACGATCTGGATTTGGCGCTCGCGGCGGCGCGTTTCGCGCAGCGGCGCTCGGCGAAGGCGCGCGACCTGCGTCCGGTGGAGTGGGTGAGCCGCGCGCGAGAGAGCGTCGATGCCATGATCGACCTGCGTCAGCGCGCGGCCGATCAGAGCTACTTGCGCTTCCGCCTGCGCGACGACAATCGCCTCGCCGTGCCCGAAGTGCTCTGGGACTATTGCAACGATGTGGTGCTGACCACGCGCGCGATCGAAACGGCGGCGCTGTCGGATGCGGATGCGCTCGCATCATGTGGGCTCGATCAGGCCGATGCCCTCGCGACGCTCATCGAAGCCTTCTTCGACATGGCGTTAGGCGTCGGGCTGTATCACGCGGGGCTGGATGCGGTGGGCGCGCGCGTGAGCGTCGAGCCCGACACGCGCGGCCAGATCGTTCTCGAAGCCGATAACCCGATGACGATCTTCGCCGCCCACGAACGCGATTTTCTCGTCGGCGTGTCGCATGCGCTCATGGCAGGCGATCACAAGGCGGCCGCCCGCGCCCATCTCGAGCACGGCCGGCCCGAGGCGAACGCGACGACTCACGAAGTGCGCGTCGAGGCGACGTATCGGCGTGAGGCGGAGCGTTTCGCCTCGCCGCATGCAAGGCGCAGCGCCGGCGTCGCGCATCTGTTTGCCGCGGTCGGCCAGGCGCCTGCCGAGCACATGTTCAGCGCGGCGCACGGGCGCATTGCATCGCGGGCGGTGTTGCTCTCGAGAGCGGCGGAAAGGATCGAGCGCGTCGCGCAGGACGTCGCGCCGAATGTCGATGTGTGGAAGATCGCGCGCAAGGTCATCGTGCGGCTTGCCGCCGATCAGTTGAGCTTCAGAAGTCTGGCGGCGCGCCTCGCGCATGAAGCGACGCACTGGCCGCATACGCTGCCGCGTCTGCCGTCGCTCATCGCGAATCGCGCGGCGGCCGCGCAACGCACGCGCGGCACGACGTCTCGTTAGCGCGTGCCGGGGCTCATGCGCTCCGCGATCGCGCGGCATGCTTCTTTCAGCGGCGCGATGTAGGTTTCGAGCGGGGTCGCGCTCTTTCTGAACAGCGGAATGCTGACGCTCACGCAGCCGAGCGTCGCGCCGTTCGCACCGACGATCGCACTGCCGTAGCAGAAAATCTGCGCTTCGTTTTCTTCGCGGTCTTCGGCGTAGCCGCGCATTCGGGTCGCGTCGAGTTCGGCGTCGAGTGCCTGGCGCTCGACGATCGTGTTCGGGGTGAAGCGCGCGAACGCGATGCCTTGCAGGAGCGCGTCACGTTCAGCGGGCGATTGTGTCGACAGATACGCCTTGCCGACGGAACTCGAATAAAGCGTCACGCGCGTGCCGATGCGCGAAGCCATGCGCACCGCGTGCGGGCTTTCGAGCTTCTCGACGTACACCATCTCCGAGCCGCTGCGCACCGCCAGATGCACGGTTTCCTGCGTCGCGTCGCGCAGGGTCTGCAATGCGTCGGCGGCGGCGATGCGCAGATCCGAGCGCTCCCAGCTTCGGCTTGCGAGCGACATCAGACGCGGGCCGAGCGCGTAGCATCCGGCGCGCGCGTTCTCGACGACCAGCCCTTCGGCAAGCAACGCGCCGACGATGCGATACACCGTCGGGCGGGGATAGCCGCTCGCGGCCGTCAGACGCGCGATGGTCGGCGGCTCGTCGGCATCGGCGATGAGTTGCAGCACCGCCATGAACTTCGAAAAGGCGGCGGTGCCGGTTGCCCTGGCGGCGTCGAGGGAAGTGGTGTCTGATGGCATGATCCGCGAATCATGCCACGAGATAGCCGCCGTCGACGGGAACGACCGCGCCCGTCATGAACGACGCCCCCGGCGACGCGAGAAACGCCGTCACCCGCGCGACGTCTTCGGGCAAGCCCCAGCGCTTCATCGGCGTGCGTTCGAGGATCGCTTGCGCGCGGCCGTCGTCGTCCTGGAGCGCCTGGGTGAGCGGTGTCGCGATCCAGCCGGGCGCGACCGCGTTCACGCGGATGCCGTCGGCGGCGTAGGCGATCGCGAGCGACTTCGTCAGTTGCGCGACGCCGCCCTTGCTCGCGCTGTACGCGGGCACGAGGCCGCCGCCGAAGAACGTCAGCATCGACGCCGTGTTGACGATAGCGCCACGGGTCTTCGCGAGCAGCGGGCGCGCGGCCGAGCACATGCGCATCGTGCCGTTGAGGTTCACGGCGATCACGCGCTCGAACGTTTCGATATCGTGCTCGTCGCCGCGACGGATCATGCCGGCGCAATTGACGAGCACGTCGAGCGTGTCGAGCGTGGCGAAGAGCGCGGCGGTGCTGGCGGCATCGGCGACATCGAGCGCGGCCACTTCGATGCCGTTGCCCAACGCGTCGCGCTGGGCATCGGTCGGCGCGAGACCGGCTGCAACCACGCGCGCGCCGAGCGCCGCGAACTGTTGCGCGATGCCCGCGCCGATGCCCTGGGTGCCGCCGGTCACGACGACGGTCTTGCCCTTGAAGAGATCAGATTGAAAAGTCATATCGTGAAGGTCAGACGGCGGGAATGGGTTCGGCCTGCTGCTCGGTATCTTCGATCGGCGAACGCACGACGAACATGTAGACGAGCGCGGCGGCGAACGCGACGCCCGCGCTGATCAGGAACGCGTTCACGAACGAGTGCGTCTTGTCGACCACGAGACCGGTGATGAACGGCGCGAACGAGCCGCCGAAATAGCCGCCGAAGTTCTGGATGCTGCCGAGCGACGCGACCATGTGGCGCGGCGCCGCGACGGAAACGAGCGCCCAGGCCGCGCCGCTCGCCATGTTGACGAAGAACATCGCAGCCGAGAGATAGACGATCGCGAGCGTGAGGTTCGGCGTGAACGCGGCCGGCACTGTGAAGAGCGCACCGCCGATGAGACCCGAGCAGATCGGCCACTTGCGGCTGCGGATCGGGGCGACGCCGCGCGCCATCAGTCCATCGGCGATGAAGCCCGACGACAGCATGCCGAGCGTGCCCGCGAGATACGGAATCGTCACGATCCAGCCCGTCTTCGCGATCGTCAGATGACGCTCATGTTCGAGGTATGCGGGCAGCCACGTCAGATAGAGCCACACCATGTAGATCACGCCCATGAAGCCGAAAATCATGCCCCACGTGGTCGCCTTTCCGAAGAGGCCGCGCCATTCCGCGAACGTCATGTTGCGTTCCTTGCGCTGCGTCGGCTCGCCTTCGGTCAGATGCGCGAGTTCGTCCGAGTCGAGCTTCACGTCGCGGCGATTGCGATAGACGATGTACCAGCCGATAGACACCGCGATGCCGAGCGCGCCCATGATGACGAACATGTTGCGCCAGCCGAACGACAGCAGCAGCACGGTAAGGATCGGCGGCGCGAGCGCGGGGCCGATCGTCGATGACGTGACGAAGATCCCCGTCGGTTTGCCGCGTTCGCGTTGCGCAAACCATTCCGACACCACCTTAGCGCCCGCCGGAAACTGCGGCGCCTCGCCGATACCGAGCGCAATGCGCGCCGCGAGGAATTGATGCAGGTTCGTCACGAGGCCGCCGAACAACTGCGCGACCGACCACACGAACATGCCGAGGCCGAGCATGATGCGCGCGCCGAAGCGGTCGAGCATCACGCCGATGGGCAACTGCGAGAATGCATAGGCGAACGAGAACGCGGAGAGCAGCAAGCCCATCTGCGAGGCAGAGAGGCCGAGCTCCTGCGTAACCGAGTGATTGGCAATCGAAAGCGTGCTGCGATCGAGATAATTCACGATGCCCGCGAGCATCAGAAAGGCGATCGCGACGACCTGAATGCGCTTCAGGCGCGGTGATTTTTCCAGCATTGTTGTCTCCTCCGGATGCTCTTTTGAGTCTGCGAGAGGTGGTTCGGGAAATTAGCGAATGAACTGGTCGACGAAATCCGCGCCGAGACCAACCGACTCATAGTGCTTGCGGCACATGTCGACTTTGGTGAACACGTCTTCGTAACCGGTGTAGTTGCCGTACGGGTCGCAATAGAACATCACGCCGTTCACCTGGAAGTAGGTGATCATCTCTTCCACGTCTTCCGGCACGTAGAGCGTGTGCGTTTCGCCGGGCGGCTCGAAGACGTAGCTGCCTTCGGTCGCTTCCCAGTCATGCTCGAGATAGCGCCAGCGGCCTTTCAGCACCATGCCGTGAACGGCTTGCGGGTGACGGTGGCGCGACAGCACGCCGGATTTGCGCACGCGCAGGAGGTTCATCCAGTAGCCGGTCGATACGTTCAGGCACAGCGGACGGAACCAGACGTTTTCCGCTTGCGGGACCCATTCGCGCTCGTCGGCGGGAATCGCGCAGGGGACGACGATTTCCTTTTGAGCTTCTTTCGGGAAGGGCAGTTGATACGGCGTCATGGCGTCCGCCGTGGGTTTTGGCGCGGTCATCGCGTCTCCTTGTCCATAATGTGGATCATAGATTCAAATTATGGACAAATAATCGGCCTCGTCGGGAAGATTGTCAAGATTCTTCACCGGATGCTGAATTCGTGCAGGATGACGGCCGGATCGCAAACGAAAAAAAAGCGGACCCGCAAGCGGGCCCGCCTTTCGATTCGCTCGGTGAGTCCGAGAGGCTTATCGCGCCATCATCAACATATGCACGTTATGCATCACCCAGACAGTGCCGACGATCAGGATGAACGACATGAGAATGGTGTAAGCAAACGACATCGCATGCCAGCGCTGTCCCTTCGACGCGTTCACGTGCAGGAAGAACACCACATGCACGATGACCTGCACCGCGGCCAGCACCGCGAGCGCGACGATGCCGCTCTCGCCCTTGAATGCGCCCGACGTTGCGGCCCAGAACGACGCCACGGTCAGCACCACGGCCAGCACGAAGCCGATGAGATACCCGCGCACGGTGACGTGCGGGACATCGCTCGAGTTGGTATGAGCATGTGCCATCAGACGACGCTCCCGAGATAGACGAAGGAAAACACGCAAATCCAGACGATGTCGAGGAAGTGCCAGAAGAGGCTCAGGCAGGCGAGACGACGCAACTCGCGCTCGTTCATCTCCGGATTGCTCGCGATCTGCACCGCCAGCACGACCAGCCAGATCAGGCCGATGGTGACGTGCAAGCCGTGCGTGCCGACCAGCGTGAAGAACGACGACCAGAACGCGCTGCGTTGCGGACCCGCGCCTTCAGCGATCAGATGCGCGAACTCGTGCACTTCCAGCCACAGGAAGCCCGCGCCCAGCACGAACGTGACGAAGAGCCACGCGAGCGCTGCGCCCGACTTTCTGCGAGTCGCCGAGATCATCGCGAGACCGAAGGTCAGGCTGCTCGTGAGAAGCAGCGCCGTTTCGTACGCGACGTCCGTGAGGTTGAAAAGATCCTTGCCCGTCGGGCCGCCTGCTGTCTGCATCGCGAACATTGCGAAGGCCGCGAAGAGTGACGCGAACAGCACGCAGTCGGTCATCAGGTAGGCCCAGAAGCCGAACACCGAATGCGACTGGTGCTCGTGCTCATGGCCGTGCGCGTGCTGCGCGGAAAGTGTCGATTGCGACATTACATTGCCTCCAGTTCGAGTTCGCGCTCCGCGCCGGCCTTCACAGGCGACTTCGGCGGGCGATTGCGCTCTTCGGTCGACTTCACGGTCGCAGCCGGGATGATGAAGCCCGCGTTCTCACGGAAGCTATAGCCGATCGCCGTCGCGACGACGCCAACGAGACCCACGACCGCCAGCCACCAGATGTGCCAGATCGCGGCAAAGCCGAATGCGAGGGCGAAGAGACCGATTGCGAGACCCGCGCTCGTGTTCGACGGCATGTGGATGTCGCGGTACGGACGCGTGTCGACGCGGCCATGTTCCTTGGCATCGGCGAAATCGTCGAGTGCGCGCACAGCCGGGATATTGGCGAAGTTGTAGACGGGCGGCGGCGAGCTGATCGTCCACTCGAGCGTGCGGCCGTTCCACGGATCGCCGGTGATGTCGCGATAGGCAGGCTGATTGCGGCGGATGATGCTCACCACGATCTGCAAGACCTGGAACACGACGCCCAGCGCGATGATCCCGACACCGATAGCGGCGACGATGAAGAACGGCTGCCATGCCGGGTTGTCGTAGTGATTCAGGCGGCGCGTCGCGCCCATGAAGCCGAGGATGTAGATCGGCACGAACGCGACGAAGAAGCCCACGAACCAGCAGATGAACGCGTTGCGGCCGAGCTTTTCGTCGAGCTTGAAGCCGAACACCTTCGGCCACCAGTACTGCACGCCTGCGAAGTAACCGAACACCACGCCGCCGATGATCGCGTTATGGAAGTGCGCGATCAGGAACAGCGAGTTGTGCAGCACGAAGTCCGCGCCGGGAATGGCCAGCATCACGCCGGTCATGCCGCCGAGCGTGAAGGTGATGACGAAGCCGATGGTCCACAGCACCGGCGTGGTGAACTGCACGCGGCCGCGGTACATCGTGAAGAGCCAGTTGAAAATCTTCACGCCGGTCGGGATGGAGATGATCATCGTCATGATGCCGAAGAAGGCATTGACGTTCGCGCCCGAGCCCATCGTGAAGAAGTGGTGCAGCCACACGAGGAACGACAGCACCATGATGCAGCACGTCGCCCAGACCATCGTCTTGTAGCCGAAGAGCGGCTTCTTCGAGAAAGTGGCGACCACTTCGGAGTAGATGCCGAAAGCGGGCAGAACCAGGATGTAGACCTCAGGGTGACCCCAGGCCCAGATCAGGTTCAGGTAGACCATCGGATTGCCGCCGCCGTCGTTCGAGAAGAAGTGCATGCCCATGTAGCGGTCCAGCGCCAGCAGCGCGAGCGCCACGGTCAGGATCGGGAACGTCGCCATGATCAGCACGTTGGAGCAGAAGGCCGTCCAGGTGAAGACGGGCAGCTTCATCCACGTCATGCCGGGCGCGCGCATCTTCACGATCGTGACGAAGAAGTTCACTCCGGTCAGCAGCGTGCCGACGCCGGACAACTGCAACGCCCAGATGTAGTAGTCGACCCCGACGCCCGGACTGAACTGCGTCTCGGAAAGCGGCGGATACGCGAGCCAGCCCGTCGACGAGAACTCACCGATGAAAAGCGACAGGTTGATCAGGATGGCGGCCACGGCCGTCATCCAGAACGAGAGCGAGTTGATGAACGGGAAGGCCACGTCGCGCGCGCCGATCTGCAGGGGCACGACGAGGTTGAAGAACGCGACCAGCAGCGCCATGGCCATGAAGAAGATCATGATGGTGCCGTGCGCCGAGAAGATCTGGTCGTAGTGATGCGGCGGCAGATAGCCCGGTGCATCGAGCGCAATGGCCTGCTGAATGCGCATCATGACGGCGTCGGCGAAACCGCGTACGAGCATCAGCCCGGCGACGATCAGATACATGACGCCGATGCGCTTGTGATCGACCGAAGTCAGATACTCGCGCCAGAGCCAGCTCCACTTTCCGAGTTTGGTGATAAGGGCGACGGTACCGAGTGCGAGGATCGCCATGAAGACGGTCGCCCCCATGATGATGGGCTCGTGGTACGGGATCGCCTCAAGCGTTAATTTGCCGAACATGGCTTACCCCTTTGTTACACAATTTTCGCCATTCACATCGAAGCGGCCATTGTTGTATTTGGCGACGATGTTTTTGAAAAGCTTCGGATCAACGGTCGAGAAGTAGCGTACCGCAACCTTCTCGCTCGGGCGTGCGACGCCGGCGTAGACGTCCATGCTCAACGCCTCGGGCGCGCTCTTGACTTGCTTGAGCCACGCGTCGAAGTCGGCGTTGGACATCGCCAGCGCGCGGAACTTCATGTCGGAGAAGCCCTTGCCGCTGTAGTTCGCCGAGATCCCCGCATAGTCGCCCGCGTGATCGGCCAGCAGATGCAGACGCGTCTGCATGCCCGCCATGGCGTAGATCTGGCTGCCGAGTTGCGGGATGAAGAACGAGTTCATCACCGAATCCGACGTGATGCGGAAGTTCACCGGCGTGCCCACCGGAAACGCGAGCTGGTTCACCGACGCGACGCCCAGATCCGGATAGATGAACAGCCACTTCCAGTCCAGCGCCACGACTTCGACGTTGATCGGCTTGACGTTCGATTCGAGCGGCTTATAAGGATCCAGCTCGTGCGAGGTCTTCCACGTCAGGATGCCGAGATACAGGATGATGATCGCGGGGATGATCCAGACGACGACTTCGATGGCCGTGGAGTGCGCCCACTTCGGCGCGTAGGTGGCGTTCTTGTTGGACGCCCGATAGCGCCATGCGACGAACAGGGTGAGCAGAATCACCGGGACGACGACCAGAAGCATGGCGTAAGTCGCGGTGGCGATCAGCGAAGATTCCGCTGCGCCAATCACGCCTTTCGAGTCCAACACCTCCAGCTTGCATCCCGAAAGACAGAGACTGGCTATCAACCCCGATAACAATGGCACTGCTAAACGTTGGGTATTTTCATTCATTGCATTCGCTGGTTTCTATGATCGAAGCGTCCCGGGAAGAACGCCACTGCACGGCTTTGCGCCGCGTCAAGATCATGCCACGCGCGATTTTTCGCGATGGCGCGAATGTTTGGAAAATTGTTTCAGATCAAACCGATGCGACAGGGTGTCGCGCAGGATGGGGCCTTGCCGGTGTGTCCGGAAGAGGGTAGGGGAGTCTACAACGAACGGATGAGGTCGCGGGTGTCATAAAGCGTGGCGTGGGAGCGCGCGGCGACCCGCCGCAATACGCCATGCCGACGCTTATGCGGCAAGCCAATTCTCTTCGTGCGTGCGGGCGCGCGCTCGGCTCGCAAGCCGCACCGCGACGCGAGCGGTATCCGAGTCAGGTCCTCCAAGCCTTCGACTCGGAATGTGCTGATTTTTATTGCCTGAGCCCGGCATCAGAATGCCTGCGCCAGCGAAGCTACCTCAAGAGGGAACGCCTCCCGCTATCTGCGAACGACTGCCATGCGTACCCACATGGCGTGGCGAACGCCCCGCCGTGTACGCGCGTCCATGCCGAAAGATCCGCGCAGCGCCGTTGCACACGAGAAAGATTGAGGACTGCAATCGTTATAAATATATGGACGCAAAAATTCAACGCATGAAGTCGTTCGGAGCAAGCATGCTCCTTGGAATCGCATTGCAGTGGACGGTCGCATCCGCGCACGCGGATAGTTCGGCCAACAATAAACGCGAACTGGAAATGGCGTGGAAGGCGGCGCAGGCTGCGGCAATCGTAGGACCTGCCGACATTCCTCTGAGAGACCAGGCCAAACTCAAGATCGGGAACGGCGAGGTGTTCATCCCCAAGGCCCAGGCCGACCGGCTGATGAAAGCGAACGGCAACAGCGAGGACCCGGATCGCATTGGTCTGGTCGTGCCGACCAACGATGACGAATGGATCGTCGATGTCGATTACATCGCCTCGGGCTATATCAGGGACGACGAGGCTAGGGACTGGAACGTCGACGATCTCTACAAGTCCCTGAAGAAAGGCACCGAGGCGGCGAATGCGGACCGTGAGGAGCGAGGTATTGCTCCGGTCGAAATCATCGGATGGGTGGAACGCCCGCATTATGACGCCGCGAAGCGCCACCTGATCTGGTCGATGGCGTCGCGCTCGAAAGACGAGCCCGCCGGCGCGCCGCAGACGATCAACTACAACACGTACGCGCTCGGGCGCGAAGGTTACATAAGTCTGGATCTGATCACCGACAAGACCACGATCGACAAGGACAAGCGCGCCGTGCAGGCATTGCTCGCGGGCCTCGATTTCAACAGCGGCAAGCGTTATGCCGACTTCGACGCGAAGACCGACAAGCTGGCGGAATACGGCCTCGCGGCGCTGATAGGCGGTGTTGCGATGAAGAAATTGGGCCTCTTCGCGCTGATCGCTGCGTTCGCCGCGAAGTTCTTCAAGGTCATCGCGCTGGCGGTCGTCGCACTGGGCGGCGGTCTCGTGAAGTGGTTCAAGCGCAAGCCGAAGCCTGATTCGCACACGACGCCGGATGCGTAGCGGGCAGTCATGCGCGCTCCGCGGCGGCGCACGCTCGAGCTAGGCCGTTTCGACTAGCGGCACATCGTCGCTTCATCCTCACGGCGGATAGGCGTTTCGTGCGACGCTCCTTACCATTCGGAGCCTGCGTCTGACAATATTCCGCGTGCACCCCAGCCGCGGTGATATCCGTCACCTAAGCGTCCCATAAGCTTCAGGCGCCGAAAATGTAAGTTTCGTTCCTGAATGCGGAGCGTTCCGGCGCGTTTTGCGCGCCGCGGTCTCCGCTGGCGCGCATGCCCTCCACCGACCGAATCTCCCAGCTTCACGCCGCGGAAGTTCCGTGGCGCTATTACGATCTCGCCAAGTCGCGCGTGCAGGCCCACGAACCGCCGGCGCCCGGCGAGGTCTGTCTATGGCTGGTGCCGAGCGAATTCCGCTTTGCGTCGGCGTCGAATATTGGGAACTGGCTCAGTCCGGCCGAGCGCAAACGCGCGCGCCTGCATCCGAACTCGGCGCTCGGGCGGCGCTTCGGCGTCGCGCGCGCGACGCTGCGTCTCGTCCTCTCGCACATGCTGCACTGCGAGCCCGACCAGGTGGGCGTGGAGGACGAACCCGGCGAACGCATCGTCGTCACGCACCCGCTCGTCGAGGGCACGATTCATGTCGATGTCGCGTACTCGGGCATCTGGATCGTGATCGCGGTGGCATCGACGAGAATAGGGCTCGGCCTGACCGTCGAGACGACCGGCGCCCACGACACGGACGCCAGACAGCTCATGTGGGGCGAAGCGGCGCGGATCGGCAGACTGCGCGCGGCACACGGCACAATGCACGACGACGCCTCGCCGCCCGACTGGCGCGGCCTCACGCTGCCGATGCCCGGCGGAATTTGCGGCGTGCTTGTCGTCGACCAACCCGTCGCGCGTGTGCAGGCGTTCGGGTGGGAAAGGCCGTTCGAGGCGGAGGGGAGCGCAGCCGCGTCCTGAATCCGCACGAGCGCCGGGCAATTCGGGAGAAACAGGACATCATGGATTACACGGCGCTCGCGCAACGCCATGCGGTCGCGATCATCGCGATCGTGCTCTTCGTCGTTCCTTCCATCGCGGCCTGCGCCTCGGCCTATGCCGCGCGGGACAGGCGGGCGTCGGGCACCACCGTCGCGGTCGCGGCGTCCGTGACGGCCGCACTGGGCGCGGCGGTGTTCGTCGCCATTGCAATGCGCATTGCGCACGGCACGGCGTTTTCATCGGCGGATCAGCGTGTGCTCGACGCCGTGCGCGACGGCACGCCCGCACTCGCCGCGCGATGGTTCGCCAGTCTCACGCATCTCGGCGATCCCTGGTTTCTCACGCTGCTGTGCGCGCTCATGTGCGTGGCGCTGATTTTCACGCGCCGCTTCGGTCTCGCCGTGTATTTCGCCGCGGTTACGAGCGCGGGCGGCCTGCTCAACCATGCGCTCAAGGCGATGATGCGCCGCGGCCGCCCCACCGGCTCCACGGTGCCGCTGCCCGAAAGCTTCGCGTTCCCGAGCGGCCACACGTTCGGATCGATCGTCTGCTACGGCATGTGCGCGTACGTGCTGCTACGCCTTGCGCCCACGCGCCGCGATCCGCTCATCGTCGCGCTGGCGTGCTTCATCGTGCTCGCGATCGGCACGAGCCGCGTCGTGATCGGCGTGCACTTTCCCGGCGATGTGATCGGCGGTTTCGCGTCGGGCGGCGCGTGGCTGGCGGCGTGCATCGGCGTGGCGGAACTGGCGCGGCGACGCTCGCCCGCACTTTCAGATTAAGTCGATTGTTCCGCCAGAGCGATGTCGGTAGCTTCAGACCTTTTGCGAGGACTGAAGCGATGCTCAAATCGAAGGCGTGTGGCGCAGTGGGGCTGGTCCTGATCGTGGTCGGCCTGAACGGATGTTCCGTCCTCAGCAAGGATCCCGATCCGCAGCAATACATGAGCCGCGTGAAAATCGGCATGACGCGCGCGGACGTCGAAGACAGTCTCGGGCCGCCCGACGGAAACTGGGGGCCTTGGTATTCGCCGTGCACCGAATATGCCTTCCAGAAGCATGGCACCGACCGGTGGTCGGTCTATTACAACAATCAGAACCGCGTCGTATTCACGGAACACGCGGCGTGCAACGTGCAGCGCGCCAAGCAAGTCGGCCTTCGCTGAACCCCAGGAATGAAAAAACCCCACGCGTGGTAATGCCGTTCAGTTAAGGTCTTTTCTTAGATAACGAACGGTGTACCGTTTAGGGCGGGATTTGACGACCCGGTCGCATGCGCGTCCGGGTCGTTTTTCGTTGGGGAGAGACTTGAGCCTTTCGCGCAGGCGCTGA
>NZ_JALQDT010000061.1:0-152219 GCF_023631085.1 Caballeronia sp. INML1 | reverse complement strand
GAGGTGGTCGGCAAGCATCGCACCGGAAAGTTAACAGCCCGGCGCTCCGTTTACAACCACTTCTCACCCCATAAACAAAAATGCCGTGCAGCGCTAACTGAACGGCATTACCCCACGCGTGGGGTTTTTTCCTGTCGGGCGCGTCAATTTGCCGTGGGCCGCCACTTCAGCAGACGCTGCTCGAGCGCGGTCAGCAGATAATCCGCCGCGAGCGCCACGACTGCGAGCACGATCATCGCCGCGAACACGCCGCTCGCGTTGAACGCGCCTTGCGCCGTCGAGATCAGCAAGCCGATGCCCTGCTTCGAGCCGAGGAACTCGCCGACGACCGCGCCGACCAGCGCGAAGCCGAAGCTGACATGCAGGCTCGCGAGAATCCACGAAAGCGCGGACGGAATCACGACGGAGGTCGTCACCTGCCGGCGCGACGCACCGAGAATCTGCGCATTCGCGATCATGTAGCGATCCGCTTCGCGCACGCCCTGAAACGCGTTCGCGAACACGACGAAGAACACCATCACGACCGCGAGCGCCACCTTCGACGCCATGCCGAGACCCAGCGCAATCACGAACACCGAGCCGAGCACGACGCGCGGAATCGAGTTTGCGATCTTGATGTAGATGCTGAACACGTCCGACAGCAGCTTGTTGCGGCCGAGCACGATACCGCAGAACACGCCCGCCACCGAGCCGATGATGAACCCGAGGCCCGTCTCTTCGAGCGTGACCCACACTTGCGTGAGCAGCGGACCTTGCGACGTGCCGTCGAGGAACCATTCGACGATCTGATCGAAGATCGCGGACGGCATCGAAAAAAAGAACGGATCGATCCAGTGGAGGCGCGCGGACAGTTCCCAGCCGCCGAGCACGAACACGAGCACCGCGATGCGCAGCCCGATGACGAGCGCGTTGCGCTGGCGGATGCGCTTTTGCGCCTCGCGTTCGACTTGCGCGAGTGCGCCGGGATCGATGCCCGAGGGCATCGTTTGTTGAGGCGTGGACATATTGATGTTCCTATGGGGCAGGTTCAACCGATCTGCACTTCTTCGCGCAGGTCGTGCCAGATATCGCGCGAAATCTCGATGAAATGCGGGTGATAGCGAATCTCGGACGTGATGCGCGGACGCGGCAGATCGATCTCGTAGACCTTCTTGAGCGTCGCGGGGCGCGCCGTCAGCACGAACACGCGGTCCGCGAGCGCGATCGCTTCTTCCAGATCGTGCGTGACGAACACCACCGAGCCCGCATTCGCCGACCACAGTTGCAGCAGTTCGTCCTGCATGAGCGTGCGCGTCTGCATGTCGAGCGCGCTGAACGGCTCGTCCATCAGCAGGATTTCGGGCTTGTTGATGAACGTCTGCGCGAGCGCGACACGCTTTCTCATGCCGCCCGACAACTGATGCGGATAATGCTTGCCGAACTTGTCGAGACCGACGCGCCGAAGCCACGACTGCGCTTCGTCATACGCGGCGGACTTCGAGCGGCCGCGGTAGAGCGGGCCGGCCGCGACGTTGTCGAGCACCGAGCGCCACGGAAAGACCGCGTCGGCCTGGAACACGAACCCGATGCGCGGATCGATGCCATCCACCGGCTGGCCCATCACGCGCACTTCGCCGGTCGTCGGCTTGAGCAGGCCGGTGATCATGCTGAGCGTGGTGGACTTGCCGCAGCCCGTCGGGCCGACGATCGCGACGAACTCGCCCTTCGCCACCGACATGCTGAAGTCGCGCAACGCGACCGTCGCCTTGCCGTCCGGCGAAATGAAGCGGCACGAGACGTGGCGCAGCTCGATCGCGGGCGTATCCTGCTTGCTGGTTGAAGTCATCGCGTCGAGTCTCACTTGGATGCCGTCGCGGTGCCCGACAAATATTCGTTCGAATACGTGCGCGCCAGGTCGATATGCTTGCCCTTCACCGAAGGATTGAACGCGGCGAGCACCTTCAGCACGGTGTCGGGGCCGTCGGCGGGCATCTTGCCGTCCTTCGTGAACATCGGCAGCGAGGCTTTCAGCGCGGCCACGTACAGGTCCTTGTTCTTCGCGTAATAGTCCTTCGGCATCTTTTCGGTGATTTCTTCGGCGCTATGCGTCGCGATGAAGTTGAGCGTCTTCGCGAACGCGTGCGAGAGCTTCGCCGCATCCGCCTTGTGCGATTGCGCCCACGCGCGCTGCACGTAGAAGCTCGATGCCGGATACGTGCCGCCCAGCGCGGCGCGCGTGCCTTCGATCGTGCGCATGTCGACGAGCACCTTTGCGTCGCCGGTCTTCAGCAGTTGCGAGACGGTCGGCTCGGTCGTCATGCCCGCATCGATGCGCTCCTGCTTCACCGCCGCGATGAAGCTCGCGTCCGCGCCCACCGGCAGCAGCGTGTATTCCTTCGACGAGACGCCCGCGCGCTGCGCGAGATATTGCGTGAGGAAGCTCGTCGACGACCCGAGGCCGGTCACGCCGAGCGTCTTGCCTTTGACGTCGGCCATGCTCTTGAGCTTGTCGGCGGCCTTGGTCGAGACCATTTCGACTTCGCCCGGCACCTGGCCGAAGATCACGAGCGCCTGCACTTCCTTGCCCTTGCTCTGCAGGTCGATGGTGTGATCGTAGAAGCCGACGACGCCTTGCACCGCGCCCGCGAGCAACTCGTTTTCGGCATCGACGCCGGCGGGCTGCGAAAGGATTTCGACGTCGAGCCCTTCGTCCTTGAAGTAGCCGAGCTGCTCGGTCAGCTTCGCGGGCAGATAGATGATCTTGGTCGCGCCGCCGACCATGATCGAAATCTTCTCCGCATGAGCCGATACGGAAGCGGCCGCGAGTGCGAAAGCGATACCGGATACAGCAGCGATCTGGCGCAGAGTACGCATCAGGAGTCTCCTTGGTGTGGGCCGTGATGTAAGGGAAGGCCCGCTTTTTCAGTTGTGTGCGGCGATTATAGAAAGGCGAAACCTTCTGCCAGCTTTCTGAGCCGATGACAAAACATGGGTGTTAACCCGATGCTTCAAAAGCGTGTCGAAGCCCCTACAATCGCGCGGCCAAGCTCCGCACACGCGTGCAACCGCTCATGAAACTGCTGTTGATCGAAGACAATCCGACGCTTTCGCTCTGGCTCGCAAAGATGCTGGAACAGGCGTCGTTCGTGCTGGAGGCCGTGCAGGACGGTGAATCCGCCGATCAACTGCTGCGCACGAATCAATACGATGTCGTGCTGCTCGATCTCAACCTTCCGCGGCTGTCCGGCAAGAACGTGTTGCGCCGCATGCGTCAGCGCGGCGACGCGACGCCCGTGATGATCCTCACGGCGAGCGGTTCCATCGACGAGAAAGTGGAGTTGCTCGGCGCGGGCGCGGACGATTACCTGGTCAAGCCTTTCGAAGTGCGCGAGCTCGTCGCGCGCGTGAAGGTGATGATCCGGCGGCGCACGTCGTCGACGGCGAACGAGGTGTCGTGCGGCGATCTCGTCTTCGATATCGACACGCGCCAGTTCGCGCTCAAAGGCGCGCCGCTCAACGTGACGCCGCGCGAGCGCAGCGTCCTCGAAGCGTTGATCCTGCGTCTCGGCAAGACGGTGTCGAAGGCGTCGCTGCTCGATGCGATCTTCACGCATGAGGACAGCCCGAGCGAGGACGCGCTCGAAATCTACGTCTCGCGGCTGCGCAAGAAGCTCGACGCCAGTTCGGCCGCGATCGTCACGCTGCGCGGCCTCGGCTATCTGCTGCGCAAGAAGGACGATGACCAATAGCCTGCGCGTGCGTCTTCTGTGGTGGCTGCTCGTGCCGCTCGCGATCTACGTGTTCGTGACCGGCAAGGCCGCCTACGACAACGCGCTGCACACCGCGGATCTCGTGCAGGAGAACACACTGCTCGCGTCGGCGCGGATGATCGCGGGCGAAGTGGAGTGGTCGGACGGCAGGTTGCTCGTCGATATTCCGCCTGCCGCGCTCGAAGTGTTCGCATCGCCCCAGGGCGATCAGGTTTTCTACAACGTGCGCGTCGACGACGGCCGTCTCCTCGCGGGACTGCCTGATTTTCCTTTGGGACCGACGGCGGCGATGCACGATGCGCCGCGCTATTACGACGCGGACCTTCACGGCACGCCGTTGCGCGTCGTCGGCTTCGTGCGGCAAATGTACGACAACGGCGCGATCCGTCGCGTGCTGGTCTCGGTCGGCAAGACGCAGGCGTCGCGCGACGCGATGGTTCGCGAGATCTGGCGCCCGCAACTCTTGCGGCAGATCGAGATGGTGCTCCTCGCGGTGGCCCTCGCCTGCATCGGCCTGACGTTCGAATTGCGGCCGCTCCTCAAGGTCAAGAAAGAAGTGATGGACCGCGATCCGATGCAGCTCGAGCCCTTGCGCGTCGAGCGTTTGCATACGGAGTTGCGGCCGATCGTCGAGGCGATCAATCAGTGCATCGCGCGGCTCGGGCTTCAGGTGGCGGCGCAGCGGCGCTTCATCGCGGATGCGGCGCATCAGTTGCGTACGCCGCTCACGCTGCTTGCGACGCAATTGCAATTCGCGCGGCAGCACCGCGGGATGGAGCCATCGTTGCATGAAGCGCTCGCGGCGATGCAGCGAAGCAATCGCTCGATGGTCGGACTCACCAACAAGCTCTTGCTGCTCGCGCAGGCCGAAGCGGCGGACTACACGCAGCTCGCCAGACAGAAGGTCGATCTCGCCGCGATCGCGCAGGACGTGATCGAGGATCTCGCGATGTTCGCGCAGAAGCGCGAGATCGATCTGGGCGCGGAGCTCGTTGAATCGGCGTGGATGATCGGGCATGAAGGGTTGTTGTCGGCGCTCGTCTACAACATCGTGGAAAACGCGATTCGGTATACGCAGCCAGGCGGGCATGTGACCGTCGCGGTGACGCGCGATGCGCAACGCGTGACGCTGACCGTCACGGACAACGGCCCCGGCATTCCCGCCGAAGCCCGCAGCCGCGTGTTCGAGCCGTTTTACCGCGCGTCGGCGGAGACGGACGGCACGGGGCTCGGGCTCGCGATCGCGAAGGAAATCGTGCAGGCGCATCGGGGGGACATCAGGCTCGGGCAACGTGAGCATCCGGAGCGCGGGGTAATGGTCACGGCGGCTTTCGAATGCTGCAGAGCGGAAGACCGATGAGTTCCGTGAATACTATGAAATGACCATTTGAATTTGACCGCCCGTTAGAAAATATACTTCTCCTGTCGAGCGCCAAGACGCGCGGGCCGTGCGGCCACGGAGAAGAAAATGAAACGGTTAAGAGCGTGGGTATTTGCATTATTGTTAGGAATGCTGGCGAGCGGATGCGGCGGAGGCGATAACAACGACGGCGTCAATTCCGCAGGCAGGCAATCCGGCGCGCAAGAGAAGGCCACATCCAAGGGATACGCCTTGTCCACCGTCATCTGGAAGCACGAGCCGATCGGCGTCTGCTGGGACTTGAGCAACGCTGACTTCGCGCTGTACGCCAGTCAGCGCGACTGGAGCCGTCTCGCGGTCGAGGCGAGCTGGGAGGCGCATTCCGGCGTCACGTTCACGGGTTGGCAGCAATGCACGAACGATCCGAATTACTACGGCATAAGGATATCGGTCGAGGACAGCGCCGTGACCGGTCCGCATACGCAAGGTCTCGGAACGGAGTTGAACAATGTCGTAGGCGGGATGGTGTTCAACTTTACTTTCAGGAACTGGAGCCCGAGTTGCGTGGGGCGTGAAGAGTATTGCATTCGCAATGTCGCCGCGCATGAGTTCGGTCACGCGATGGGTTTTGCGCATGAGCAGAACCGGCCGGATACACCGTCGACATGCAAGGAGCCTGCGCAAGGCACTTATGGCGACACGTTGATCGGCGCGTGGGATCTGGCATCGATCATGAATTACTGCAATCCGGACTGGAACGGCGACGGCCAACTAAGCACGACGGATATCGTGATGGCGCAGATGTTTTACGGGCCGCGGTGAGTCGTTCAAACGTTAACTTCGCTAGTCGCGGTCAGGCGATATCTGCAATCGGCTTGCCTTCTGCGCGGCGCTCGCCTATCAAACGATTGCGAAGAAGCGACCAAGCTCGCATTGACACGACGATCCAAAGAATTTGGAAAAATTATGTAATGTACATTCCAATTTGATTACATGATGAAAATATACTTCTCCGACCTGTGCGTGAGAACGCATGGCGTATCTATAACGGAGAATAAAGATGAAAGGGTTACGAGGGGTACTGCTCGCTCTATTGGCAGGAATACTGATTAGTGGTTGCGGCGGAAGTGACGGCGGCAACGACGCGCTTGGCTCAACGGGCAGGGCTTCGGTCGAACAATCGGCGGCGCAGGATAGGGCCACGGGAAAGGGCTATGCCTTGTCGACCGTTATTTGGGATCGAGTGCCCATCGGTGTTTGCTGGGATTTGAACGACGCGGATTTCGCGCGGTATTCCGCGGAGCGCAACTGGAGTCGTTCCGCGGTCGAAGAGACTTGGGAACAGCACTCCGGCGTCGAATTCAGCGGTTGGCAGCAGTGCGCGAACGAACCGAATTACTACGGAATTCGGATTTCAGTCGAGGACATTGCCGGGAGCGCGCCGCATACATGGAATTTGGGCGCGAGGCTGAACAATGCCCGGGGCGGAATGGCGCTGAATTTCACCTTCAATAACTGGAGCCCAAGTTGCCAAGGGCGCAAGGAGTATTGCATTCGCCGGATCGCTGCGCACGAATTCGGTCACGCGCTGGGTTTTGCGCATGAACAGAATCGGCTGGATACGCCGTCGTCATGCATCGAGCCTGCACAGGGCAATCAAGGCGACACGATGGTCGGCGAATGGGATCTTGCCTCGATCATGAACTATTGCAATCCGAAGTGGAACGGCGACGGCAAACTTAGCGCCACCGACATCGAGATGGTTCAGAGATTCTATGGCCCGCCCCGACCCAAGGAAACCATCTACACGTTGACGCGCGCCCAGGCTCCCGCCCAAGTGACCGCATACGATTTCTCAACGCGTGAAGTGAAGGCCTCGATCGACCTGTCGCTGACGGAGGACTACAAGCAAGTCGATCAGATGTTCGCGAGCGCCGATGGCAAACGCCTGCATGTGCTTCTGGAGAGAAGCTCGACGTCGATCGATCTGGCGACCATCGACACCGCGACCAACACGATCATTCGGGTCGTGCCCATCGCTCCGCTGCTGACGACCTTTACCGGTTATAACCTGCAACCCGCTTACGAAGGCAATCAGGTTTACGTGTCGAACAAGAACAGGATCAGCGTCGTCGACACGGACTCGGGGCAACTGATGAAGAACATCGTGCTGCCGGAAGGCTATAGCCTGATCAAGGTAGCGACGGCCAAGGACGACGCCAATAGCATCTATGCACTGACAAACGCGCCCGGTACGAAGCTGCAGATCCTTCGCATCGACACGGCCAGCGCTTCGATCGCGCGTGCCTATCCGGTCGGCTCTGCATCGAGCACGATCAGGGATCAGTTCGCGGTTACGCCAGACGCGAAGAAAGCTTACTTCCTCAGCTTCACGTCGTACACCGGCGACGGCAGTCTGACGGAACTCGATCTGACGAGCGGTAACATGCGCGTGCTGGCCGATCTGCCGGAAAAGAAGCCGAAGTTCCTCGCGGCGATCAGCAACCAGCAGATCCTTTTCGGCGACGATAACTACACGGGTCCGAGTCCGATCATTCTCTACGACGTGACGAGCGGGAACAAGACGAGCCTGATGGCGGCGTCCAACCTGTTGGGTTATCTGCAATACGAACCCAGAACCAAATCCATTCTCTTCGAAAGGAACGGGACGTGGTCCGTCAGCCAGTTGCAGCCGCAGGCCGACGGTAGCTACAAGAGCATCGATCTCGGGCTGAAATCGTTCAGCAGCGGCGCGGGATACGGCGGCATCGCTCCGTTTGTGTTCGTTTCACGCTAAGACGCAGCGATTCATTAGATAGAAGAATCCGCAGGCCTCGAAAGTTTCGAGGCCTTTTCTCGTGATGAGCCTCGAGGGCGGTTCTTCGTCTACTTCGAGTCCAGGCTCCGGTTCAACTTGAGATGACTGCGCGGGCTTACGAAACTCGGATCGCGACAGTTGTATTTTGAGGGCCAATAGTTGACGCGCCCACGGGAATAGAACTGGAGCGCAAGTAGCCAGCCATTCGTGCTCAATTTTGGATCCAAAATCCTTGATTCAATTTTGACATAGGCGCACAATCCCCGGACCCGCACCCCAAGCGACCGAGGGACACTCCCATGACCGACCGCGTCAACGCCGTTGCGAACCCGTACACCGCGGGCGACAGCCCCCGGGCTTCATCCAGATCCAGCCGCGCGGTGACCGCCGCTGTCGTGGGCAATATCCTCGAGTGGTTCGATTTCGGCACATACGCGTTCCTCGCGACCGTCATCGCCAAAGTGATGTTTCCCACCGGCGACGACTTCGCCGCGATGCTCGGCACTTTCGGCGCGTTCGGCTTGGGCTTCGCCGCGCGTCCGCTCGGCGCGATCATCTTCGGCTGGCTCGGCGACAAGAAAGGCCGCAAGTGGACGCTTACCTTCGTCATGCCGCTGATGGCCGCCGCCACGCTCTTCATGGCGCTGCTGCCGACGTATGCGTCCATCGGCATCATGGCGCCGATTCTGCTCGTCGCTGCACGCATGCTGCAGGGGATTTCCGTCGGCGGCGAACTGGGCAACGCGGTCGCGTTTCTCGTCGAATGGGCGCCGCCGAGCAAGCGCGGCTTGTATGGCAGCTTCCAGCAATGCAGCACGCTCGGCGGAATGCTGCTCGGTTCGGGCGCGGCCGCGCTCATGACGACACTGCTCAGCCCAGAAGCGCTGCTCGACTGGGGCTGGCGCGTGCCGTTCATCGTCGGTGCGATCGTGATCGGGCCGATCGGCTGGATCATCCGCAAACGCAGCGAAGAGACGCCGGTCTACCAGAGCGCAAGCGACGAAGCACCCAAGACGAAAGGCCGCGCACCCGCGCTGCTCGGCCTGCAGGCTTGCGGACTCGTGATCGTGTGGACGGTCTCGCTCTATGTCCTGCTCAACTACCTGCCTTCTTTCACGACGAAGTACGTCGGCATCCATTCGTCGACGGCGCTCTGGCTCAACACGGCGGGCCTGATCGTGATGACGGCATCCATTCCGTTCTGGGGCGCGGCTTCGGACCGCTTCGGACGCAAGCCCATCTATACGATCGGCTGCATCGCGTTTCTCATACTGCCGTATCCGATCTTCCATCTGATGCTCGAATACAAATCGGCGGCGATCGTCGGCGCGGTGCAGGTGTTGGGCGGCGTGATCATCGGCATCTTTTCGGGCGTCGGGCCGGCGGTGTTGTCGGAACTCTTTCCTACAAAGATCCGCACGACGTGGATGTCGATCGGCTACGGCATCGCCAACGCGGTGTTCGGCGGTTTCGCGCCGATGATCTCCATCGCGCTCATCAAGGCGACCGGCTCGCCGCTGTCGCCCGCGTATTTCGTGATGCTCGCCGCGCTGCTTTCGACGATCACGGTCGTCACCATCAAGGAGACGGCGCACGCGCCGCTGCAATAAACATGCGCTGGAACCGGACGCTTACAGTGGTGAACTGCCATGCCGAAGGCGAAGTCGGCAACGTGGTGACGGGCGGCGTTTTCGACGTGCCCGGCGCGACCATGTTCGACAAGATGATGCATCTGGAAGAAGTGCGCGACGACCTGCGCCGTATCTGTATCTTCGAGCCGCGCGGGTCGGCGAATCAGACCGTGAACTTCCTGCTGCCCGCAACCGACCCGCGCGCGCAAATGGGTTACGTGATCGCGGAATCGACCGAGTATCCGGCGATGTCGGGCTCGAACACGATGTGCGTCGCCACGGTGCTGCTCGAAACCGGCATCCTGCCGATGGTCGAGCCCGTCACCGAGCTCGTGCTCGAAGCGCCGGCCGGGCTCATTCATTTGCGCTGCGCGTGCGCGAACGGCAAGGTCACGAAGGTCGAGTTCACGAATCAGCCCGCGTTCGCCAATCATCTCGACAGGACGATCGAGGTGGAAGGCGTCGGCAGCCTGAGCGTCGATGTCGGCTATGGCGGCATGACGTACGTGTTCGTCGATGCCGAAAAGCTCGGCTTTCGCATCGCGCCCGACGAAGCGCGCGAACTGTGCGAACTCGGGCAGATCATCAAGGCCGCGGCGGCGGCGCAGTTGCCTTCGCCGCATCCGTTGAATCCGCTCATCAAGGGCATCACGATGACCGAGTTCGTCGGCCCGCTCTCGCGCGAGAACGGCGTGCTGAAATCGCGCAACACGGTGATCGTGTCGCCGGGCCGCTGCGACCGTTCGCCGTGCGGCACCGGCACCTCCGCGCGGCTCGCGGTGATGCACGCGAAAGGGCTGATCGACGTGGGCGAAACCTTTTTGCACGAGTCGATCATCGGGTCGGTCTTCGAAAGCCGCATCGATTCGGTCACGCGCCTGGGCGACGTTCCCGCGGTCGTGCCGGTCGTGGCGGGGCAGGCGTGGATCACCGCGATTTCGCAAGTCGGCGTCGATCCGACCGATCGCTTCCAGACGGGCTTCACGCTCGCGGATACATGGTGCGAAGCCGTCGACGACAAGCTGATCAAATCGCGCGTGGGGATATGAGGACGACAGACGAAGAAATGGCGGATGTCGTCGTGATCGGCGCGGGCATCGTCGGGCTGGCCTGTGCATGGGCCGCGTTGCGCGACGGCGCGCGCGTGACCGTGATCGACCGGGATTTCGAAGGCGATCGCGCATCGCATGGCAACGCGGGCGGCATCGCGGTGACGGAGAGCACGCCGATCGCCGTGAACGGCATGTTCACGAAGATCGCGACATGGCTGATGGACCCGCTCGGGCCGCTCGCGCTCGACTGGAGGCATCTGCCGAAGGCGCTGCCGTGGTTCATGGCATTTCGCCGCGCAAGCGAGCCGGACCGCTATCAGGCGATATCCCATGCGCTCGCGTTGTTGAACAACCGCGTCTACGACGACATCGTGCCGATGTTCGACGATATCGGCGCGAGCGCGATGCATTATCGCCGCGGCGCGCTGACGGTCTATGAAACCGACGAAGCCTTCGCCGCCGATCAGGCGGAATGGGCGTTGAAGCGTGAACTCGGCGTGCGCTGGCGCGCGCTGGACGCGCAGCAGGTGCGCGAATGTGAACCGTCGCTCGCGCCGGTGTTCAGACACGGCGTGTTTCTCGACGACTGGTCGCATATCGGCGATCCGCGCCGCATCGTCACGCTCCTACGGGAGCGCGTGCGGGCGCTCGGCGCGCGCTTCGTGACGGGCGTCGCGCGCGCGATCGAATCACCGGATTCGGTGTTGCTGGCGGACGGCAACCGCGTGAAAGGACGACGCATCGTGATCGCGGCGGGCGCGTGGTCGGCGGCGCTCGCGAAGTCCATCGGCGATAGCGTCCTGCTCGAAAGCGAGCGCGGCTATAACGCGACGCTGCCGAACCACGGCGTCGGGCCGACGCGTGAAGTGATCTTCGCGGAGCGCAAGTTCGTCGCGGCCCCGCTCGACGTCGGTCTGCGCATCGGCGGCGCGGCGGAGTTCGCGGGCACCGCTGCGCCGCCGAACTATCGCCGCAGCGATGCATTGCTCACGCTCGGCAAGCGCTTCATTCCCGGCATCGACGATACGGGCGCCGCGAAATGGATGGGCAATCGCCCCGCGACGCCGGATTCGCTGCCGGTGATCGGCGCATCGCCGCGCATGCCGTCGGTCGTCCATGCATTCGGTCACGGGCATCTCGGCCTGACGCAATCGGCGACGACCGCCGCGCTCGTCGCCGATGTGCTCGCGGGCCGCACGCCGCGCGTGCCGCTTCGCCCGTATTCGATCGCGCGTTTCGACCACTGAGAATCCAACGGAGGAATCAGACATGCAAGTGAACTGGAAAGGCGTATTTCCCGCCGTCACGACGAAGCTCAAACAGGACGGCTCGCTCGACCGCGATGCCATCGTGAGCGGCCTGAACCGTCTGATCGACAACGGCGTCGGCGGCGTCGTGATGATGGGCATGGTCGGCGAGAACGCCCAACTCACGCCCGAGGAAAAGCGCACGGTGCTGAAGATCGCCGTCGAAACGGTGAAGGGGCGCGTGCCTGTCATCTCCGGTCTCGCGGAACTGAATACGGCCAACGCGACGCAATTCGCGAAGGACGCGGAAGCGATCGGCGTGCAAGGCCTGATGGTGTTTCCGGGTCTCACGTATCGCTCGGACGATCGCGAAACCGTCGAATATTATCGGTCGATTGCGCGCTCGACGAAGCTCGGTCTGATGATCTACAACAATCCGCGTGGCTATGGCGTCGACATGCGTCCCGACCTGCTCGCGCAACTCGCCGATGAGCCGAACGTCGTCGCGATCAAGGAAGAGACCTACGACACGACGCGCGTCACCGACCTCTATGCGCGCTTCGGCGAGCGCTTCGTCGTGTTCTGCGGCGTGGACGACCTGATCGTCGAATCCGTCGCGCTCGGCGTGAAGGGCTGGGTGTCGGGCATGGCGAACGCGATGCCAAGGGAATCCGTGGACTTGCTGAACTACGCGGTCAATGGCGAGTACGACAAGGCGCGCGCGCTCTATCGCGCCTTGATCGACCTGTTCCATCTCGACACGCACGTGAAGCTCGTGCAATACATCAAGCTCGCGGAAAACATCACGGCGGGTTACCCGGAGTACGTGAAGGCGCCGCGCCTGATGCTCGAAGGCGAAGAGCGGCGGCGGACCATCGAGATCGTCGAGAAGGCGATCGCCAGTGTAAAGGCGCTCGCCCGATGAAATCCACGTTCTTCTGCATCGACGGACACACCTGCGGCAATCCGGTGCGCGTCGTCGCGGGAGGCGCGCCCCCGCTCGAAGGCGCGAACATGATCGAGCGCCGCGCGCATTTCCTGCGCGAATTCGACTGGATTCGCACCGCGCTCATGTTCGAGCCGCGCGGCCACGAAGTCATGTCCGGCAGCATCCTCTATCCGCCGACGCGTCCCGATTGCGATCTCGCGATTCTCTTCATCGAAGTGAGCGGCTGCCTGCCGATGTGCGGCCACGGCACCATCGGCACCGTGACGACGGCCATCGAGCACGGACTCGTGCGACCACGCGAGCCCGGTGTGTTGCGGCTCGATACGCCCGCGGGTGTCGTCGTCGCGCGTTATCGGATGAACGGCGAGCATGTGGATTCTGTACAGCTCGTCAACGTGCCGTCGTATCTGCATTCGCGGGACTTGTCCGTCGAAGTCGAAGGTCTGGGCGAGATTTGTTTCGATGTCGCCTATGGCGGCAACTTCTATGCGATCGTCGAGCCGCAGCGCAACTACGACGGCTTGCACGCGCTGAAGCCTTCCGACATTCAGCGCGTAAGTCCCGTGCTGCGCCAGAAGGCGAACGAGAAGTACACGTTCGTGCATCCGGACAACGACGCGATACGCGGCCTCAGTCACGTCATGTGGACAGGCGAGCCGACAGTCGAAGGCGCGAGCGCGCGCAACGCCGTGTTCTACGGCGACAAGGCCATCGATCGTTCGCCGTGCGGCACGGGCACCTCGGCGCGCATGGCGCAGCGTGTCGCGAAGGGGCAGTTGAAGATCGGTGAGCGCTTCGTGCATGAGAGCATCATCGGCACCTTGTTCGAAGGCGTGCCGATGGAAGCGGCGCGCGTCGGCGAATACGATGCCATCGTGCCGGGCATAGAAGGCTGGGCGCGCGTGACCGGTCATAACACGATTTTCGTCGATGACCGCGATCCGCTCGCGCACGGATTCCTGCTGAAATAAACGGGAGAGATCAAGTCATGCTGATTCTGAAAAACGCCCGCGTGCTCGACGCCGATCACGAGCGCGACGACGGCCGCTATTCGATCGTGATCGACGGCGACACGATTCGCGATGTCACGCGCGAGCCGGTCGAGGCGAGCGGCGCGCAGGTGATCGATGTCGGCGGGAAGACGGTGATGCCCGGCATGATCGATTGCCATGTGCATGTGATCGCATCGGTCGCGCATCTGGGCAACAACAGCCGATTGCCGAATACGTTCGCCGTGCTGCGCGCGGTGCCGATTCTCGCGGGCATGCTTCATCGCGGCTTCACGACCGTGCGCGATGCGGGCGGCGCGGACTATGCGCTGTCGCGTGCGATCGAAGATGGCATCATCGCGGGGCCGCGTTTGTTCGTCGCGGGCAAGGCGCTCTCGCAGACCGGCGGGCACGGCGATTTCCGCGAGCGCTTCGACAACTCGGACCCGGACCCGTGCGGCTGCAATCGCAACATGGGCGCGATCGGGCGCGTGGTCGATGGCGTCGATGAAATGCGCCGTGCCGTGCGCGAGGAGATGCGCGCGGGCGCGCATCACATCAAGATCATGGCGTCGGGCGGCGTGGCTTCGCCGACCGATCCGATCGGCAACCTGCAATTCTCCGTCGATGAAGTGAAGGCCGCCGTCGAGGAAGCCGAATCGCATCAGACCTACGTGATGGCGCACGCCTATACGGCGAAGGCGATTGCGCGCGTGGTGAAACTCGGCGTGCGCACGATCGAGCACGGCAATCTGATCGATGACGACACCGCGCGCGTGATGGCCGAACACGGCGCATACGCGGTGCCGACGCTCGTCACCTATGACGCGATGTCGAAAGTCGGCGCACAGATGGGCCTCGCGAGAGACACGCTCGACAAGAACGAGTCGGTGCGCAAGCGCGGCCTCGAAGCGCTCGCGATGCTGCATGCGCGCGGCGTGAAGATGGGCCTCGGCACCGATCTGCTCGGCGACATGCATCAATATCAAAGCGACGAGCTTTCGATACGCGCGGATATCGTCGGTGCGTTCGAGGCCATTCGTCAGGCGACGGCGTTCGGCGCGGAGATCGTGAACATGAAGGGCAGGCTCGGCATCGTCGCGGCGGGTGCTTATGCGGATTTGCTCGTCGTCGATGGCGATCCGCTGAAGGATATTCGCGTGCTCACGGGACAGGGCGAGCGCATCGCGGGCGTGATGAAGAACGGCGCGTGGGTGCGGGAGAATCTGCTATGAACTCGCGTTACCAAAGGCGATGCGTACCGTGCAGAAGCGCCCTTCCGTGCATGCTACGATGCCGCACTCATACGAACAAGCGCTAAAGAAGCACATGCCTCCGGTCGCCACACATTCCCGCCGCGCGGACACATCGAACGCGGGCGATTCCACGCACAAGATCGTGCGCACGACGACGGTCGAACTCGTCACCACGGCGATCCGCCAACGCATTCTCTCCGGCGATCTCGCGCCGGGCGAAGTGCTGCGCCAGGAAGCGCTTGCCGACGAACTCGGCGTGAGCCGCGTGCCGATTCGCGAGGCGATCACGCGGCTGACCGGCGAAGGCCTGTTGACGAAGGTGCCGCACAAGGGCGCGTATGTCGCGGAGTTGTCGATAGAAGAAGTGCAGGAGACGTTCGAAATTCGCCTGCGGCTGGAGCCCTGGCTCTTCTCCCAGGCGATTCCGCATATCACCGATGCCGAGATCGCGAAAGCCGAGAAGCTCGTCAGCGAAATGGATCACGCGGATTCGGGCGTATGGGGTCAACTGAACTGGCGCCTGCACGAAACGCTTTATTTGCCGGCGCGGCGCGAGATCACATTGCAGATGCTGCGCGGGCTGCACGATCGCAGCGACCGCTATTTCCGCTTTCAGGTCGTGCAGGTGCCGATCCGCGAACAGTCGCACGAAGAGCACATGAACCTGATCGATGCATGCAAAAAGCGCGATGCGAAGCTCGGCGCGAAGCTGCTCGAACAGCACGTGAAGACGGCGGCGCAGCAAATCATCGCGGTGGTTCAGACGATCATGGCGCGATGAGGCGCACGTTCGCGGGCCGCGTCGCATCGCGTGCATCGATTTCGATGTGAGCATCGGCGTTCGCGATTAGCGTGAACGCGGTTTCATCGACCATTACGACCGGCACGTCCGCCGCATATAGTTCGTTCGCGACGATCGCGCCTATCGACAGAATGAGATCGCGCTCCGTGAGCACAATGCCCGCTGGCCCGGTGCCGTTGCGCAACGCTTCGGCGAGCACGCTGCTGCTCGAACTCGATCCGCGCGCGCGCGGCATCACGAGTATGCGCGACGCGAGACTCCGGCCGTGACCGGCATGCGTGGCATCGACGATCACGCCGCGTTCGGCGTCGTAACCGCCCCAGAAGCTGAGCGGCGGCAGCGCGATGCCAGCGGCGCGCGCGTGGCCTGGAACGAGTGTGACGGCCTCAAACGTTTTCATCGATGCATACCTTTCCTTCGAACGCCGATCGCACGCATTCGCTCATGCTGCCGAATGCGACCGTCACGCCGATGTTCGCCGGCGCGTAATGCGCCCACTTGCCCGAGTTGGTCATCACGAGACCGCTCACTTGCTTCATCACCGGCGTGATGTACGTGCAGGTATCGACGACGATCTGCACGCCGCGCTCCGTGAGCCTCTGCGCAATGCCTTCTTCTTCGAGTTGCCAGAGCACGAAGCGGCTGGTGTTCACATAGATATCGCAGCGCGGCGCGCCTTCATGCCGATCGAGGAGTGACGCGAGCGTGCGGAATTCATCGACGGAAAAGTGCGGCGTGCCGAGCGCGATGGCCGCGAGCGCGTCGCCCGGCTTCGCCCGGCTCCAGCGCTTGCGCACGGCATGAAGATCCGACGCGCTGACCGCGATCGTTCGCTCGGGCGCGTGTCCCTGAAGCGCGGCATCGAGCGTGGCGGCCTCCGGCGTGATGCCGACTGCATGAAAGAGCGCCACCGATCCGCTCGATGCCGCCGCCGCGCCGAGCGCTTTCAGTTCGTCTTCGGTGGTGTCGGCGGGCAGGCCGGTGATGGCAGCGACCGTCGCGCCGACCTCGCCGCCGAGCAGGAAACCGAGCGCCGCAAAATCCGCGTCGCGATGCGGCGACACACGCAGATCGGGCGCCGCGATCACGATGCGCGCCGCGCGATTCGCCGTGACGTGCAGGCCCGCGTTCGGCACGCGGCCGGTGATGGCGGCGGCGAGATCGAGGAAATCGCCATAGCGGCTCGTGCGCGCACCGAGCACGGAATTGGCGAAGACGATCGCGTTCGATTCGGCCCACGCGATCTGATCGCCCAGCTTCGGACGATGCTTCAGTTGATAGGGCGCGCACGTGAAGCTCGCTTCGCAGCCGAGTTCGATATGCGCCTGCATGAGCCGCGCGCCCGCGCTCGCGATACTGGCATCGCCTCGAAACAGCTCCGGATGGATGAGATCGAGCGAGCCGACGTTGAGCGTGGTCGGCACGGCGACCTTCGCGCCGCTCGCGACGAAACGCTCGACGAAATCGAGGCTCGCCGCGCCGTGATAGAGGCAGCCGTCGATATGCGCGGACGAGATGTCGATGAGCGTATCGGCGTCCATGACGCGCGCCGTCGCCGCGACGATGCGCATCGCGAGTGCGAGGCCATCGCCGAGATCGCCGTCGAGCATCGCGGTGTCGCGTGGGGAAAGAGTAAGCATCGGTTCCGGTTGCGCAGCGCTGAACAATGACAGCGCAGCATAACGGATAGGCCCGATGCTGTGCAGGTTACCTTCGCCCGAAACGACGGACGAAGCAGTAGAAAATCCACGGATGGATTTTCAGCATCGCCATTACGATAGAGAGCTTCGGCCTGTGATCCGAACACATGCCGAGCAGATGCGCGAGACGAAGCCTGTCTGAAACGCTGAAAAGAATCGGCTTTGCGAGTCGATAGGTCGGCGCCTTGATCGCCGCCTGAAACGCGATCGTCCGGTAAGCGTAGATATATTTCAGCCGAAAAAGCAGGCGCCGGTAATTGGGTATCGGCATCGACGCGGTGCTTCTTTCCACCCGGTCGATGATCGCAAAAAGATCCACGATCTTCGGATTGAAGCGGGTCGAAATTCCCGATTCGCGATACATGTACGCATATAACGTGTCGGGACACAGACGCACGACTCTGGACTTGCCGAGTGTCTGGACCGACACGCAGATATCTTCGTAGATCAGTCCGGTCGGATGTTCGACCGATAAGAAGATCGATCGGCGCACGAGCTTGTTGAAGCAATAAGCCTGTAAGGAAAGATCGAGAATCTTCTCGACCGCCTGTACGCCGGTGATGACGGCGTCGCCCGTTTCGACACGGTAATTGACTTTGCCATCCGGCGCGATGTTTTCGGCAGCGAAGACCACGACGTCTGCATGGTGCGTATCGGCTTCGTCGATCACCTTGCGAATCAGGTCGTGATGAACATGGTCATCGCTGTCCACGCACAGAACGTATTCGCCGCGCGCGGCCATCGCCGCGATCTTGCGGGTTTCGGCAAGCCCTTTGTTCTCGAGATTCTTGATGAGCTTCCACGGAATTCTGTTTTGCTTCTCCAGAATGCGGGAAGTCATTTCGCCGGATCTGTCAGGACTGCTGTCGTCGACGGCGATGATCTCGAAGTCGGTTGAAGTCTGTGCCAGGAGCGAGTCGAGGCACTCTTCGATGTACGGCTCAACCTTGTACACAGGCAGCAGGACACTGATCTTGGGCGGTGCTTGCATGTATGTGTAGCCCTCACTTCTGGAATTTTCAGGAGAACGACAAGTGCCAGAGGATTCTACGTGCTAAGTCGCATGCGGGCATCAGGTCATTGGCTATTGTTAGCACTGTCCGATGGATATTCAAGGGCATTCTATTGTCTGAATAGTCGTCGCCCTGCACACGATACTCTACTGGATTCTCCACAACGCCATTAATAACGGGCTACGAAAGCACGATTATTCATTAGCCATCGTGTCGCGCAGAGGCAATATCGCGGTAACGCTGCCTGTCACTGTGTCACGCGGGAAGAGCAGTCTGTCGCCGGGCGGGTCGCGGCGGCCGAATCGGCGGTGATGGCATCGTCCTTGCGTGTGCGTGTCCTTTCGGTTTATCGAACCATCGTTCAGCTTGCCAAGGAGAATGCACATGAGTCTCGATTTGACGTTTCGCGCAGGCGAAGCAACCGTGTTGGCCGCACCGGGACAGGCGACCGATGCGATGCCGGAGATCCTGATCGGCCGTGTCGACGGGCCTGTCGGCCACGCGTTCGCCAACATGATGGCGCAATCGAAAGGGCATACGGCCATGTTCGCGATCCGCGCGTGCAATCAGATGGTCCGCCCCGCAACGATGATCGTCCCCAAGGTTACGCTGAAGGACATGGCGAACATCGACCTCTTCGGCGGCGTGGTGCAGTCCGCCACCGCCGACGCCGTGGTCGATTGCCTGATCGAAGGCATCCTGCCGAAGGATCAGGCCAACGAACTGTGCATCATCAGCCTCGTGTGGATCGATCCGCGCTGCGCGACGGACGCGAACCTTGACAAGAAGGACATGTATCGCACGAACTACGAAGCGACGAAACTCGCCATTCAGCGTGCGATGAACAACGAGCCGAGCGTGGAGGAACTCATCGCGAATCGGCACAGCATCAGGCACGATATGGACGACTGGAGCTGAACGCTTGCTTCCCGATAGCGCACAGGGAAGCATCCAGAATGGTAAGGGGTACGACGGAAACCTCTGCGGAAGGCTTCACGTTTTGCCCGCTCTTCGTCATGATGAGCCGAGGAAGGCCCTCGCGCACGCCGCCTGCCAAGCTTTTACGACGCTGATAGACTGAACATCCGTGCGGAACTGCGTCTGGCTGCGCTTATCTCACGTGGAGGCATCGCGGGTTATCGTGCATTGCAGCATGCGACAGCACATCGAAAAATGCTCTCTGCCTATAGCCGTCACCTATCAGCGGCATTGCAAAAATCGCCTTCTATTGAACGTCGGTCTCACGTATTTTCTAATTTGAGGAAAGCTGTCGGACGATTCGCGCGTCGCCCGATGCACGCAGCGAAATCCCTTGTCGGATCGGGTCCGCGCAGCACGGGAAATACGAATCCGACGCCTTGTTGGTGAGTAGTAAAAGAACTAATGGGTACGTCCTCGCAAGGAGATAACGCATGTCGAACGAATCGAAGTGCCCGTTTACACATGCCGCCGGCACCGGTACGACCAACCGTGACTGGTGGCCGCGGCAACTACGGGTAGATCTGTTGAGTCAGCATTCCAGCAAGTCGAATCCGCTCGGCACGGACTTCGACTACGCCGAGGCTTTCAAAAGCCTCGATCTCGCCGCGGTCAAACAAGACCTCGCGGCGGTCATGACCGATTCGAAGGACTGGTGGCCTGCCGACTTCGGTCATTACGGCCCGCTTTTCATCCGCATGGCGTGGCACAGCGCCGGCACCTACCGCATCGGCGATGGTCGGGGAGGCGGCGGGCGCGGCCAGCAACGTTTCGCGCCGCTCAACAGCTGGCCCGACAACGTGAGCCTCGACAAGGCCCGTCGGCTGCTCTGGCCGGTCAAGCAGAAGTATGGCCAGAAGCTTTCCTGGGCCGATTTGATGATTCTGGCCGGCAACGTCGCGCTGGAAACGATGGGCTTCAAGACCTTCGGCTTCGCGGGCGGACGCGAGGATACATGGGAGCCCGATCAGGACGTCTACTGGGGTAATGAAAAGACCTGGCTCGGCGGCGATGTCCGCTACGGCAAGGGCGCGGCGGGCAACGACGAAGATCAGGGCGTGATCACCGCCGACGTCGAGAAGCATGGCGAAGAAGTCAGCCGCACCGAGGGCGGCCGCCATCTGGAGAATCCGCTCGGCGCGGTGCAGATGGGTCTCATCTATGTCAACCCGGAAGGCCCGGACGGCAACCCCGATCCACTCGCGGCGGCGCATGACATCCGCGAGACGTTCTCACGCATGGCGATGAACGACGAGGAAACCGTCGCGCTGATCGCGGGCGGGCACACCTTCGGCAAGACACATGGCGCGGGTCCGGCCGATAACGTCGGTCCCGAACCGGAATCCGCGGATCTGGAAAACATGGGCCTCGGCTGGAAGAGCAGCTACGGCTCGGGGAAGGGCGCGGATACGATCACGAGCGGCCTCGAAGTCACCTGGACCACGACCCCGACGAAGTGGGGCAGCGGCTTCTGGGAGAGCCTTTTCGGTCACGAATGGGAACTGACCAAGAGTCCGGCGGGCGCGAATCAGTGGGTCGCGAAGGATGCGGGCGAAACTGTCCCGCACGCCCACGATGCGTCGCAGAAGATCAAGCCGACCATGCTGACGACGGACCTGTCGCTACGGTTCGATCCGGAATACGCGAAGATTTCAAAGCGCTTCTGGGAGAATCCCGACCAGTTCGCCGACGCCTTCGCCCGCGCGTGGTTCAAGCTGACGCACCGCGACATGGGTCCGAAAGCGCGCTATCTGGGGCCGGAAGTGCCGCAGGAAGAACTGCTGTGGCAGGACCCGATCCCGGAAGTCGATCATCCGCTCGTCGAGGAACAGGATGTCGCGGCGCTGAAGCAGAAAGTGCTGGCGTCGGGGCTGTCGATTTCCGAGCTGGTTTCGGTGGCCTGGGCATCGGCATCGACGTTCCGCGGCTCGGACAAGCGCGGCGGCGCGAACGGCGCGCGCATTCGCCTCGCGCCGCAAAAAGACTGGGAAGCGAACGACCCCGAGCAACTCGGCAAGGTGCTCTCGACGCTCGAGGGCATCCAGAAAGAGTTCAACGGCGCGCAATCCGGCGGCAAGAAGATTTCGATAGCCGACCTGATCGTGCTTGCGGGCGGCGCGGCGATCGAAAAGGCGGCGGAGAAAGCCGGCCAGAAGGTCACGGTGCCGTTCACGCCGGGCCGCATGGACGCGACGCAGGACAAGACGGACGTGCTTTCGGTTTCGGCGCTCGAACCGGTCGCCGATGGCTTTCGCAACTACGTCAAGGGCAACGTGCGCGTGCCCGTCGAGTCGCTGCTGATCGACAAGGCGCAATTGCTGACGCTGACCGCTCCGGAGATGACGGCGCTCGTCGGCGGCCTGCGCGCGCTGAACGTGTCGTACGGAAAGAGCGCGCAAGGCATCCTTACCGACAAGCCCGAAACGCTCACCAACGACTTCTTCGTCAATCTGCTCGACATGGACACGGAATGGCAACCGCTGTCGTCGCGCCGCGACGTGTTCGAAGGGCGCGATCGCAAGACGGGTGAGCGGAAGTGGACCGGCAGCCGCGTCGATCTGATCTTCGGTTCGCATTCGGTGTTGCGTGCGCTCGCCGAAGTCTATGCGAGCAGCGACGCGCAGGAGAAGTTCGTCAATGACTTCGTCGCGGCCTGGACGAAGGTGATGAATCTCGATCGCTTCGATCTGAAGAAGAAGTAAGCGGCAGCGCCATTTAGAGTCGCAAGACGCGGCGGTCCTTCGGGACCGCCGTTTTTCTTTGCCGGCTGTCTCAATGCGCCACGCGCGCGGGCCGTTGCCTGAACAGAAGGCCGCACACGATGATGAACATCACGAGCGCGATCGACGCGCCATAGCGGCTCATCGCCAGTCCGCCGTTCGCGATCGGCTTGTCGAGAAAATCGCCGACCACGGCGCCGAGCGGCCGCGTCAGAATGAAGGCGCTCCAGAACAACACGGTGCGCGACATCTGTGTGAAGAAATACAGGAGCACGATCAGCAGCAACAGGCCACCGAAGATCATCGCGGCGCCGGTGTAGCCGAAGCCCGCGCTGTCGGCGGTCCAGTCGCCGAGTGCGGTGCCGAGTGTCTGCGAGAACATGATCGTCACCCAGTAGAACGCTTCGGCTTTCGGCGATGCGATGGTCGAGACCGAGACCGAGCCCATCGTGCGATGCCACACCGCGAGCGATGCAAGCAGCAGCGCGAGCAGGATCGCGCTGCCGCCCGCATAGCCGAGGCCGAGCGAGCGGTCGGCGAAGTCGGCGAGCGTGGTGCCGACCGTCGTCGTCGCGATGATCGTGATCCAGTAGAGCGCTGGCTGAAACCGGTCCGCCTTGATCTGCGCGATCACCGCGATGCCGAAAACGGCCGCGAAGATGAACGTGCTCATCAGATAGCCGAGATTCATGGACATCGAGAGCGCGTCGCCGCCCGTTTCGCCGAGCGTCGTCGCCGCGATTTTGATGGCCCAGAACGCCAGGGTCAGCTCCGGAACCTTGGCGAGCGCATGCTTCGTGTGTTCCATGTCGTGTCTTACGGAAAGGGAAGGCTCAAGCGTAGTGGGTGCTTGCTTAAGAGAGACTTAGTGATCAGCGCGGTTTCGCGCGAAGGCGTATCGTTTTTCGTTCTGACTCGATTTCCCAAAGGAGACCCGCCATGCCCCGCACCGTCGCCGCAAAACGCGCCGCCTTTCGCGCGCTGCACGAATCTGGTTGCTTCATGCTGCCGAATCCCTGGGACGTCGGTTCCGCGCGCTATCTCGAAACGCTCGGCTTCAAGGCGCTCGCGACGACGAGTTCGGGCTTCGCATGGTCGAAGGGCCACGCGGACAATCACGTGACGCGCGACGCGGTGCTCGCGCATTTGCGCGAGATCGTCGACGCGACCGATCTCCCGGTGAACGCGGATTTCGAAAGCGGCTTCGGCGCGACGCCGGATGACGTCGCGCAGAGCGTGAAGCTCGCGGTGGCGACGGGTGTCGCGGGCTTGTCGATCGAGGATTCGACGAGCGATGCATCGGCGCCCCTGTTTCCGGTCGATGTCGCCGTGGCGCGCATGAAAGCGGCGCGGCGTGCCATCGACGAAACCGGCGGCGACACCTTGCTCGTCGGCCGCGCGGAGAATTTTTTCGCAGGCAAGCCCGATATCGACGACGCGATCGCGCGTCTCAAAGCGTACGCCGATGCCGGCGCGGACTGCCTCTATGCGCCCGGCATCAAGACGCGCGAGCACATCGAGGCCGTGGTGAAGGCCGCGGGATCGAAGCCGGTGAATCTGCTGATCGGCGGCGTGTCGGAATTCACCTTGAGCGATGTCGCGGCGCTCGGCGTGCGGCGCGTGAGCGTCGGCGGAGGGCTCGCGCGCGCTGCGTGGGGCGGGTTCATGCGCGCGGCGCAAGGGCTCGCCGATGGCCGGTTCGACGGCTTCAGGGACGCGGCGGCGGGCAATGACCTGAACGAAATTTTCGTGGGGCGCGCGTAGTGCCTCACCGTAAAGGAGACGATGACAATGGCTCGCGAAATCATCCGCGTCGAACCGCTTTCGACCTGGCTCGAACGATTCAAGGCGCCGACGTCCGCCGTCACGCGCCACGGCGATACGGTCTATGTGTCGGGCTTTCCGCCGTTCGATCCGCTGACCGGCGAGGTCGTTGCGAATGCAACTATCGAACGTCAGACCGAACTGGTGTTGCAGCAGTTGAAGTTGTGCGTCGAAACCGCGGGTTCGTCGCTCGATCAGGTATTGAAGTGCAATGTCTACTGCACGTCGGTTCAAGCGTTTCCCATCGTCAACGCGGTCTACGGGGGCTTCTTCGGGGCGAACCCGCCGGCACGCATCTTTGTCAACGTGCCGGCGTGGCCGGGAGGATTCGACATCGAAATCGACTGCGTGGCGGCGGTCGCCTGACGGTCGATACCGTCGATTCCCTCAGTCCGCGTGCGCCCGATCGAACGCCCACACTTCAGGAAAGCCCATCAGCTCGCACATTTCGGAGAAGGGATACATCGTGCCGAGAGCGCCTTGCGTGCCTTTGCGCGCGAGGATTTCGCCGTAAACATCCTTCAGCGCCTTCGCGACGGCCAGAAACCCGGACGCCGGATAAATCGCGAGCGAAAAGCCCAGCTTCTGCAATTCCTCGGGCGCGAGTTGGGGTGTGCGTCCGCCTTCGACGACATTCACGAGCAAGGGCATGTCGAACGCGCGCCCGATCTTCTCCAGCTCTTCCACCGTCTCCGGCGATTCGATGAACAACACATCCGCGCCCGCCTTCGCATACGCCTCGCCGCGACGCAGTGCTTCATCGAGTCCGAGCGACGTGCGCGCGTCGGTTCGCGCGACGATCTGAAAGTTGCTGTCGGTGCGACTTTCCACCGCGACCTCGATCTTGCGGACCATGTCTTGCATCGCAATGACGCGCCGTCCCGGCGTATGCCCGCACTTCTTCGGGAATTCCTGATCTTCGAGTTGAATGCCCGCCGCGCCCGCATGCTCGTAACCGCGCACCGTGTGCGCGACATTGAGCAGGCCGCCATAACCCGTGTCGCCGTCGCAGATCATCGGCGTGTTCGTGCCGCCGCAAAAAGCCGCGACGCGATCGACCATGTCGGTATAGGTCGCGAGCCCCGCGTCGGGCAGGCCGAGGTAGGACGCAACCGTGCCGAACCCCGTCATATAGAGGCAATCGAAGCCCATCGAATCGGCCATCTTTGCGGAGATCATGTCGAAGATGCCCGGCGCGGTGACGATGTCCTTGCGCGCGAAACGCGCTTTCAATGCCTGACGCTTGTTTTCATGCGTAACGCTCATCACGGTTTCCTCAGAAAGTTTCAACGATGCGATTCTTGCGAAAGCGCCGACGCGGCGAGCGTGCCATCGGCATCGGGCGCAGGCGCGATGTCTTCCAGCGAGCGGCGATTCGTCTCGATGCCGAACACCGCGAGCACGACGGCCATCACGACGAGCGCGCCGATGATCATCGACAGCACGTCCTTCACGCCGCCCGCCGCGTACATGACGAGGACGAGCTGCGGCGCAAGGATGCCCGTGACGCGCCCCGCGCAGCCCGCTATGCCGTTCGCGCGCATGCGGTTCTCGGTCGCGAAGAGTTCGGGGATGTACGTCGCGATGCCGAGCGCGACCATCAGATACGTGAGCGTGAAGAGCAGGAAGCCGAGCAAGGTGGCCATCGCGACGCCGGTGGAATGCCCGTAAAGCCAGCCGATCACCGCCGCGAGCGCCGCGACCGCGATCAGGCCGTTCTTGCGCCCGACCCGGTCGGCGATCAGCACGCCGACGAGCGCGCCCGCCGGACCGCCGAGCGACATGAGCGTCGAATAGCCGAGCGACGACGCCATGCCGATGCCCTGCTTCATCAGAAAGGTCGGCACCCAGACGATGAAGCCGTAGATCACCATGTTGACCGCGATCTGCACGACGATCGACACGAACATGCGGCGAATCTGCGAAGGCGAGAAAAGCTCGATCAACGTGGTTTTTTTCGTCACGGTGCGCGGCGCATCGTCGATCGGCGGCAGCGGCGCGTGGCGCGAAGACTCTTCTTCGGCGGCGCGCAGGATTGCTTCCGCTTCGTCGTAGCGGCCTTTCGATTCGAGCCAGCGCGGCGATTCGGGCATCTTCTTGCGAATGACCCACACGATCATCGCGCCGATGCCGACGATCGCGAACATCGCGCGCCAGCCGATCGTCGGAATGATCAGGTAGCCGAGAAACGTCGAGAAAAAGAGCGCCGAGTTCGTGATGAGCGACAGATACGCCGACCACTTGCCGCGCACGGCGGGCGGCATGAATTCGCCGACCGATCCATAACCGACGACGATTTCCGCGCCCAGTCCGAGCCCCATGAAGAAGCGGCACACGATGAGCCACGTCATGTTCGGTGCGAACGCGCCGGCGATCGACGCGAGTCCGAACACCGCGAGATTGAACTGATACGTGAACTTGCGGCCTTTGGCGTCGCCGAGCACACCCGCCGCGAACGCGCCGATCAGCATGCCGACGAACGTCGACGAGAGGAACGCGGCGTTGAGCTGCATCGTCGACCAGCCGGTCTTGGCCAATGCACCGAGCACGCCGCCCGCGAGATAGATGTCGAACGAATCGAGGAACATGCCCGCGCCGATGAGCCAAAGCACGCGCTTGTGAAACCCGGAGATCGGTAATCGGTCCAGACGCGGGCCGGCGCTTACGGTGCTTATGATCGTGCCATCGGTGCTCAGCATGTCGTGTCTCCTGTGTCGCTCGCGCGACTATTCAACGACTGTTTGTAATGCTGTTGCGACCCGAACCGCTTCGGGCTCAGGACGCTGGATGTTCCCGGCCGTGGCGGTCGAGCACCGCCTTTTCGGCGGCGAGAATATGGCAGCGCGTGATGGCTTCCGCCCACGCGGCGTTGCGCTGTTCCAGCGCGTGAACGATTTCGACATGCTGGCGCGCACTGCGCTCGCGGTCCGCGTCGTTATAGGTGTCGAAGGTCCATTTGATGAGCGGCGTTTCCTTCATCGACCTGAGCGAGCGATCGAGGCGCGCGTTGTTCGCGGCGGCCGTGATGATCGCGTGAAACTCGCCGTTCGCGGCGAACCACGCTTCGCAGGATTCGGATGTCGTCGGACGTTGCGTGATGTCGAGCATCGCATCGGCGAGCGCTTTCAGGCGCGCGATGTCGGCGGCGCCGATTGCAAGCGCCGCGCGCCCGGCGAGATACGGCTCGATCAGAAGCCGCGCCTCGAAGATTTCGCGCGCGTCCTGCAAGGTCCACGCTTTCACGCGCACGCCGTAGTTCGCGCGTGTTTCGACCCAGCCTTCCGCATCGAGCCGGCGCAACGCTTCGCGAACGGGGGTGCGGCTCACGCCGAGACTTTTTGCGAGCTGCTCCTCGCGCAGATATTGGCCCGCGCTGTACTGGCCGCCCGCGAGCGCCTCTTTGATGGCGACGTAGACGTCGTCCGCCGAACGCGCCGGTTCGGGCAGAGTTGTATGCAAAACAACTTCGGTCGGCGTCACTTCGGGCTCGTTTCAGGCAATCGACGAGACGATTGTATGCAATGTCGCCACGATGAAACTTGGGGATTTCCCGCAGTGCCTGCTTACTTCATCGCTGACCGGATCGCGACGCCGAACCCGAATCGTTCACCCGAAGACGGCCCGATTCGCCTCCACGAACGCTTCGACGGTCTGCGGAGCCGTCCCCGTCACGCGCTCGATGATGCCGTCCGTGCCCTCGAAGACGCCGTTCTGATAGTCGATCGCTACTTCGACGAAGTGCTGAATCGTGAAATCCGGAAGATCGTAGTGGCTCAGATGCTCCCGGTAACCGTCGAGCGTCGCCGGCCGGTACACGATTTTCCTGCCCAGCACGCCGCTCATCACGCCGGCAATTTCCGCTTGATTCATTTGCGTCGGCCCGCACAGCTCGTATGTCTTGCCGACGTGATCATCCGGACTTGCAAGCACAGCGGCGATGAAACGCGCCTGGTCCGCCGCCGCGATAGGCGCATGCCGGCCATCGCCGAACGGCAATGCAATCTCGCTGTTTCGAACGATCGTGTCTCGCACCCACGGAAAGACGAGCCATTCAGAGAAGAAGGTCGGCCTGATGTGCACGGTCGGCACGCCTGCCCAGTCGAGAACGCGCTCCGCAATCCAGTGATCCCGGGCCGCGTGGCTTTTCGCGTTCTCACGAGCCGAGATTTGCGACATGTTCACGACCGCATGCAGCCCCGCACGGCGCGCCGCATCCGCGAAATAGGCGGTGGCCTGGATGAAGCCCGGACGAACGGGATAACAGAGATACGCCGCGTCCATTCCGTCGGTTGCGCGAATGGCGTCATCGTGCGAGAGGAGATCGCCGGTCATGATCTCAGCGCCAGCGTTCCGGAGCGCGTCGCTGCGCTCGTCCTCCTTGCGAACGAGCGCGCGCACGGCGTGACCGCTCTCGAGAAGGTTTCGCACCGTGTGAACACCTGTCTTGCCGGCAGCCGCCGTGACCAGAATCCTGCGTGCTTTCATGATGAATCTCCATTGACTAGAGTGCATATGCACTATTTCGGGCGAATGCGTGTCGACGCTTCCTGTCGATATTGCATTGATCTGGATGTTAGTCATAATCCAGAAGTCCCGCAATTCTTCGCGGCTCAACTCTGAATTGCCAGGCCCGCATCAATGGAAAACGGATCGCGGGATTACACTTGCCCGCCAGAGCAGTGTGGAGATGTTGAATGGGCCATTCCCAGGCACAAAAGATTGCGACACGTCAACGCATCGTTGAGGTGGCGGCGAAACGGTTGCGTGAGCGCGGCATCGATGGCGTGAGCATTGCCGATCTCATGAAGGAGGCCGGGCTCACCGTAGGCGGCTTCTACAAGCACTTTGCGTCTCGCGACGAACTCGTGCGGGAAGCGTTCGAATGTGCGCTGCGAGACATCGAGTCGTGGGAAGCATCGATTCCGACCGAGCCGCAACGAGCGATGCGTTCGTATCTATCCGCGGCGCACAGGGATAACATTTTTCGCGCCTGTCCTGTCTCCGCGCTCGTCAATGACATGAGCCGCTGCGAGGGCGCGACTCGGGAGGTGTATTCCCGCCGCGTCGAGAAAATCGTGGGGCTGATCGCTCAGGCATCGCCTGCGTTGCTCAACGCCACGAAGCGCGCGCAAGCGCTTCACATTCTGAGCGCCTGCGTGGGCGCGGTGACGTTGTCGCGGGCCGTTTCGGACCCTGATCTGTCCGCCCAGATCCTGGATGGCGCGCTGAACGGCGTGCTCGCGATGCTGTCCCACCAACGCGACGCTGACGAAGAAAGCGCGGCGTGAGCGTGCGCGCGTCGTCGGCATTGTTCACCGTTTTGGTGCCGGGCGTCGGAACTGTTACTGGTCCCGGCTTTTGCAACCCCACTTGATGGGGGGCAATCATCCAGCGGACGCGGTATCCGTGTAAGGTTCTACTCGGACGACGATTCGGGCTCGATAGCCCGCACGCGATCCGGTGAAGTTCGATCGATCGAACGTCGTCTGTCTTCGCTTGTCTTGCCGCAAGAACATCGAAGCCGGCGCTGAGTTTCAAACCTCGGCCCGGCGTCCTGCAAACCTTTTTTCACGAGTGAGGATTACCATGCCGTTCGTCACGACCAAAGATAACGTCGAAATTTTCTATAAGGACTGGGGGCCGAAGGACGCGCAACCGATCGTCTTTCATCATGGCTGGCCGCTTTCCTCGGACGACTGGGACGCGCAGATGCTGTTCTTCGTGCAGCGGGGATATCGTGTGGTCGCGCACGACCGGCGTGGGCACGGCCGCTCGTCGCAGGTCTCGGACGGTCACGATATGGACCATTACGCCGCCGACGCATTCGCGGTCGTCGAAGCGCTGGACCTGAAAAATGCCGTTCACATCGGACACTCGACAGGCGGCGGCGAAGTCGCCCGTTATGTCGCGAAGCACGGCGAACCGTCAGGACGTGTCGCGAAGGCGGTACTCGTCAGCGCGGTGCCTCCGCTGATGCTGAAAACCGAAGCAAATCCGGAAGGCCTGCCTGTCGAGGTTTTCGACGGCTTTCGCAAGGCACTGGCCGACAACCGCGCCCAGTTCTTCGTCGATGTTCCGGCGGGACCCTTCTACGGATTCAACCGCTCGGGCGCGACCGTCCAACAGGGCGTTGTCCAGAACTGGTGGCGTCAGGGCATGATGGGTAGCGCGAAGGCGCACTACGACGGCATCAAGGCGTTCTCGGAGACGGACCAGACTGAAGACCTGAAGTCGATTTCCGTGCCGACGCTCGTCCTGCATGGTGAGGACGACCAGATCGTGCCCATCGCCGACGCTGCGCTGAAGTCCATCAAGTTGCTGAAGAACGGCACCCTGAAAACGTATCCTGGCTTCTCGCACGGCATGCTCACGGTCAACGCGGACGTCCTCAACGCCGACCTGCTCGCATTCGTGCAGGGCTGATAGGAGAAACGGGCGGCGAGCCGGTATCGATACCGGCTCGCATCTCAGCGCACGCCGCCCTCATATGCGATGCGCAAAGCGTGCGGCGAGCGCGGCCCTGAAACAGGCGGCGATTTTGGCGAAGCCCGCGCCGGTGGGATGCAGTTCGTTGGCCCAGTCATCGGGCGCAAGCGTGCCTTGCGTCTCGACCAGCACCAGATTGTGCGCGGGATCGCTGGCGAGCCGCAGCAGCATCGCGCGGAACTGGACGAGGATCGTCCGCACGATCAGCGTGCCGGGCGCGAGGTCCCGCCAGCCCCGATCGACGAGCGAAGGACGAAGCCACGGTCCGGCGAGATGGCAGGCCGATGTGCCGCTGGGAATCGCAAAGTCGTAAGCGTGCACGAAGATGGGTGCGTGAGGCGCGAACTGGTCGCGGATGCGGATCAGATCCAGATAGGCGCTCTCGACCACGCCGAAGATATTCGCGAGCCGCCGGATATCGATGCCCTGCGCAGGATCGTTGGCGACCGCGTCTGCATCGTGGAGCCAGAAGCGGAACTGGTCGCCGACCACATCGTTGCCGCCGCCGGAAAAAAGCAGTGCGTCGATGGGTCCGTTGGCCGGGTCCTTCAACTGATCGATGAGGCGGTTGCGCTTGTTCACGCCGAGGAGCGTCGTGGTCGCGTCGCTATAGTGCGCGAGCTTGAGGATCAGCGGAACGGGCTTGCCCGTGTTCTCGAGCGCCTGCAATACATCCGTGGGATGAAGTGGGTCCGGCAGCGGATAGTCGAACCACGAATCGCCCTCGCCGATCAGGACGAGCGGCGCAGGCGCGCCGGTCTGACGCGCCTGCTGCACTTTCGCTTGCCGCACTTCGTGCTGATGCGTCCTGACGCGCGCATTCAGCTCCCGCTGAATCTGTTCCTGCCAGCTCTCGTAGAGGTTACTCGCCGGACCTGTCATGGTGTATCTCCGTTGCAGTTGCAGGGAGTGCGCCGATGCGCGCGTTCACGCAGCCATTGTATCGGCGCACGACTCACCGCATGAGGATGTCGAATCGAGAAGCTAAGGAATGTTGATCAGATGAATCGTCCGATGCGGCGCGGAAAGACGAGGCGTAAACTCGACGAGAACAAACGAGGAACGCAATGGCGAAGCGCACACCGGAGCCGTGGTATCACCCGCCGCAGGAGGAAATCTGCGCGCTGTGCGGGCGCGCGGTGCCGCCATCGGAGCGCGATTTGCATCATCTCGTGCCGAAATCGCACGGTGGCAGGCAGACGGCCGTGCTGCATCGCATCTGTCATCGGCAATTGCATGCGCTCTTCACCGAAAAGGAGCTGGCGCAGCGCTATTCGACCGTCGATGCACTGCTCGCGCACGAAGGCGTGCATAGCTTCGTCGAATGGGTGAAGACCAAGCCGGACGCCTTCTATCAGCGCACGCGGCGCGCGCGTGCACGCTGAGCGCGCACGTCACTGCGCGCATGAAGTTTCGCTCCGGTACGCCGTCATGCCGAAGCGCTGAAGGATGAAGTTCTCGACGACGAGACGAATATCCGCTTCGCGCGGCCGCGTGCCCCAGCGGCTGTTTCCCGCCACCGACGCCACCGTGAACCATGATTGCGGCGGAAACAATTCGACGCGAAGCATGCCGCGTTCGAAGATCCTGAGGCGCCCCGTGTCGATATGAAACTCGGCGCTGACCGCGCCGCCCGGCATGCCGATGCTTGCCGTAATTGCCTTCGCCTTCATGGTCTCGCTCTCTCAAAGTTCCGGCGCCGTGCGATGAGGATGGCCGTGTCCTCGCGCACGATCACTTTAGGACGCTCGTCTGCTCTCGACCATCCCCATTAGCAGGGAGTCGAAAGAAGGGCGTTCGATTGTCAAATTCTCCGGCGACGCAATTGCACAGTTCTTTCGAAAGGCATAATCGAGCCGCCATTTCGGCAGAGAAGTTTTTATAGGCATACAGTATTGAGGTTGCGTAGCGCCGCCGAAATATCGGCGCAATCGGCAAGTCACTCGCAACGCGTGCGGTGCATGACGGCGACAGTTCGCTGCCGCACAAACCCGTTCACCTGACACGTCTCATCGGCCGGCCTTTTCATTGCGTCGGGGCCGGCTCGTCCACGAAAGATTCAAATCAAGGAAGGAAGCACAATCATGCTGAAAGCGTATTCCTATGCAGCCGCCGCAGCCGACAAGCCGCTCGGCCCGCTCGAAATTCAGCGCCGCGATGTCGGCCCGAACGATGTGCGCATCGACATTCTCTTTTGCGGCGTGTGTCACTCCGATCTGCACATGGCGCGGAACGAATGGGGCGGCTCGAACTTTCCGGTCGTGCCGGGGCATGAAATCGTCGGGCGCGTGGCGGAAGTCGGCTCGGACGTGTCGAAGTTCAAGGTCGGCGACCTCGCGGGCGTCGGCTGCATGGTCGATTCATGCCGCACGTGCGCGTCCTGCAAGGAAGGACTGGAGCAGTTCTGCGAAGGCCCGGAAAGCTTCACGCAAACCTATAACTCGCCGGACAGAAAGTCCGGCGGCTTCACGGCGGGCGGCTATTCGACGAGCATCGTCGTCGACGAGGCGTTCACGCTGAGCATCCCCGGGAACCTCGAACTGGCGGCGGTCGCGCCGTTGCTGTGCGCGGGCATCACGACCTATTCCCCGCTGCGCCACTGGAACGTGCAGAAGGGGCACAAGGTCGGCATCGTGGGTCTCGGCGGTCTCGGTCACATGGGCGTGAAGATCGCCGCCGCAATGGGCGCGCATGTCGTGCTCTTCACGACTTCGCCGGGCAAGATCGAGGACGCGAAGCGTCTGGGCGCGCATGAAGTCGTGATTTCGAAAGACCCGGCCCAGATGGCGGCGCACGCGAACAGCTTCGACTTCATTCTGAACACGGTGGCCGCGTCGCACGATCTCGATCCGTTCATGGCACTGCTCAAGCGGGATGCCACCATGACGCTCGTCGGCGCGCCGGAGCATCCGCACCCGTCGCCTTCGGTGATGAACATGATCTTCAAGCGCCGCTCGCTCGCCGGATCGCTCATCGGCGGTATTGCGGAGACGCAGGAGATGCTCGATTTCTGCGCGGAGCACGGCATCACCTCCGACATCGAGATGATTCGCATGGACGAAATCAACAAGGCTTATGAGCGCATGTTGAAGAGCGATGTGAAGTATCGCTTCGTCATCGATATGGCGACGATGGAGAAGTAAGCCTGTTTCGTTCTCGGAGCGCGTCCTTCAGCGCTCCTTCAAAAGGGCGATCGGCCCCGCAGCTCCCGAATGGTCGATCGCCTCCAAGCAAGCCGCTCACACGCATATCGCGTTTTCATCAGACGAAATCACGCGACGACGCAGTGTCGGATTTTCGCCTCGACGATCTCGCCCGAACGTTGGGAAAGCTAACTGGTTAGGTAAAAAACGCCGCTCGACTTTGGACAAAAACTCGCCAAACCGGCGCTTCGCGTTCTCGTTAGACTTTTTTACATTTTAGTTGGCTGGCGGTCCTAAACGTCTGAATACAATCGAAATTGTTAAAGATTGTGCAATCGTCGGGACCTAATGAACACGAAGCGAAAAACGATACTTTCCATATTTGGAACGCGGCCCGAGGCGATCAAGATGGCGCCGCTCGTCAAGGCGCTGGAAGCGGAAGCCGGTGTGCGGTCCGTGGTGTGCGTGACCGGCCAGCATCGCTCGATGCTCCGGCAAGTGCTGGATCTGTTCGACATCACGCCGCATCACGATCTCGCGGTCATGTCGGAGAACCAGAGCCTGAACGGGCTGATTTCGCGCCTCATCGCGTCGATCGACGACGTCATCACCAAGGAACAGCCGGATCGCGTGCTCGTGCACGGCGACACGACCACCGCGACGGCGGGCGCGCTCGCCGCGTTTCACCGGCAGGTGCCGGTCGCGCACGTCGAGGCGGGGCTGCGCACGGGCGACATGAGCAGTCCGTGGCCGGAAGAGATGAACCGGCGTTTCGTCGATGTCGTGAGCGACATGATGTTCGTCCCGACCTTGCGCTCGCACGCCAACCTCGCGAAGGAAACGGTGCATGGACGCGCATTCGTCACCGGCAACACGGTGATCGACGCGCTGCATTCCGTCACGAAGCGCATCGATTCGCAGGATGCGCTGCGCCGCAAGCTCGACGCACGCTTTCCGTTTCTCGATCCATCGAAGCATCTGATTCTCGTCACGGGCCACCGGCGCGAGAGTTTCGGCCGGGGCTTGCGCGATATCTGCGCGGCGCTGGTTCGTCTCGCGCGCCGTTCCGATGTGCAGATCGTCTATCCGGTTCATCTGAACCCGAACGTGCGCGCAACGGTGATCAGCGCGCTCGGCGGTGCGCCGAACGTGTTTCTCATCGAGCCTCAGGACTATCTCGGCTTCGTGCGGCTGCTGCAGCGCGCGACGCTCGTGCTGACCGATTCGGGCGGCGTGCAGGAAGAGGCGCCGGCGCTCGGCAAGCCGGTGCTCGTGATGCGTGACGTCACCGAGCGTCCCGAGGCCATCGATGCGGGCACCGCCGTGCTCGTCGGCACGGACAGCGACGCCATCGCCGCGACGGTCCATCTGCTGCTCGACGACACGAACGCCCGCGCGGCGTTCACCCGCAATGTCAATCCCTACGGCGATGGGCGAGCCTCGGCGCGCATCGTCGCGGCGCTCGCGGGCCGCCCCTTCGAGGAATTCAAACCCGTCATGCCGCGCGCCACGAAAAATGTGACGCGTGTCGTGGGCGAGGCGTTCGCGTAGTCCTTCGGCCGCGTACGTACAGCCTGTCGCGCCAAAGGCCGGGCCGCGACTCCGGGCACCGGCTCTTTCTTCAGCAACACGCGCCTGATCGTTCCGGCCAGGGAGTCCGGAATCAGGCTTCACGCAATCGAGGCGGATCGCGCGCGACGTGCGTGTGCCTTCGCGGCCATCCCGCCCCGTTGCGTCAACTTCGAGCACTCAACTTGGTCAACGACATCTTCAAGCGGCGCGCCCAGCGTGCCGTTCTGGCTTCAATCGCGCTGTTCCTGGGTCTGCAGCATGCGGCCTTCGCTGCCGCGACCGGCACCGGCATCGCGGGCGCGCTCGGGCGGCTCGGCCTCGATGTGCCGGAAACGCGCACCGTGACCTTGCGACAACTCGGCCTGCTCGAAAGCGTGACGCTCGGCGCACCCGATACGCGCCGCGAGTTCTTCCTGCCTGTGCCCGCCGGCGTGCCGATCACCGATGCGACGCTGCAATTCGACGGCGGCTATGTGCGCGGCGACGGCGGCCGCGTGACGATGCTCCTTTCTCTCGACGGCTCGCCGGTGCTCGCGCGTGCGTTCACGCAGGATGCGGGCGGCGTGTCGGTCAATCTCGGCGTCGATGGCGCGGCGCGTTCCGCCGGCTTCGTGCGCGTGGGGCTTGGGTTCGCGTCGGTGGTCAGCCAGGGCGAGTGCTCGGATCAGACCGCCATCGGCAACGTGCTGCGCGTCGATCCGACGACGCGTCTCACGTTCCGCTTCAGTCCCGCCGACGTGCAGGACCTGCGCACCGCATGGAGCGCGCTGCCTTACGCGCCGGTGCTCGCGGTGTCGGGCGGCAAGCTGTCCGCGAACGCATTCGACACCGCCTGGCGCACCGACGCGCTGCTGCAACGCGACGGCAAGCGGCCCGTGATGCAGGCGCTGCCGGCCGTGGGCGATACCGTGGATCTCACGGGCATCGACGTGCCGGCGCCGTTGCGCGGCGTGCCCGCGTTCGCCGCGCTGGCAGCGGGCGGCAAGCACGCGATCGCCGACGACGCGGAACTCGGCGCGCTCGTCGCGCTCGGCGCGCGCGCGGCGTTCGGCCCGGACGTGGTCGTCGCCGACGAGACGATGCGCAAGACCATCGACCGCGCGCTCGACGCGTTGCGCGCGCAAGTCACGAACACATCGGGCGATGCGCTCGCCGCTTTCGACGCATGGCGCAAGCAATCGGCGTCGCAACTGACTTCGCCGCTCGCGCCGGGCGAAGTGCGCGTCGCGCACGTGGGCGGCCGCGCGATGATCGTCGTCGGCGACACGCGCGGCATCGGCGCGCTTGCGCACGGCTGGCGTCCCATCGATGTATCGAACCGCGTGGTCGTGCATCGCATCGACGTGGCGCAGCAGACGCGCGGCGACACCATCGCGCTGTCCGACCTCGGCGGCGATCCGCGCAGTGTCGACGTGCAGACGGCCGCGTCGTGGGATGCGCGCTTCGACCTCGCCGCGGCTTCGGGCAACGGCCGCTTGCCGGAGCAGGTGGTGCTCGATCTCGCCGCTTCGCCGACGCTCTCCAACGGCGCGGCAACCGCCACCGTGTACTTCAACGACGTGATGATCGGCGCGAAGCTCATCAACGTCGATGGCGCGCGCGAGCGTCTCGTCGCGCCGATTCCGCGCTACGCCCTCGCGCGCACCAACGATCTGCGCGTGACCTTCCGCCGCCAGCCGGACGGCGGCTGTCAGGCGCGCCAGACGTATCCCGTCGCCGTGCTGCCGTCGAGCCATCTGCGGCTTGCGAAAGGTCCGCCCGACAACACGTTCGCGGGCATGGCGGCGCGTTATGCGTCGTCGGCGACGGTGTACGTGCCGCGCGCCTGGCTCGACGATGCAATGAACAGCGTCCCGCGCCTTGCCGTGCTGACCGGCGCGGCGGGCATCGCGCCGGTATCGGCGAAATTCGTGGTGAACGCGGCAGACGCGGCGGCGAATCCGGCCGGCCCGTTCCTCGCCGCCGACGTCAAGCTCGCCGACGAGAAGAATCCCGCCGCATATTCGGCCGAGCGTCTTTCGCTGACATCACCCGCGGGCGATACGCTGCTCGACATGTCGGGGCTCTCGCGCGTCGCGGTCGTGAGCGTTGCGAGTGCGGGCGGCGAGAGCGGCGTCGTGTATCGATCGGCGGGCGCGGCGCCCGTACTGACCGACAAGCTGCAGCTTTCGCGCGGCAATATCGCCGTGGTCGACGGCAGCGGCGTGCTCAAGCAGTTCGACACGGTCAACCCCGAAGAGATGACCGACGAACCCGCGTCGAGCGCCGACTGGGTCACGCGGCATTGGGCGCGCTGGGGCATTCCGGCCGTGCTCGTGGTGCTGTTGCTCGCGTTGATCGCGCTCGCGGGCCAGGCGCGCCGGAAGCATCGCGCGCGCGCCGGTGATGACGAGGATCGCGCGTGATGCCGGAGGCGCTCGGGTGGTACGGCGAGATTCTGCTCGCCGAGTACTACCAGGGACTCGAATACGTGGCCGCGACGGTCGCGGCGATCATTCTGCTTTCGAGCCTGGACGATCTGTTCATCGACGTCTGGTACTGGACGCGCAAGTTCTGGCGGCGCGTGACGGTCGAGCGCCGCTACGCGCCGCTCACCGTCGAGCAGCTTTATGCGCGCGACGAGCAGCCCATCGCGATCATGGTGCCCGCGTGGCAGGAACACGACGTCATCGCCGCGATGATCGAGGATCTCGTGCGCGTGCTCGACTATCGCGCATACACGGTGTTCGTCGGCACGTATCAGAACGACGCGGCGACGATCGCCGAAGTGGAGCGCATGCGGCATCGCTACAAGCATCTGCATCGCGTGGAAGTGCCGCACGACGGTCCGACATGCAAGGCCGACTGCCTCAACTGGCTCGTGCAGGCGATCCTGCATTACGAGTTCGAAGCCGGGATGGAGTTCGCGGGCATCGTGATGCACGACAGCGAAGACGTGCTGCATCCCGTCGAACTGAAGTTCTTCAACTATCTCCTGCCGCGCAAGGACATGATCCAGTTGCCGGTGGCGTCGCTCGAACGGCACTGGTTCGAGCTCGTCGCCGGCACGTACATGGACGAGTTCGCGGAATGGCACGCGAAGGATCTCGTCGTGCGTGAGAGTCTTGCGGGCGCGGTGCCGTCGGCGGGCGTGGGCACGTGCTTTTCGCGCCGCGCGATCCGCGCGCTCGTCGAAGAGACGCAGCACCAGCCGTTCAACACCGAAAGCCTCACCGAGGATTACGACATCGGCACGCGCATCACGCGGCTCGGCATGCAGTCGATCTTTCCGCTCTTTCCCGTCGAATTCACGACGCGCCGCAAGGGCTGGTTCGGTTTGGGCCGCGAGCGCGAAATCAGGCTGTCGATGCCGCTGTGCGTGCGCGAGTTTTTCCCCGACACGTTTCGCACCGCCTATCGGCAGCGCGCGCGCTGGACGCTCGGCATCGGCTTGCAGGGATGGGCGCTGACGGGCTGGAGCGGGTCGCTCGCGAATCGCTATCTGCTGATGCGCGACCGCAAGGGCGTGGTGACGGCGTTCGTCGGCATGCTCGCATACCTGCTCGCCGTGCAGTTCATGCTGTTCGCCACGGCTTCGTATCTCGGCCTCGCGGGCGACTTCTTTCCGTCGCCGTTCATCGATTCGCGGTGGCTGCAGGCGCTGCTCGCCGCGAACTCCGTCGCGCTCGTGCTGCGCGTCACGCAGCGCATCATCTTCACGACGCGGCTCTACGGCTGGGAGCACGGCGTGCTGTCGGTGCCGCGCATGGTCGTCAGCAACGTCATCAACTTCATGGCGGTGGCGCGCGCGTGGCGGCTTTTCATCGTGCATATGGTGACGGGGCGGCGGCTCGCATGGGACAAGACGATGCACGATTTCCCCAGCAACGAGGCCCTGCGCGACACGCGTCAGGATCTCGGGGAACTGCTCGTCTCGTGGCAGGCGATCGCACCCGAGCGGCTCGAAGAAGCGCGGCGGACGGATCATGCACGCGAAGCGCCGATCGGCCGCGTGCTCGTGACACGCGGCTGGCTCGACGAGGAAACGCTCGCGGAAGCGATCGCGTTCCAGGCCGACCTGCCGCGCGGACGCTTGGACGCGGCGCGGATGGACCCGACGCGCATCGCGACGCCCGAGACGCTCGTGCGGCTGCGCGTGCTGCCGCAGGGCATCGATGCGAACGGGCACGCCGTGTTCGTCTGCGCGAGCCTGCTCGACGATGCGTCGCTCGCCGAATTGCGCGCGACGTCCGGCGGCCCGGTCGCGCTGCAGATCGTGCGCGAAAGCGAGATCGCGGCGGGCCTGCGCATGCTGCGCGCGGTCGGCATGCCGGTCTTGACAGGCGATGGCGAAGACGATGCCTCGCCGGCGCTTGCCGACGCCACGGCCGCGCGCGGCGTGCCCTTGCTCGGCGACATCATGATCGAGATGGGGCTCGTCACGCGCAGCGCGTTCGAGGCCGCGTTGCGGGACTATCGGCCGGAGCGGCACGGACGCATCGGCGATTACATGGTGGCGGAGGCGATCATCACGTCCGATGCGCTCACCGCCGCAGTCGCGGAGCAGCGCCGCCGCTATCTCGCGCGGGCCGGCATTCGATGACGCCGCACGTTCGCGTTGCGTTGTGCGCCGCGCTCGCCTTGTGCGGCGCCGCGGCATCCCGTGCGGACGAGACCCTGCAGCTGCCTCTGAGCGGCGCGGCGTATCGCGTGGCGCGCGAAGCGTTCGCGGCCTACGGCGAGCATCGTTATGCCGATGCCATCGCAGGCGCGCGCGAGGCGATTCGCCAGCGGCCCGACGTCGCGGATCTGCGTCTGCTGCTTGCGAATGCGCTCGCGGCGCGCGGGCGTCTGAAGGACGCGAGCCGTGTGCTTGCCGAAGCCATCGCGCAGCTCGGTCCGGCGCCTTCGCTGACCGCGCGGCGCAGGCAGATCGACATCCTGATCGCGTCGGGCGGCGAGGGCGGCGTGCCGGACGACTTGCCGGCGCCGGCGTCGAAGGCAGCGCGCGCGGCGTATCGCGATTACGCGAAGAAGGATTACGCGTCGGCGGTGGCGGGAAGCCGCGAAGCCGTGCGTCTTGCGCCGCGGGCGGAGCGTCTGCGCTATCTGCTGATCGATTCCCTCGCCGCATCCGGCGACGATGCCGCCGCATACGATGCGGCCGTCGACGCATCGCAGCACTTCGGCGACAGCGACGCCTTGCGGGAGCGGCGGCGCTTCATCGGCGACCGGCTTGCGCCCGGGGCGTCGAAGTCCGCATATGTGGCGCGCGAGCGCGGCGACCTGGATGCGGCGCAAGATTTCGCGCGGAAGGCTGTCATGTATGCGCCGGCGCGGATGGATTTCCGCATGCAGCTCATCGAGATATTGTTCACGCGCGGCGATCTCGCGGGCGTGGAAGCCGCGGCGGGCGATGCCATCGCGATCGATGAAGACAATGCGCTCGCGTGGGCTTTGCGCGGATACGCACGCGCCGCGCGCGCAGAGCATGCCGACTTCGCGCGCGCGCTGACCCTGGCCGCATCCACCGATGCGGGCGACGCACGCGCATATCGCGATGCGCGCGTCGCGCGCACGATCGTCGCGGACGTGCGGCTCGCGCAAGGCAATCCGCAAGCGGCGCTCGATACACTGCCGTCCGTCGCCACGCAGCCCCCCGACGACACCGATGCCGCGATCACGTTACGCCGCCATCGCGCGCAAGCGATGTTGCGCATGGCGGCCACGCAGACCGTGCAAATCGATCCGCGCGCGCGCCCGACTTTCGAATGCCGCGAAGACCGGTTCGGCGCATCGTGCGATGTCTACGCGCACGATCCCGCACTCGCCGCGACACGCGAAGCGCGTCTTGCCGAACGTCGCGGCGATCGCGCAGCGGCCATCGGCTTCTGGCGCACGGCGATCGCCGAAGTGCCCGACGATCCGCAGCCGCGCATCGCGCTGATCGACGCGCTCGCGGCGACGGGCCGCACGCGTGAGGCCTCGGGCGAAGCGCGCGCGTTGATCGACGCGAATCTGCTCGATTCGATGACCGCCACGCAGGCCGCGTTCATCGCGCAGCGCGCGGGCGACAGCGCGCTCGCGCTGCACTACTTCGCGCGCGCGGAACGCGAGGGCGCGCTGCCCGCATCGGCCGAAGCCGACGCCGGCTACGCGGCGCTCAACCTGCGCCGCACCGACGAAGGCGTGAAGTTCCTGGAACGCGCGATCGACCATAGCGCGGGCGCGCCCGCCGGCGAGGCGCTCGCGCCTGAAGCACTGAACGACGCACGCGCGGCGCACGCCGAAGCGACGCGCAACTGGGGCTTCAGCGCGTCGGTGAACTATCGCGGCAACGGTGCGCAGCAAGGGTTCGCGTTCGCGCCCACGCCCGGCGTATCGAACAACTGGCAGGCGGGCGCGGAGGCGTACTGGCGGCCGTTCGGCAGCCTCGGTGACCGCATGTTCGAGGTGTACGCGCGCGGTTACGAGAACTTCGGCGTGAAGGGCGGCGGGCCGTCGGGGGTATCGACGTTGCAGGCGGCGATCGGCGCGCGCGTGAAGCCGTTCGCATCGGCGAATGCGATTCTCGCCATCGAAAAAATTCTGCCGATCGGCTCGGACGTGCGCGCCGACTGGCTCGCGCGCGCCGCGTATTCGAACGGCTTCGGCGACACGCGCAGGCTCGACGTCCCGAACTGGTGGACGGGCACGGTGTACGGCGAGGCGGGCCATTACATCCAGAACGATTCGACTTACGCGACCGCGAACGCGCGACTGGGCCGCACCTATCGCGTCGATGCGATCAGTCCGCGTTTGACGGTGTTTCCGCATGCGGTCGTCGGCATGGACTACGATTCGGCGGTCGATCACAGCGTGCCGGTGGGCGCCGGCGCGGGCGTGGCGGCGCGCTACTGGTTCCGCGGCGGTCCGTATGACGCGCCGCGTTCGTTCGTGGATGTCGCGGTGCAGTACCGCTTGCGCGTCGCCGGCGACGATCGCGCGCGAGGCGTGTTCTTCGGCGCGGTATTCTCGTACTGATGTCCTCTCTATTTTCCGCCCTCGTCATTGCGTGCTGCCTTGTGCTCGCGCCGGCTTCGGCTCAAGCCGATGCCTCGCGCGTGCGTCTCGTCGACGGCATCGTCTGGCAGCCCGACAACGCGCACGCCGATCCGCGCGGCGACTGGGACAAGCTCGGCGCGCATGAACTCATTGTGCAATGGACGGCGGTGGACGGCATCGCCTTCGTGCCCGGCGCCGGGATGCGCACGGCGGCACGGATGCCGGACTGGGAGCGCATCGGGCAGGAGCCCTGGGCGCGCGACGTGATCGTTGGACTCGCGGGCCGTTTCGACGAAGCGGCGGCGCGCGCGAATGCGGCGCAGTTGTTCGTCGAATCGATGCGGCTCGTGGAAGTTCATCCGCCCGTGCATGTGACGGGCTACTACTTTCCCGTCGAGATCGATCCGACCTGGCAGAACGCGGGTGCGCTGCGCGCGCTGCTCGATGGGTTGCCGCGTCCGTTGTGGATCAGCGTGTATGACCGCGCGAATGTCGGTGGCGCGGCGCTCGCGCAATGGCTCGATGAGTGGTTGCCGCGCGATGTAGGCGTGCTGTTGCAGGACGGCTGCGGCGTGTATGCGCGAGAGCCGCGCGTCGCGCGGGAGTATGCGGATCAGATTGCGGCGAAGCTCGGGCGGCATCGCGTGCGAATCATTGCGGAAGCGTTCCGGCCGCAAGTGGGCGGCGGGTTTCGTTCCGCGACAGTGGACGAACTGAGGCCGCAGATCGATGCGTATCGCGGATATAAGACCTATCTTTTCGATGGGCCGCATTATGTGTCCGCGGACATCGTGCAAGGCCTGCTCGATGCGTATCGACGGCATTAGCGACGCGCCGCAACGCCAGTTCCGCAAAGCGCTCCGGCGCTCTGCCTCGTCGGCCGGCCGTGGCTGCCGGCCGCCTGCGTATGACGCTTACTTGACCGATGCCGTGTCGATGGCACGCGCCGAATCGGCAGGCAACACCGACGTCAGCACATTCGACGGCACATGCTGCGCTTCGTCCTTCGACACCGCGCCGACGAACTTCCATCCTGACGGCATCTTGACGAAGGTGAAGCCGGTCGGCTGATCGACGAACACCGAATACGGCGCGGGCGACGCCGGCGTTGCCGTGGCTTGCGCAAACGACATCAGCGGGCTCATCAGCAGCAACGCGGCGGCCAGTGCGGACAAAGTCGATTTCATGACGACACTCCTAAGAAGGTTCCGAGATTTATGTAACGGTCGACACATATATTTGAACATCGTCGCGTGACGGCGTCCAGTTATTTTGTTACGATCGACACATAATTCAGAATTTCAATGCGCGCAGCAATCGATGGGACGCGCAAAGGAGCGAGACATGCCGTCGGAAGTTCGGGAAACGCAGCACAAGGCGCGCGGACGGCCCCGCACGTTCGACCGCGAGGCGGCCTTGCGAAGGGCGATGGAAGTGTTCTGGGCCAAGGGCTTCGACACGTGCTCGATGGCCGATCTCGTCGACGCAATGGGCATCAATTCGCCGAGCCTCTACGCCGCGTTCGGCAGCAAGGAAGATTTGTATCGCGAGGCGGTCGAGCTCTACACGGACGCGGAAGGCGGCGCCGCGCTCAGGCAGTTGCAGGCGCACGAGTCCGTGCGCGACGGCCTGCGCGCGATGTTTCGCACGAGCGTCGAGCTTTTCACCGGCGCGCCGAATCCGCGTGGCTGCATGATCTTTCTGGGCGCGATGTCCGTCGGCGCCGAGCATGCGCAGTTGCGCAGCGAGATGCAGAAGCGCAGACGCAAGGTGGCGTCGATCGTCGCGGCGCGGCTCGCGCGAGGCGTCGAGAACGGCGAGCTCAATGCACGCACCGATGTTCCCGCGCTCGCCGCGTTGTGCATGACGCTGTTCGCGGGCTTGTCGATTCAGGCGCAGGACGGCGTGCGCAAGGCGGCGCTCCTTGCGGCGATCGATCAGTTCATCGCGACGCTGCCGCTGCGCGCAAAACGCTGAACGCGCGATCCGTATTCGTCCGTCGAGCGTCGGTAATGCAACGACGCTGCCCACGTCGTTGCGCGAAACGATCGCAGCCGATGCCCAAGCGGATGAAACAAACTGTCCTTGCGCTTGCTCACGCGCCGACCCCGGGACCAGAATCGCCCGGATAGGAACGCAAATCACGGAGCATCGCCATGACAACGCACGTCATCAGTTTTTTCGCGGACGGTAACGCTCACGCGTCGTTCGAGAATGCGCGCCGCTACTGCGCGCGTCAGGGATACAGACACGAATACGTCGATGCGAGCGCGATCGGCTGGCCGCATCTGCGGATGTTGCTGAAATATCAGGTGCTGCTGCGAGCGCTGCGCACGAGCGCCGAGGGCGACCTCGTGCTGCTGCTGACGCAGGACTGCCTGCTGTTGCGCGACATACCCTGCGAGACTTTCATGCAAGGCGGGAGCCGCGACTGGATCATCTCGTACCGCGACAGCCACGACGTCGATGTGATGGCGGCGTTCCAGCTCTGGCGCAATACGCCCGCCGCGCGCGAGTGCGTCGAGCGCCTTTGCGAGCGTGCGAAGTTCGGCGGCCACGCGCTTGTGAGCGAATCCGAGTTGCTGCGCGCGCTCGATCCGCTGTCGTTCAACGTGGCGATCAATGGCTATGTGCCCGTTGCGCTTGCCGCGCTGGACGTGTCTCCGGTCTGGTCCGAATGGCCCGCATTCGCGCTCGCGCTCGCGGATATACGCGAAGCGCCGAGAAATCAGCCGGTTTTCGCTGGCCTGCGCGATCTGCTCGCGGAGCACGTCAACGATTATCAGGCGCGCGGACTGCCGTATCTCGCCTTGCCGGCACCGGAAACCGGCGAAGCGCGCTACGAGGCAGTGAACGGCGACGCGCGTGTCGCGCTCGCGATGCTCTACACGCCGAATATCCGCGAGTACGGCGCGATCGCCGAGCGCAATCTGCGCCGCTATTGCGAGCGGCACGGCTATGCGCTCCATCTCTATCGCGACGTGCCGCCGGACGCCGGCCCGGACGCGAGCGGCAACTGGATCAAGCCGTGGGTGCTGCTGCGCCATCTGCCCGGACACGAATGGGTCTTCTGGATCGATGCCGACGTGCTCGTCGTCGATCAGGGCAGGCCGCTCGAATCGCTCATGAAGGACCGCGACCGCGTGATCGCGACGGACGTGAGCTGGCGGTTCAACTCGGGCATCATGGGCTTTCGGAACACGCGGCAAAACATCGAGGTGCTGAGCGAAATCGAGCAGACCATCGGCGGGATCGCGGATAAATCGTCCACATACGCGAGCGGCGGCGATCAGGACGTGTTCATCAAGGTGCTGCAACGGCACGGCCTCGCCGAATATCGCGATCTTCTCGATTGCACGACGATCAACACGCCGTACCAGCTTCAGGGCAGCGACAGCTTCATGGTGCATTACATGCATATGTGGCCGTCGATGCGCGCGCTCGCGATGCATCACGGCGACCTGACAAGCCAGATGCGCGGCGCGCGCCGTCCTTGACTTTCCAAAGCATTACGGGCGAGCATGAGCGAACGCGCGGGGCCGCCGCGCGGGCATCGACTTTGTACGTAGTCCCTACATACACATCACTCCGATGGTGCCGCGCCCGTCCATGCCACGGCAGCAGATCCGCCTTTGCCCGGCGAGCGACGGCGTGCGCATCGCATACGCGACTTGCGGCTCAGGGCCGCCGCTCATCAAGGCGGCGAACTGGCTGAGTCATCTGGAGCTGGACTTCACGAGTCCGGTCTGGAGCCATCTGGTGCTCGAACTGTGCGGCCGCCACACGCTGATTCGCTACGATCAGCGCGGCTGCGGTCTCTCCGACCGCGATGTCCCCGACATTTCCTTCGACGCCTGGCTGCGCGATCTCGAAACCGTCGTCGATGCGAGTGGCCTCGAACGCTTTCCGCTGCTCGGGATATCGCAGGGCGCGTCGATCGCCATCGCGTATGCGGTCGCGCATCCGGAGCGCGTCACGCATCTCGTGCTGCACGGCGGCTACGCGCGCGGCCGGCTCAAGCGCACCTGCGATCCGGCGCTGCGCGAGGAAGCCGAAATGCTCGTGAAACTCGCCGAACTCGGCTGGGGAAAACAGAATCCCGCGTTCCGGCAATTCTTCACGACGCAATTCATTCCCGGCGGCACGCCCGAGCAGCATCACTGGTTCAACGAGCTCGAACGGCTGACCACGACGCCGCACAATGCCGCGCGCATCATGCGCGTGTTCAACGAGATCGACGTGGTCGATCTGCTGCCGCGCGTGCAATGCCCGACGCTCGTGCTGCACGCCACCGGCGACGCGCGCGTGCCCTTCGACGAAAGCCGGCTGCTCGCCGGTCAGATTCCCGGCGCGCGCTTCGTGCCGCTCGAAAGCGAGAACCATCTCACGCTCGCATCCGACGCCGCCTGGCAGCGCTGGCGCGAGGAAGTGCGGGCGTTCCTGCCGTCTGCGCAAGTGGCCGATCCCGCGTTCTCCGCACTGACGCCACGCGAGCGGGATATCGTCGAATTGATCGCGGGCGGGCGCGACAACGCGCAGATCGCCGCGCGCCTCGCGCTCAGTGAGAAGACGGTGCGCAATCACATCACCAGCATCTTCGCGAAGCTCGAAGTCGAGAATCGCGCGCAGGCAATCGTGCTTGCCCGCCGCGCGGGCTTCGACGCGCCTGCCTGAGCCTTCGGGACACACGTCCCCCTTCCCTGGCGCCAAAACGTCGCGTCCCGGTTCGCGACCGGGACTTGCGCCTCATGTGCGAAAGCGCGGCACTCCCGAGAATGATCAGCAGAACGGTGACGCGACGCATGACTCATGCATGAACCCTACGCCGACCTGTTCGACGCGGCGCGCCGCCTGTCCGGCGCCCCTTTCAACGCAGTCATCGACGCAGAGTCATCCCGGAGTTTTTACATGAAAGCCGTTCAGCACGAGTCCAGCAAGACCAGTACGCAACAACGCTATGCGAAGTGCATCGAAGTGTCCCGCCGCATTCGCTGGGATATCGATCGCGACGTATTGCGCGGCCGTCATTTCGATCCCGCGCACAAGTTCATGCCCGACGGGCTCACCGAAGTCAACCGCCTGCCGTTTCTGGATACGCGCGAACGCCGGCTCATGTCGCAGATTCAGGGCCGCACGTACGCCAACATGTTCGGCATGATCGAGCGTTTCGTCGGCGCGAAGATGCTGGAAGTCGGCCGCGATCACGCGCTCGGCGATCAGACCGCGCTCGAAGCGATCGTTCGTTTCACCGATGAAGAGCTGAAGCATCAGGAACTGTTCCGCCGCGTCGAGGCGCTCGCGGCCGAAGCGCTTCCGCCCGGCTATCGCTTCGTTGCGCAGGCCGACGAAGTCGCCGCGTTCGTGCTCGGCAAGTCCACATGGTCGATTCTCGCGCTGACGTGCTGCGTCGAAATCGTCACGCAGGTGCATTACCGGCAGAGCATGGAGAGCGACGCGAGCCTCTCGCCGCTCTTCAAGGACATCTTCCTGTTTCACTGGAAGGAGGAGTCGCAGCACGCGATCATCGACGAACTGGAATGGGTGCGCGAGGACGCGCGCATCGACGACGACGCACGCGATGCCGCGATCGGCGATCTGATCGAACTCGTCGCGGCGATCGACGGCATGATGCAGGCGCAAGCCGCCGCCGACGCGCACTACTTCGTCACGCTACTCGACCGCGCGCTGTCCGACGACGAAGAGGCGCGCGTGCATGCGGGGCTGGTCGACGCGTATCGCTGGCAGTACATCATCTCCGGCGTCGACGAGCCGCGCTTCGGCGAGATTCTGACGAGTCTGGTCAGCGAGGCTCAGGGCGAGCGCCTCGGCGCCGCACTCACGCCGATGAGACGCCGCGCGCTCACAAGCGAGTCCGACGCGCTCGCGTGACGCATTCAGCGTGAAGCACGAGGCCGGGTGACAGCGCCCGGCCTTTTTGCACTTTCGAAGGCAAAACGTAAGGCAAGCGCGTTTGCTGCTCTGCAAAACGCTGAATTACCGTGAAAACCTAGTCGTTACTGACGGACTGGAGCACTTTCTTTTCGGGCAACATGGTCAGATCAGGTAGTCGTCGCTCACTGTCCCAAACTGATAACTAGATTGGACCATCATGCTCGCCGAACCGTTACCGCAGGCATCCGACATCGAAAAACTCGCAGAGGACCACGAGCGCTTCGCGCGACATACGCCATCCGAAATATCCATTGTTCTGCGCAATCTCGTGCAGCGTCGCGACATGCTGACGGTCACGAGCGGGAAAGGGCAGATCGTCACGCAATTGCTGGAAGTCGATGTGCGCGGTGCGCGTATCGTGTTCGACTGGGGCGGCGTGGAATCGGACAACCGCGCGCTGCTCGAAGCGCGGCAGTTGTATTTCAAGGGTGCGCCGGACGGCGTGCGCGTCGAATTCACGACGCACGCCGCCCATGCCGTGACCTGCGAGGGACGGCAGGCGTTCGAAGTCTCCTTTCCCGAGAAGCTCTATCAGTTCCAGCGCCGCGAATACTTCCGCGTGCCGACGCCGATTCTCGATCCGTTCTACGCGAAGGGCGCGTTCGGCGACGGCGAATCGTTCCGCTACGAAGTGCACGATCTGTCGCTCGGCGGCATCGCGCTGCGCATGGACACGCCGCGTCTCGCGCAAACGGAGACCGGCACGCTGTTCAACGATGTCGTGCTGCATCTCGGCCCCGGCGCGGCATTGCCCGTCGATCTCGAACTCGTGTCGCCGCGCACCGTGACCACGCCGCGCGGCGATGTGCGCTATGTCGTCGGATTCCGTTTCGTGCAGCTTTCGGGCGCGGCGGAGAACGTGCTGCAGCGTCTCATCACGCGCATGGAGGCGAAGCGCCGCAGCCTGTCGGCGTGAACGGCACGCGGATGCGAGGCGCCGTGGAGTAGAATGCGTGCCTCTTTCCACTGCATGACGACGCATGTTGCGCAAGGCCTGGCGCGGAGAAGAACGTTGCTGGAAAGTCTGGTGGCTGTTGGGCGTGCCGATTCACCTCGCATGGTGGTTCGTCTATCTCGACCTCTGGACGAGCGGCGTCGCTCCCGAAACATTCCTGCTGATCACCGTCTGGTTCTGGCCCGGCATGCTGGGCGTATTCGCCCTCTGCTCGGCGTTGTATCTGCTGTGGTGCACGCTCGCGTGGCGCTGCGCGGGCAATGTCGATCGCCGCATGTGGACGGTCATCGCGCGCGTGCTGATCGGCGTCGGGCTCGGGTCGTTTCTCACCGAATGCGCGTTGATTCTTTCGGCGCCGTTCGCCTGAACCGTCGATTGCCGCGCACGCGATTCGACTTACCGTGCACAATGTCCGGGCTTGCAGCAAGCCAACGACGAACGGACAACGACGCGCATGCTCAACGAATTCGCCAAGACGGTCCTCGTGATCGTCGCCGGTTTGTTCCCGATCATCAATCCGCCGGCGACGGCGCTCGTCGTGCTGAGCATGCTGCCGCATATCGGCGACGACGATCGCGCCGAGCTTGCGCGGCGCATCTGCATCAACAGTTTCGCGATTCTGCTCGCGTCGCTTTCGATCGGCGCCTACGTGCTGTCGTTCTTCGGCATTTCGATTCCTGTGTTGCGCGTGGCGGGCGGTCTGGTCGTCGCGATGGCGGGCTGGAGCCTGCTGCAGGCGCCCGATGACGACGACGCCTCCGAGGCCGCGCCGAGGCCCCGCAGCGGCGCATCGCTGCGCGCGAAGGCCTTTTATCCGCTGACGCTGCCGATCACCGTCGGGCCGGGCGCGATCGCGGTTGCCATCGCACTCGGCACCGGCTCGCCGCGCCACGGCCTGCAGCCGGTGCATCTCGCGGGTGTCGGCGTCGGGCTGGTGGTCCTGTGCGCGAGCATCTATGTGTGCGTGCGCTTCGCCGGGCATCTCGAACGCCTGCTCGGCACTGCCGGCACGCAGGTCGCGATGCGCCTCTTCGCGTTCGTCATCTTCTGCATCGGCGTCGAGATTCTTTGGCTCGGACTGTCCGAGCTGATCGCGTCGGTTCATCTCACTATCAAGTAGCGCAATTCCCGGACAAACCCCGAGCGACGCTCGCGGATGACAGCGTTACCATTTTTGGTCGTCGCATGGTAGCGCTACCATCAAGGAGACGCCGCTTGACTCTGAATCGCAAGAAGCCGGAAGACCTGCGCAGTCACCGCTGGTACGGCGCGAACGACCTGCGCTCGTTCGGCCACCGCTCGCGCACGGCGCAGATGGGCTATCACGCGTCCGATTACATGGGCAAGCCGGTTATCGCCGTGCTCAACACGTGGAGCGAAATCAATTCGTGCCACACGCACTTCAGGCAGCGCGTCGAGGAAGTGAAGCGCGGCATCTGGCAGGCGGGCGGCTTTCCCGTCGAAATGCCGGTGATGACGCTCGCCGAGCCGTTCCAGAAGCCGACGACCATGCTCTACCGCAATTTTCTCGCGATGGAAGCCGAGGAAGTGTTGCGCTCGTATCCGTTCGACGGCTGCGTGCTGATGGGCGGCTGCGACAAGACCACGCCCGGCCTTCTGATGGGCGCGATCAGCATGAACCTTCCCGCGATCTTTCTGCCCGCCGGCCCGATGCTGCGCGGCGACTGGCACGGCCGCACGCTCGGCAGCGGCTCCGATACGTGGAAGTACTGGGCGGAACTGCGCGCGGGCACGATCACCGAGGACGAGTGGAAGGGCGTGGAAAGCGGCATAGCGCGCTCGCCGGGCCATTGCATGACGATGGGCACGGCATCGACCATGACGAGCGCCGCCGAAGCGCTCGGGATGACGCTGCCCGGTTTCGCGTCGATTCCCGCGGTGGATTCGCGGCACGCGCAGCACGCGTCGCTGACGGGGCAGCGCATCGTCGACATGGTGTGGACGGACCTCAAGCCGTCCGACATTCTCACGCCGGCCTCCTTCGACAACGCCGTGACGACCGTGCTCGCGCTGTCCGGCTCGACCAACGCGATCGTGCATCTCGTGGCGGTCGCGCGGCGCGCGGGCGTGCCGCTCACGACCGCGCGCTTCGACGAACTCGCGCGCGTGACGCCGGTGCTCGGCAACATCCGCCCGGCGGGCAAATATCTGATGGAAGATTTTTTCTACGCCGGCGGCCTGCGCGCGCTGCTCGCCGAACTCGGCGATCTGATCGACGGCTCGCAACTGACCGTCAATGGCGCGACGCTCGGCGAGAACATCGCGGGGGCCGCGATTTTCAACGACGACGTGATTCGCCGCCGCACCCATCCATTGGTCCAGAACGACGGCCTCGCGGTGCTGACCGGCAATCTCGCGCCGGACGGCGCCGTGATCAAGCCGGCGGCGATGGAGGCGCGCCTGCTCAGGCATCGCGGGCCGGCGGTCGTGTTCAGGGATTACGCCGACATGGCCGCGCGCATCGACGACGAAGCGCTCGACATCACCGCCGATTCGGTGATCGTGCTTCAGCACGCCGGGCCGGTCGGCGCGCCGGGCATGCCGGAGTGGGGCCAGTTGCCGATCCCGCAGAAGCTTCTGAAAGCGGGCGTGCGCGACATGGTCCGCATATCCGATGCGCGCATGAGCGGCACGAGCTACGGCGCATGCGTGCTGCATGTGGCGCCGGAGTCGTTCGTCGGCGGGCCGCTCGCGTTCGTGAAGGACGGCGACATCGTCGAGCTGGACTTGCCCGCGCGCCGCCTGCATCTCGGTGTCACCGATGACGAGCTCGCCGCGCGCAAGGCCGCGTGGACACCGCCGAAGCGCCCGTTCGAGCGCGGCTTCGGCGTGATGCATCAATTGCATGTGACGCAGGCGGACAAGGGCTGCGACTTCGATTTCCTCGAAGAGAAAGCCGCGACCGGCGGCGACCCCGACATACATTGAGACGCGCAACCTCATGACGACACCCGATATCGCCATTTCCGACGAAACCATCGAGCTGCTGCGCCACGTCAGCACCGCGACGCTCACGACGCAACTCTTCAAGCGCGGCCTGCGCAACGTGTTCCTGCAAGGCGTCGCGCCGCTCGTGAAGCCTGCGAAAGGCACGCCGAACATGGTCGGGCCGGCGTTCACGCTGCGCAATATTCCGGCGCGCGAGGATATCGATCACGTCGGCGTGTTCCAGGACCCGGATCACCCGCAGCGCAAGGCCGTCGAAAGCGCGCCGCCGGGCAGCGTCCTCGTGCAGGATTGCCGCGGCGAGCGCAGCGTCGCGTCGACGGGCTCGATCCTCACGACGCGTCTCAAGGTTCGCGGCGTCGCGGGCATGGTGTCGGACGGCTGCGTGCGCGACTCGGGCACGATCGGCGATATCGGCCTGCCGCTCTTTTGCGCGGGCGCGAGCGCGCCGCTCAATCTCGCGAAGCATCACGCGGTCGACATGAACGTGCCGATTGCATGCGGCGGCGTGGCGGTGTATCCGGGCGATATCGTCGTCGGCGATGTGGATGGCGTCGTGGTCGTGCCGCGCTACATGGCCGAGGACGTCGCGAAGGACGCGACCGGGCAGGAAATCATGGAGGAATTCCTGTCCTCGCGCGTGGAAGGCGGCGCGATGCTGCGCGGCACGTATCCGCCGAATGAGGAAACGCTCGCCGCCTACGAGGAATGGCGCAAGCGGCGCACGGTCGGCTGACTGTACGGGCCTTGCGTTTCCATCGAAGCCCGCTCAAGCCGACACCAAGATGGCCTCGACCAAACCGGACCTCACACGCACGCGCCGCGCGCGCACAGGCGCGAAAGGCGTGCGCATCACCGACGTGGCGGCATCCGCGGGCGTCTCGCCGATCACCGTCTCGCGCGTGTTCAACGCGCCCGGCACCGTCGCGCCCGAGACGCTCGCCCGCGTGCGCCACGCCGTCGCGGAACTGGGCTACGTGCCGAACCGGCTGGCCGGCGGGTTGTCATCGGCGAAATCGCGGCTGATCGCGGCGATCGTGCCCACCGTCGCGCACTCGCTCTTCTCCGAAACGGTGCAGGTTTTCAGCGATACGATGGCGCGCGCCGGCTATCAGGTGCTGCTCGGCCTGTCCGGCTACAGCGACGAAGACGAAGACGCGTTGCTCGACGCCGTGCTGAGCCGTCGTCCGGAAGGCGTGTTCCTGACGGGCGTCGCGCACACGCCGACGCTGCGAGACCGCCTGCGCAAGCTCGGCATTCCGATCGTCGAGACGTGGGACATGAGCGACGATCCGATCGACATGCTCGTCGGCTTTTCGCATGAGCACATCGGCGTGATGGTGGCCGAGCGCTTTCTCGCGCGCGGCACGCGCCGCCCCGCGCTCGTGTCCGCGAACGACCGGCGCGCGCTCGCGCGGCGGCGCGGTTTCGTCGAGACCCTCGAGAAACACGGCGTGAACGATGTCGCCGAAATACTGATGCCGCCGCCCAGTTCTGTCGCCCTCGGCAAGGAAGGCTTGCGGCGCGTGCTCGAAAGGCGCGCGGGCGTCGATGCGATCTTCTGCAGCTCCGATCTGCTCGCGCTCGGCGTCGTGTCCGAGGCGCGCCGGCTCGCGATCGACATTCCCGGGCGCATCGCCGTGTGCGGCTTCGGCGATCTCGAATTCACCGCCGACGCGATGCCCGCGCTCACGACCGTGCGCGTGGACCGCAAGCGCATCGGCGCGACGGCGGCGCGCTGTCTCATCGACAGGCTGGGCGGCGCGACCGGGGAAACGCGCGTCGATGTTGGCTTCGAGCTGGTCGAGCGCGAGACGCTCTGACTACGGCAGAAGATTCCACTTGATGATCGCGCGCACGTCGCGCTCGAAGCCGAGCACGCTCATCGCGGCGGTGTCCATCGCGAGATGCGCGCCGAGCGAGGGCGAGCCGGTCGCCCATTGCGCGCCGAACACGCGCGAGAAATGCGCGTGCGAAAAGAGCGCGATGTTCGTCGCGTTCGTTGCGAGCAGCGTGTCGATGAGCGCCTGCGCGCGCCTGCCGACATCGGCGAGACTCTCGCCTTCGGGAATCGGCGACGTCCACACCGACCAGTCCGGCACTTCTTCGCGAATATCCGGCGTCGTGCGGCCTTCGTAAATGCCGTAATTCCACTCGTGCAGTTCGGGTTCGACCTGCGCGAGACCGGAGAGACCCGCGAGGCGGCATGTTTCGATCGCGCGGTTCATCGGGCTCGTCAGCACGAGATCGAAGGTCTGGGACGCGAGGACCGGCGCGAGCGCGGTTGCCTGCTTGCGTCCGTCATCGGTGAGCGGGATGTCGGTCGTGCCGGTGTGCTGGCCCGACTTGCTCCATTCGGTTTCGCCATGCCGGATCAGCCAGATATGGACGCCGCCTTTCATGTTCATGTCGTTCACCCGGTGTCTGAGAAATGCGGTGCGCGCCCGCGCGTCACAGCCTGGAATTCTGCGCCGATCTCCGAAGGAACGCCGCGACGCTGCCTTTCAATCCAGCTCGCCTGTCGCGAACGCCTTCAGCAAATGATGCGCGATCGCGAACGGCTTGGGCGCCGACATGCCCGCTTCGTGCGTGCCGTCGAGCATCGCGGCGACTTCCTTGCGCGTGAACCAGCGCGCGTCTTCCAGTTCGTTCCTGTCGACGATGATCTCGGCGGTGGCGGCGCGCGCGAAGCAGCCGATCATCAGCGACGACGGAAACGGCCACGGCTGCGACGCGAAATAGCGCACGTCCGTGCAGCGGATGCCCGCTTCCTCCAGCACCTCGCGATACACCGCGTGCTCGAAGGTTTCGCCCGGCTCGATGAAACCCGCCAGCGCCGAATACATGCCCGGCAGGAATTGCGGCTGACGCCCGAGCAGGCAACGTTCTCCATCGGTGACGAGCATGATCACGACCGGATCGACGCGCGGAAAATGCTGCGCCTTGCAATTCGGACAGATGCGCCGCCAGCCCGCACCGGCGGAATCGGTCGGCTGGCCGCAGTTCGCGCAGAATCGGTGACGGCGATGCCAGTCGAGCATCGACCGCGCTTCGCCGAGCGCGCTGACGAGCCAGGGCGCCACGAGCCCTTGCATCGCGATGGGGCGCAGCTCGATCGCTTCGACTTCAGGAAGGCTTTCCGTCGCGTTGTCGAAAGAGGCCGCGAAAAGCGCGCGCGCTTCGGCGTCGCGGCCGAGAAACACTGTTTGCGATGGCGCGCCGGCCGCCGCCGCTTCCTGCGCGCTGAAGAGCGGATCGTGCCCGTCGATGCGCTTGAAGAGCGGCACGTTGTTCACGAAAAGCAGAAAGCGCGTGGACGGATCGTCGCGCAGGCTGGCGACGAACGCTTCGTCGTCGCGCTTTTCCGACACGCGATCGAGCGGATCGAGCGTAAAACCGATGGCATGAGGCGGCGTGGGCATAGTATTTTGCGTGTGTGGCGGCGCGTGACGGGAGAATGCCGAAACGCGCGCCGCGTGACGGGAAGCTGCGGGGCCAGTCGGCAATCGTAGCGAAGTTGGCGCGTCCTTGCAGGGCGACGCCCGGAGACGCCGATGATCACGCTGTATTCATATCCTCAGTTGTTCGGCCTCGAAGACAACAACCCGTTCGGGTTGAAGGTGTTCGCGTTCCTGAAGCTCGCGTGCCTGCCGTTCGGGCATCGTCATGTGCTCGACACGAGCGCCGCGCCGCGCGGCCAGCTTCCGTATCTCGTGGATGACGATGAAACCATCGGCGACAGCGATGCGATCATCGCGCATCTGAAACGCAAGTACGCGCTGACGCTCGACGACGCGCTCACCGCCCCGCAGCGCGACCTCGATCTGCTGATTCGCCGCACGCTCGACGATCTCTATTGGGTGATGTCGTATTCGCGCTGGCGCGACGACCGCTATTGGCCGCAGTTCCGCGCGGCGCTTCTGGAGCAGCATCCGGATATCGGCGGGGAGGCGCTCGAGGGCGCGCGAAAATACAACTTCGAGCGCTATCGGTATCAGGGCATCGGACGGTACGAGCCCGAGGCCGCGTATGCGCGCGGCATAGCGAGCCTTCAGGCGATGGCGAGCCTGCTCGGCGACGGGCCGTTCATGTTCGGCGCTGCGCCCGCGAGCATCGATTGCGCGTTGTATGGGTTTGTCGCGAGCATCTGGTTCTACGACATCGATACGCCTCTCAAGCAATTCGTCGCGACGCAGCGCAATCTCGTCGCGCATTGCGGCGCGACGCGCGCGCGCATGGGGCAAAGCGCGACGCCGTGAGGCTCGCTCCGGCGATGAGCGCCCGCGCTCGTGAAGCCGCCGGCACCGGTCGCCGCCGCTGCACTCAGAGCCGCGAATTGAACGGCCTGATGCTCATGCGCACGCCGTCATAGTCGGGCGCGGCATCGAATGAGACCGCGGCGCCGGTTGCGTCGCCGCAGCTCGCGATGCGCGGCGAGAGGACTTTCACCGCGCCGGAGAGCACCCGCTCGCACACGCGTTCGAACGCACGCGCTTCTTCGCGCGGGCTCACGAGGCCCGACGCGCCCGCTCGCTGCATATCGAGGAGCGCGTCGGGGTCGGTTTCGTCGGTGAAGATGACGACGGGCGTATCGGGAAACGTCCGGCGCAATTCGCGCAGCAGCGCGAAATCGTCCGCATGGCAGCCTTCCAGACCGCAGCCCAGCACGATCAGGTCGTAACTCGCGGTCCGCAGCCTCGCGAGCAATTGATCGGCGCTCTTGACGCATGCCGTGACCCGAAACCGCTCGTGCGACTCGAACCAGCTTTGCAGCCCATACAAAACGACAGGGCGATCGTCTGCAACGACGATACTAATTTTGTGTTCGCGCTTCATTTTTTTCGGCGGGCTCGACGGACAATGTATCCGCCGGCCGCGCTTCGGTTGCCTGAACCGCGCACGTTAGCAAATCAAAAGTCTCACGCTGCGCCGCACTACAAAATATATCGATTCCTTGTCGATTGGCGCGGTGGCCGTTCGTCGTCCAGATATCGGCGCTGCAATCGTCGCAGGCGCATCGCCGCGTTCCGAACCCGCTCGATAATCCGGAGGCTCTCAGATGAGCTTGCAACTCTATGCACACCCATTTTCTTCGTATTGTCAGAAAGTTCTGGTGGCGCTGTACGAAAACGGCACGCGCTTCGAATGGCGCGCGCTCACGCCCGAAACGCCGCAATGCATGGCTGAACTCGCCGAAATCTGGCCGATGAAGCGCTTTCCCGTGCTGGTCGATGACGGTCGGCCGGTGATCGAATCGACGGTGATCATCGAACACCTGGGGCTGTTCCACCCTGGCCCGGTGCGCCTCGTTCCCGATGATCCGCGTGCCGCGCTCGAAACGCGCTGGATGGATCGTTTCTTCGACAACTATGTGTCCACACCGCAGCAGAAGATCGTGTTCAACGCGATGCGCGATCCGAACGAGCGCGATGCGCGCGGCGTCGCCGATGCCCGCGCGATGCTCGACACGTCCTACGCCTTTCTCGATCGCAAAATGGCCACGCGCGAATGGGCGGCGGGCGACACCTTCAGCCTCGCCGATTGCGGCGCCGCGCCGTTTCTGTTCTATGCCGACTGGTCGCATCGAATCGGGGACGCGTATCCGAACGTGATCGCGTATCGCAAGCGCCTGCTCGCGCGGCCCTCGTTCGCTCGTGCCGTCGAGGAGGCGCGGCCGTATCGCGCGTTGTTTCCGCTCGGTGCGCCGGACCGCGACTGAGCTACTTGAGCCACAGGAGATCGGATATGAGCACGACCACGAATCACGTTCCCGCCGATGAACTCGCGAAGCGCGCCGCGATGAGGTTTCCCAACGAAAGCGCCGAGTATCGCCGGGCGCGCACCGCGTTGCTGGCCGAGGAAATCGAATTGCGCCGGCACATCGAGCGCGTCGCGCAGATGCGTCGCGCGCTGCCGCCCGGCGGCGAAGTGACAGGCGATTATCGATTCGAAGGCGAACGCGGCGCGGTCGATTTCGCGGGCCTTTTCGGCGACAAGGACACGCTCGTCACCTACAGCTACATGTTCGGGCCGCAGCGCGAACGGCCGTGTCCGATGTGCACGTCGCTGCTGTCGGCATGGGAGGGCGAGGCGCGCGACATCGAACAACGCGTGGCGCTCGCGGTGATCGCGCGTTCGCCGATCGCGAAGCTGGTGGCGTTCAAGACCGAGCGCGGCTGGCGCGATCTCAGGCTGTTTTCCGATACGAACGGCGCGTTCAGCCGCGACTATCACGCGATATCGAAAGAAGGCGGCGATGAGCCCGCGCTCAACGTTTTCACGCGGCGCGACGGCGTGATCCGGCATTTCTGGAGCGGCGAGATGGATTTCGCTACCGCCGATCCCGGCGAGGATCCGCGCGGCGCGCCTGATCTGATGCCGCTCTGGACCGTGCTCGACATGACGCCCGAAGGACGCGGCACGGACTGGTACCCGAAGCTGGACTACGGGCCGCGGACGTAAGGGAATGCAGTGCGCCGCCGGCGCTTCGTCTGTAAAGATGGGTCATATCTTCGGCGCACGCGTCAACTTCCAGGCGAGGCGCGCGTTGTGAGCGAGTCGATGAAATGCGTCGGCATTTCATGGAGAAACTCGCTAATGCAGAACAACGGACCCATCATGCAGTGGCAGGCGGCGCGCGTGGCCGCTATCGCGGCTTCCGGCGCGTGCGCCACATTGAACGGATGCGCGAACCAGCCGGACATCCCGTCGAAGGAAGCGGACTCGGCGTCGATCCTCACCGAAAGCGCTCACATCGCGGAGTCGATGCCCGCTCAGGAAAGCCACGCCCTCGATGCCGAGCCGCTCGACTACCGCAACGCCCGGACGAAGACGGTTCCGAATATCGGCTGGGCGTCGTATTACAGCAAGAAGTTTCAGGGGCGCAGAACGGCCAGCGGCGAACGCTACGACATGCACGCGTTGACGGCGGCGCATCGCACATTGCCGCTCGGCTCGTATGTGCGCGTCAGCAATCTCGCGAAGACGAAGTCGATTGTCGTGCGCATCAACGATCGGGGCCCGTTCGTGAAAGGCCGCATGATCGATCTGTCTTTCGCGGCGGCTGTCGAACTCGGTCTGCAACGCGCGGGAAGCGCGCAGGTGATCCTCGAACCGGTCGATCGGCCCGTCGCGCTGGCGTCGGCGTCCCGCGCGCCGCAACGCATCATGCTGCGCATCGAGCCTCATCCGCGGCATCGAAAGAAGCACGCAACGCCTCATTGACACGCGGACGGATACAATGCGGCGGCGCGCGATCATCGCGCTTCCGGCCGCCGTCATTCGATCCAAGTCATGAACCATTCGCCTCGGGCCTTTCTGCTGGGCCCGCTTCTGAAGCGCGTATCGCGATCGTTCTACCTCACGCTGCGCATCTTGCCGAGGGGCATGCGCGATCCCATCGGGCTTGCGTATCTGCTGGCGCGCGCCGCCGACACGATTGCGGATACATCGCTGATCTCGCCGCAACGCCGTCTGGAATTGCTGCTTTCGCTGCGCGCACAAGTCAATGGCGCGCCCGATGACGGCGCGCTCGCGCGCATCGCCGGCGAAGTCGCGGGACAGCAGGCGCAGCCGGATGAGCGCGCGCTGCTCGAAAGCCTGAGCGCCGCGCTCGCGATCCTGCCGCAACTGGGCGCGCAGGATCAGGCCGCGGTTCGCGAGATCGTCACGACGCTCAGCACCGGCATGGAGTTCGATTTGCGCACGTTCCCCGACGAGACATCGGGCGAGATCGTCGCGTTGAGGCAATTCGAAGAACTCGATCGCTACACGTATCTCGTCGCGGGCTGCGTCGGCGAGTTCTGGACGACGATGACCTACGCGCACATGACAGGCGTGCTCGAGGCCGCGCCCGATACGATGCTCGCGCTCGGCGTGCGCTTCGGCAAGGCGCTGCAGATGACCAACGTGCTGCGCGATTGCGCGCGCGATCTGCGCATCGGCCGCTGCTATCTGCCCGAATCGATGCTCGCGCGTCACGGGCTGACGCCGCAGGATGTGTTGCGGCCGGAGTCGTCGGCGCGTGCGCGGCCCGTGCTGTTCGAATTGCTGCGCACGTCGCTCGCACTCTTTCAGGACGCGGTCGATTACACGCTCGCAATTCCATCGAGCGCCGTTCGTCTGCGACTCGCCTGTCTCTGGCCGATCATGATCGGCCTCGACACACTCGTGCTGCTCGCGCGTAACGATGCGTGGCTCGATCCCGGCCGGATCTCGAAAGTGCGGCGCAACGACGTGTATCGCATCATGGCGGCATCGTTGCCGATGGTGGCATCGAACGGCATGCTGCGCGCGTGGACCTCGCGCCGCATCCGTGCAATAGAGCGGGAGATCAGCGCCGCAGTTCGGCCATGATGCGCTCGGCGAGGAAGTCGCAAGGCGGGCGTCTGGACGCCGCGCTGCGCGCGAGCACCACTTCGAGCGTGCCGATCTCGGGCAGACCTTGCGCCGGCCCGAGCAGCGTGAAGTGCGCGGGCACCGCGCATTTCGCGAGCGGCGTCACGGCGAGGCCCGCTTCGGCCATCGTCAGCAGACCGAGCAGGCTCGGGCTTTCATACGACGTGCGATAGCCGATGCGCGCGCGCTCGAGACTCCGGATCGCATTCTCGCGGGCGACGCTGCCCGGCAGGAACACCGCGATCGGCAAGGGCCGCTCTTTCCAGATTTCGGTGGCGCCGGGCGCCGCGGCCCAGACCATCGGCTCGTGGCGCAGGAATTCGCCGGACAAGCCCTTCACGCGCGTCGCGCAGACGAGATCGACCGTGCCGTCCTTCACCATCGGCGCGAGCGCGAGGCTCGGCAGGCCGACCACCTGAATCTCGACCTTCGGATACGTCGCCGAGAATTTCTTGAGGATCGGCGGAAACAGCGACGACGCGTAATCGTCCGGCACGCCGATCACCACGCGCCCGGTCACGTCCGGCCGCACCACCGCCGCCCACGCCTCGTCGCGCAGCGCGATCATGCGGCGCGCGTAGGTGAGCAGCACCTCGCCGTCCTGCGTCGGCACCACGCTGCGCGGCTTGCGTACGAAAAGCGGCTTGCCGAGCGCGGTTTCCAGCGTCTTGATCTGCATGCTCACCGCCGATTGCGAGCGATGAACGAGCTCCGCCGCCCGGCTGATGTTGCCGGTATCGGCGACGGCGACGATCATCGAAAGGACATCCAGATCGAGCGCTTTCATGGGTGAACGACCGTTTGGTATCAGAAAACCTGAACGATTCTATCAAAATTATGCGTTTTTCTTTTGCTTCGGCGCGGCGCATAGTCGCATCAAAGGAGCGAATCATGAACGCGCGAACCGATCTTTCCGTCCTCACCGCTGTACAAGGCTTGCCCGAACCGTCGTTCGCCACGACGGCAACCGGCGTCTCGATGCCGTATGTCGAGTGCGGCGAGGGCGAACCGCTCGTGTTCGTGCATGGATCGCTATGCGACTACCGCTACTGGAGCGCGCAGATTCTTCCGCTGGCGAAGCAGTTTCGTTGCATCGCGCCGAGCCTGTCGCATTACTGGCCGGCCGTCGATGCGTTCGTGCAGGGCGAGTTCGGCTGGGAAACGCACGTCGCCGAGATGGCCGGGTTCATCGAATCGCTCGATCTCGCGCCGGTGCATCTCGTCGGGCATTCGCGCGGCGGCTGCATTGCGTTTCATCTGGCGCGCGAATACCCGCGGCTCGTGAAGACGCTCACGCTCGCCGATCCGGGCGGCCCGCTGCACATCGCGCCGCAGGCCGTGTCCGCCACGCTGCCGCCTGCGACCAACGCGCTGCGCGCACGCGTGGCCGAGCTGATCGAAGAGGGCGAATTCGATCGCGGCCTCGAAATGTTCGTGGATTCGGTCAGCATGCCGGGCTTCTGGAAGAAAAGCACGGAGAGCTTCCGGCGCATGGCGCTCGACAACGCGCTCACGCTGCCGAGGCAATTTCGCGATCCCTTGCCCGCCTACACGCGTGAGGCGGCGCGCGACATCAAGTGCCGCACCTTGCTCATCGACGGGCAGAAAAGCCCGCGTATGTTTCGCAACAACGTCGAGAAGCTCGAGGAGTGGATCGAGTTCGCGGAGCGTCAGACGATCGCGGGGGCATCGCACGGGATGAACGTCGCGAGCCCCGGCGCGTTCAATCGCGCGGTGCTGGCGTTCGCCGGCGCGTGGTGAATCGAACGCGGGTCATTGCAGCTTCCAGATGTTCGCCGCGATCGTGCCCTGGTCGTTGAACACGTTGAGGATGTCGGGCACATCGGCGATCGGCACGTTGTTCACCATCAGCGCAAACGCGAGCCGGCGTCCGCTCTTCGCGTCGATATAGCCCGCGAGCGCCTGTCCCTTGAGCGTCGTCTGGATCTGGCCGTTCGCCAGCTCGGTGCCGCTCGCGTAAGTGCCCGTTTTCGCGTAGACCTTGCCTTTCGCACCCGCGAGCGTCGGATCGCTTTCGAATGCCGTGGTGCTTGCGAGCGAGCCATCGACGCCGAGGAACGGCAGCGAATCCACATACGCCGGGAAGACCGGACGGCCGTTCATCGCGCGCAACATCGCGATGACCGCGAGCGGCGTCGCCGTCGTCTCGCCGCCGCCGCTGCCGTCGATGAAATGCGTCTGGCTCATCGGCACATTGAACGGCGCGGCCGACAGCTTCGCATTCTCGGCGGCGAGCGCCGCATTGAGCGTGGTCGAGCCGTTGTTCGCAACGCCGAAGAGCATCAGGCTCGTGTCCGCGCCGATGTTATAGCTCACCTTCAAGATCCACTTCGAATATTCGCCGTACGGCTGCGACGTGAGCTGCGCGACGCGCGTATCGGCGGCATACGCGTTCTTCGCGGGCAGCAGTTGCACCGGATTGCTCTCGACGGCGGGCGCGGTGACCGTGACGCCCGCGCGCGCGAGCGCGTCGATGAGCACCGAGCGCGCATAGTTCGACGGCTGCGTGATGCGAAACGTGCGGATCACCGGGAAGCTGGGCACGATCGGCGGCACGTAGTCCGCCGGAATCGAGCCGCTCAGCACGCCGCCGCAGGGCAGCGTGCCGAAGCAGGTGGGATCCGCGGGCGTGACCTTGATCGTCGCGGGCGTGCCTGCCGCGCCCGTCATGAGCGTGGACTGAACGGTGAATGCCGATGACTTCGGCCGGTAATCCACCGGCGACGCCGCCCCCGCGCTGCCCTGACCGATGATCGTATCTACCACGTCGTCGTTCACGAAGATCGGCCGCAAATCGAACTCGCCGCGAAAGTCGAAGGGATCGAAAAGGCGATCGTCAATCACGACTTCGCCGTTGATCTTTTTGATGCCCGATGCCGCCACCTGCGCCGCGAGCGAGTCGTAGCCCGCGAGCGGATCGGGCGCCGTGATCTGCGCGTTGCCGAGACTGTTCGCCTCGTTGTGGTCGAAGTTGGTCCAGGCGAGCGTGCCGTCGGGATTCGTGCGGCCGCCCATCGAGAGATCGCCGCTCGCGACGAGCACGAGGTTGCCATTGAGCGTGCCGCTCGCATCGACCGTACCGAGCCGATACACCGGCGTCTGAAACTGATGCGACGCGCCGTATTGATCGAGCGCGGCGCCGAGCGAAAAGAGCTTGCGCACCGAGGCGACATACACCTGCGCGTTCGAATTCATGTCGTAGACGAGATCGCCCGAGTTCAGGTCGACGACGCGCAGCGCCCACGTCGAGCCCTGATACATGGGCTTTTTCATGATCTGCGTGATGGCGTCGGGGACGGACGTATCAGTGGAATCGGAACCGCCGCATGCGGCGACGGATGCGACGAGCGCGCATGAGAGCGCGAGAGCGGCAGCGCGTGCCGGACTTCCTGAAAGCGGGTACATGACGCGGCTCCGATAAAGGCACATCGCGCTCCACCTGGAGCGAACATCCGATACGTCGGGACTGCTTCACTGCGCTGACAGGAGATGTCGGCGGCCGTCCGCCATTTTGCAGGCGCGGTGTGTGAATTAAATACCGTACACGAGCTGTGTCAAGCGAGGGCTATCGCGAATCGAGTGCGTTAGGCAAGCGCTTTTTGTACGATTTCACGAACGCTTTTCGTCTGCTTGTTGTGACGCGACAACGGAAAAACGTTTGGCGCGGGCTAACATCTTCGGCACCTCATCGCGAAGAAGAGGACATCTGTGAGCATGGCCCACGACGATCTCGATGCATGGAAACGCCGGCGCACGCTGGAACTGGCGTTCGAGCTGGCCGATAGCGGCCGCTATGAAGATTTCACCGACATCGCCTATGCGCTGCAATTCGAGCGCGGCATGGCCACCGCCCAGGCGCTGATCGACGACCCCGATATGCGCCGCGTGCTCAATCAACGCTGCGGCGACGCGCGTGAAAAGCGCGCTCCGCTTTCCGAGTACGAGGCGATCGAAGCGGAACCTGTGCAGGTCGACGAACCGGTCGATGAACCGGTCGCGGAATCATCGAACGATCATGCGCAAATGCCGCAAACCGCCGGCTTCGACCGCGCGCCTTCTTTGCTTCGCCGCGCGCTGGGCTTCGTCTGGCGTTCCGGCAACGCCGGCGATCTCAAATCCGCCGCTTCCTGATCTTTTCAATCGCAGGCCGTGCATGAACGCACGGCTAACGCGCGGTTGCGCCCCTTTTGCGCACGAATGGCGGATTTGCACGACTTTGGCGCCCGCCAAAACCATTACACTTGAGGAAGCTGAACCATAAGCCCGGACTATGCACGCGCGCATCGTCCGGAGTTTGAACTTCGAGGAGGAAACGTTCGTGGCTAATGAGAAGATGCTCGCGCAAATGGCTGAGAAGGATGGTTTCATTGCTGCTCTGGATCAGAGCGGTGGATCGACGCCCGGCGCGCTACGGCAATACGGAATCCCGGATGACGCCTACAGCGGCGACGCCGAAATGTTCAAGCTGATGCATGAAATGCGCGTGCGCATCATGACCGCGCCTTCATTTACGGGCAAGAAGGTAATCGGTGCAATTCTTTTCGAGCGCACAATGGACGGCGAAGCAGAAGGCAAGCCGGTCCCCACGTTCCTGTGGGAAGACCGTGGCATCGTGCCGTTCCTGAAGGTCGACAAGGGCCTCGAAACCGAAGCCGACGGCGTGCAGGTGATGAAGCCGATTCCCGGCCTCGACGATCTGCTCGCGCGCGCCGTGAAGCTCGGCGTGTTCGGCACGAAGATGCGCTCGGTGATCCATCAGGCCGATGAGAAGGGCATCGCGGCGGTGGCGAAGCAGCAGTTCGAGGTGGGCGCGCAGATCATCAAGCACGGCCTCGTGCCGATTCTCGAACCCGAAGTCTCGATCAAGAGCCCGGACAAGAAGGGCGCGGAAAAGATTCTGCGCGACGAATTGCTCAAGGGCCTCGACGCGCTGCCGGAATCGAGCAAGGTGATGATCAAGCTGACCATTCCGGACGAGGCGGATTTCTATCGGCCGCTGATCGAGCATCCGCGTGTCGTGCGTGTCGTCGCGCTGTCGGGCGGCTATACGCGCAGCGACGCGTGCAAGAAGCTCGAGCAGAACCACGGCATGATCGCGAGCTTCTCGCGCGCGCTCATCAACGAGCTGAAGAAGTCGATGAGCGACAGCGAGTTCGACAAGACGCTCGAACAGTCGATTGACGAGATCTACGACGCGTCCGTGAAGAAGGCCTGATTCTTCAGCCCTTATCCTCGTTCGGTCGGCGGCGGCGTTTGCACGACGGGCGCCGCCGCCCGGAAGAGATCCTCGCGCGTGCCGCTTCTCGGCGGATAGATGCGCTCGCCGTTGATCGTGCGCTTCGTCGCCTTCGCCGTCTCGCCCTCGGAGACGAGCAACCTGTCCCAACCTTCCGTATACACCGCGCCCCACGGCCCGAGATCGCAGATGGTCGTGTACCAGTCGATCGATAGCGGCAGCATCTCGAGTCCGAAGAGATCGCAGACGGCGTTGTTGCCCGCGTAACGTCCCATCGGCCGGCCATGCTGGCATGACATCACCGAAGGCCGCGTGCCGTCGATCAGCACGCGCGCGCAATCGCCGGCCGCGAACACGCCCGGCACGCCTTCCGCGCGCAGGAATGAATCGACCGGCACGCGGCCGAGCGGATCGAGCGTGACCGGCAGTTGCGCCGCCAGCGCGTTCGCATGCATGCCGCCGCACCAGACGACCGTCGCGGCCGCGATGCGCTCGCTCGCGGTGCCGTCGTGGAGCGTCACGCTCTGGCCGTCGAGCGATTCGAGCGACACACCGGCACGCGTTTCGACATCGAGCGTCTTCAGTGCGCCTTCGATGACATGCTGTGCGCCGCCCATCGACTGCGCGATCTTCGGCGAGCGATCCGCGAGCACGACGCGCACCTTGTCGCGATCGCCTGCCGCCACGATCTCGCGCAGCCGCGCGGGCAACTCGGCCGCGAGCTCGATGCCCGTCAATCCCGCGCCGACGACGACCGCCGTATAGCGGCCCGGCGTATCGGGCAGTGCGGGCAGCGTCAGCAGATGCGCCTGCAGCTTGCACGCGCCCGCGTAGGTATCGACATCGAACGAGAAGCGGTCGAGGCCGGGAATCGGCGGGCGCACGAGCACGCTGCCCGCCGCGAGAATCAGCCGGTCGTAATCGAGCGATTCGGACGCACCGTCATGCTCGATCGTCACGCGGCGGCTGGCACTGTCGATATGGGTGGCCTTCGCCTGAATCAGCCGCACGCCTGCGGGCCTGAGCACGGTGTCGAGTTGCACGAGCGTCGGGTCGAGCGGCTGCTCGTAGTTGCGCACTCGCACGCTATGAAACGGCTCGGGATTGACGATGGCGACTTCGGCTTCGCCGGTGCAATCGAGTTCATCCAGCTTGCGCGCGGCCGACAACGCGCTCCACAGGCCGGCGAAGCCCGCACCGATCACAAGGATTCGTTTCAAGGTCATTCCCCTGAAGAGACGATCGTTCGTGCTATGCGCCACTTGCGGTGGCCGCTCTGTTCTTCGTTATAGGCGATTCGGAGGTCGTCGGTTCGTGGCGGTTGCATGGATTAGGCGGATTTTCGCCAAAAGTGATTTCGCCGTTTAGGTATTTACCCTAAAACGTGCGATACCTAAACTCTGTTCAACGGTCGCGAGCGTGCCAGCCAACACAGCGCGGAAGCGGCAATTCAAAACTTCCAGGAGGAAGCATCATGAACAAGTTCATCGGTATTGCAGCGGTCGCTCTCGCTTTTGCCGCTCCGGTCGCGTCGTTCGCGCAATCGAATCAGCCTTTGACGCGCGCGGAAGTCCGCGAACAAATCGTGCAACTGGAGAAGGCCGGCTATAACCCAGGCGTGGTCAGCGACTCCAGGTATCCCGCTGATATCCAGGCCGCCGAAGCACGCGTCGCTGCGCAGAACGGCGCCGCGCGGAGCGCATTCGGCGGTGCGGCGGAAGGCTCGGCGCAATCGGGCGCCCACATTAATGCGATCGAGAGTGAGGTTTTCCCGACGTTCGCGCATCACTAAGCAACAAGGGCTCCAACAAAACGCGCCCGCATGAAAGCGGGCGCGTTTTTGCCGTTCAGAGCAGTTCGATTTAAAGCGGAAACCCACCCGCAAAAGCCTCGCGCAAATATCCGATGAAAAGCGCAACCGCGCGCGGCACATGCGGCGCATACGGCCGCACCACGAATAGCTGATCGGCGAACGCGCCGACCGGACGCCACTCCGGTAGCAGCACGACGAGCTTGCCCGCCTGCACGGCGGCTTGCGCGGTGAAATCAGGCAGCAGCGCAATGCCGAGATCGTCGAGCGCGGCATCGCGCAACACTTCGCTGTTATTCGCCGCGAACGGCCCGTTCACCGCGAGCGTATAGGGCCCGGTCGAACTCTTGCGCGAGCCCTTTCTCTGAAACGACCAGATGCTCGACGCCTGCGGGCGCGGATAGACGAGGCAATCGTGCGTGGCGAGGTCGTCCGGTGTCGCGGGCGTGCCGCGCCGCTTCAGATACGCACGCGTCGCCACGATCACCGAATGCGTATCGCACAACTTCCACGCGACATGCGTATCCGGCACCTGCGCGCTATGCCGCACCGCGAGATCGAAGCCTTCGGTCGCGATCGAACTCAGCTTGTCCGAGGCCTCCAGTTGCACGCGCACTTCGGGATGCGCATGCAGAAATCCCGACATGCGCGGCACGAGTTGCTGCCGCGAAAAGGCCATCGGCGCGGTCACGCGGATCAGGCCGCGCGCGATGCCCGCCGTTTCCTTCACGCTCAGGAAACTCGACGCAATGCGCTCGTATTGCTCGCGCGTATCGTCGACGAGCCTTCGGCCCGCCTCCGTGAAGCGCACGCTGCGCGTCGTGCGCGTGACGAGCGGCACGCCTGCCGCGCGCTCCAGCTCCGCGATGCGCTGGCTCATCGCCGCTTTCGATACGTTCAGGCGCGCCGCCGCCGCCGTGTAGCTGCCTTGTTCCGCGAGCACCGTCAACCAGTGCAAATGGGTCCAGAGACCTTCGATCTTTTGCTCGTCCATCAGCCGATTGTTCGCCGATATAAACAATGAGTTCAATCATAGCGTCTTTGCAGCGGACGAGACGCTTCTTACACTGTGTAGAGTGCCAAACCAGTCAGACAGAGGAGTCGAGATGCAAGCGTTCAACGATACGGCCGACGTAGTCCATTACATTCACGGCGAGCGCACGCATGGCTCGGCCACGCGCACGCAGCCGGTGTTCAATCCCGCGACGGGCGAGCGCCCGCGCAAGCTCGTGCTGGGCGAAGCCGCCGATGTCGATGCAGCCGTCGCGAGCGCGAAAGCCGCGTTCCCGGCCTGGCGGGACATGCCGCCGATCCGCCGCGCGCGCGTCATGCTCAAGTTCCTCGAACTCATGAACAAGCATCGCGACGAGCTCGCCGCAATCATCACCGCGGAGCACGGCAAAGTGTTCTCGGATGCCCAGGGCGAAGTGTCGCGCGGCATCGACGTGATCGAATTCGCATGCGGCATTCCGCAACTGCTGAAGGGCGATTACACCGAACAGGTCTCCACCGGCATCGACAACTGGACGACGCGCCAGCCGCTCGGCATCGTCGCGGGCATCACGCCGTTCAACTTCCCGTGCATGGTGCCGTGCTGGATGTTCCCGGTCGCAATCGCGGCGGGCAACGCGTTCATCCTGAAGCCGAGCGAGCGCGATCCGTCGGCGTCGTTGTTCATGGCCGATCTGCTCAAGCAAGCCGGCCTGCCCGACGGCATCTTCAACGTCGTGCAGGGCGACAAGGTCGTCGTCGATGCTTTGCTCACGCATCCGCAAGTGAAGGCGATCAGCTTCGTCGGCTCGACGCCGATCGCGAACTACATCTACGAGACGGGCGCGAAGCACGGCAAGCGCGTGCAGGCGCTTGGCGGCGCGAAGAATCACATGGTCGTGATGCCCGATGCCGATATCGAACAAGCCGTGGATGCCCTGATCGGCGCGGGCTACGGTTCGGCGGGCGAGCGCTGCATGGCGATCTCGGTCGCGGTGCTCGTGGGCGATGTCGCCGACAAGATCGTGCCGAAGCTTGCCGAGCGCGCGAAGCAGCTCAAGATCAGAAACGGCATGGAGTCCGATGCGGAAATGGGCCCGATCGTCACGCGCGCCGCACTGGAGCGCATCGAAGGCTATATCGCGCTTGGCGTGGACGAAGGCGCGAAGCTCGTCGTAGATGGCCGCGGCTACAAGGTTCCGGGCCATGAAGACGGCTTCTTCACGGGCGGCACGCTGTTCGATCACGTCACGCCTGACATGCGCATCTACAAGGAAGAGATCTTCGGCCCCGTGCTCGCATGCGTGCGCGTGAAGGATTTCGGCGAAGCGGTCGATCTCGTCAACGAACACGAGTTCGGCAACGGCGTTGCGTGCTATACGCGCGATGGTCACATCGCTCGTGAGTTCGGGCGACGCATCGAAGTGGGCATGGTCGGCATCAATGTGCCGATTCCGGTGCCGATGGCATGGCACGGGTTCGGCGGCTGGAAGCGCAGTCTCTTCGGCGACATGCACGCGTACGGCGAGGAAGGCGTGCGCTTCTACACGAAGCAGAAGTCGATCATGCAGCGCTGGCCCGAGAGCACGGAGAAGGGCGCGGAATTCGCGATGCCGACCGCGAAGTAAGGCGTCACCCAACGTATGAATATCGCCCGCTTTTTCCCGTGTGGAAGAAGCGGGCGATTGTTTTTGGGGCTTGCGCGGCCGATCTGTTCCCGTGCGTCACAAGTCAAATGAAACGGCGTCGGTTGACCGTGCGGCCGCAAGCGCGGAAGATGCAGCGACAACGACGCGAAGCCCATCGACATGCAGCGGCAATTCGACGATCTTCTTCTCGGCAGCATCGAACTCTTCTGCCTCGCCGCGGAACTCGGCAGCTTCACGCTGGCCGCAACGGCGGCGAGCGTCACGCCCGCCGCGGTGAGCCGCTCTGTCGCGCGGCTGGAAAAACGCCTCGACGTGCGGCTTTTCGTGCGCACGACGCGCCAGATCCGACTGACCGATGCGGGCCGCCGCTACTTCGAGCAATGCCGCGACGCGCTCAATCGTCTTGCGGAAGCGGAGCGCGAGGCCACCGGCCAGCAGACCACGCCGAAGGGCGTGCTGCGCATCAGCATGCCGACGCCTTACGGCCACTATCGCATGCTGCCGTTGCTCGCGGAGTTCAGAAAGCGCTATCCCGAAGTGACCGTCGAGGCGCATCTGAGCAACCGCAACATCGACTTTGCCGACGAAGGTTTCGATCTGGCGATACGCGGCCGCGCGCCACGCGATTCCGGACTGATCGCGCGCAAGCTGGAAGATGCGGAACTCGTCGTCGTGGCATCGCCGGGTTATCTGAAGCGCTCTGGCACGCCCAGGCGCATCGAGGACTTGCTCGAACACGAATGCATTCAGTTCGAGATGCCGAGCACCGGGCGCCCGGTGCCATGGCTCTTCATGCAGAACGGCGACGCGGTAGAGATCACGACAGAAGGGGGCTACGGCACCTCCGGCGATGCGCTCGCGGGCATTCCGCTCGCAGGTCACGGCGCGGGCCTTTTTCAGACCTATCGCTTCACCGTCGAGGAGGAGTTGCGCGCGGGCACGCTGACTGAGGTGCTGCCCGAGTTCGGCGGCTGCAGCAGACCGTTCATCCTGCTGTATCCGCATGGCAGGCATTTGTCGTCGCGCGTGCGGGCTTTCGTGGACTTCGTCGTCGAGAAGCTCGCGACGCGCTGAATCATGCAATGTTTAAAGGATGCATATCCATGAGCAAGAACGCATTGACATCGTTACTCGGCATCGATACGCCGATCATCCAGGCGCCGATGGCAGGCGTGAGCACGCCCGCGCTCGCGGCGGCCGTATCGAATGCGGGCGGGCTCGGCTCGCTCGGCGTCGGCGCGATGAACGCGCAGGGCGCGCGCAAGGTGATCCGCGAGACGCGCGAACTCACCAGCAGGCCGTTCAACATCAACGTCTTCTGTCATGCGCCCGCCAGCGCCGAGCCCGCCGTCGAGAAGGCCTGGACCGAATGGCTCGCGCCTGTGTTCGCGCAATACGGCGCGACGCCGCCCGCGAAGCTGAGCGAGATTTACACGAGCTTCGTCGTCGATGACGCGATGCTCGAAGTTTTCGTCGATGAAAAGCCGGCTATCGTGAGCTTTCACTTCGGCTTGCCGTCGAAGGAATATATCGATGCATTGCGCGGGGCCGGCATCAAACTGATTGCGTCTGCAACTAACGTTCGAGAGGCCCAGCAGCTCGTTACGGCGGGCATGGATGCGATCGTCGCACAGGGCATCGAAGCGGGCGGGCATCGCGGCACCTTCGACCCAGAAGCCTGCGACGACAACCTCGGCACCTTCGCGCTGACGCGCCTTCTTGCAAGCAGGTTCGATGTGCCGGTGATCGCGGCGGGCGGCATCATGGATGGCGCGGGCATCGCGGCTGCGCTGGCGCTCGGCGCGCAGGCGGCGCAGCTCGGCACGGCGTTCGTGCCGTGCACGGAGACGTCGATCGACGAAGGCTATCGTCGCGCGATTCTCAGCGATGCAGCGGACCATACGACATTCACCGCTGCAATCTCGGGCCGCAAGGCGCGCGGCCTCGTCAACAAGTTCACCGAGTTGGGGCGCGGCGCGCATGCACCGGCGGTTCCCGCGTATCCCATCGCCTACGATGCGGGCAAGTCGCTGCACGCGGCCGCTAAAGCGAAAGGCGAATTCGGTTACGGCGCGCAGTGGGCCGGGCAGGCGGCCGCGCTCGTGCGCGAGTTGCCCGCCGCCGAACTGATGGCGCGACTGGAGGCGGAATTGCAGCAAAGCATCGCGGGCCTGCAGCAATACATATCTCGCTGATCGCTTTAATGCTTAGTCGAAACGCTTCGTTGGTCGAGCGTGCTGTCGATGCTTCAATGTTTTCGTCGCATCCACTGCGGCCTGCATCCGACAAACGCATATCAACGGAGTTTTTCGATGTCCGATATCCCCACGCTCGCCGCCGAATCCCCGCTTCAGGCCGTCACGTCGAATGAACCGGTCCAGGTGCGCCCAATCGGCGGGCGCATCGGAGCGGAAGTGCGCGGCGTGACGCTTTCCGCCGATCTCGACGACAACGCGATCGCCGCAATCAACCAGGCGTTGCTCGAACATAAAGTGCTCTTTTTTCGCGGCCAGTCGCATCTCGACGATGCCGCGCAGGAAGCCTTCGCCGCGCGCTTCGGCGAGACCGTCGCGCATCCGACGGTGCCGTCGCTTTCGAACGGCAGCCGCCTGCTCGAACTCGATTCGAAGCACGGCACGCGCGCGAACTCCTGGCATACGGACGTTACCTTCGTCGATGCGTATCCGAAGATCTCGATTCTTCGCGGCGTCGTGATTCCGCCCGCGGGAGGCGATACGGTATGGGCCAACACCGCCGCCGCATACGCGAATCTGCCGCAAGCCCTGCGCGATCTCGCCGACAAGCTGTGGGCGCTGCATTCGAATACCTACGACTATGCCGCGACACGTCACGTGCCCGACACGGAATCCGAGCGCGAGTATCGCAAGCAGTTCACCTCGACGCTCTACGAGACGGAGCATCCGGTCGTGCGCGTGCATCCTGAAACGGGTGAGCGCACCCTCGTGCTGGGGCACTTCGTGCAGCGCTTCATCGGCCTGTCGCAGCGCGATTCGGATCGACTGATCGAACTGTTCCACGACCACGTCACGCGTCTGGAGAACACGGTGCGCTGGCGCTGGACGCAAGGTGACGTCGCCATCTGGGACAACCGCGCGACTCAGCATTACGCGGTGGCCGATTACGGCGACGCGCATCGCGTCGTGCGCCGCGCGACCGTGCATGGCGACGTGCCCGTGGGCATCGACGGGCGCAGGAGCCGCATCGTCAGGCAGGAAACCCGCAGCGTCTGACGCGCCTTATGCACCGGCGATGACGCTTCATCGCCGGCGGTCCACACACTCTCTCATTGCACGATGACACTACGATCCAAGCTCTTCGTCGGCGCGGCGACGTTGTTCGCTGCGCTCATCGGTCCCGCGCATGCCGCCGATCCGGCGGTGGTGCGCATCGGCGTCGCGCAGCAGGGCAGCGGCGATCCGCCGACCTTCGGCGGCTCACCGGCCGCGACCGCGCAGTTGCAGCATCGTGTCGAGGATGCGTTGCGGCCCGAGCAGCTCAAGGTCGAATGGATCTTCTTCAAAGGCGCGGGACCGGCCGTGAACGAAGCGCTCGCGAACAAGCAGATCGATTTCGCGTATCAGGGCGATCTGCCTGCCGTGATCGGCCGCGCGAACGGATTGAAGACGCATCTGCTGGTGGCGTCCAACGTGCGCGCCGGCGTCTATCTCGCCGTGCCGCCCGATTCCGATATCAAGAGCGTGAAGGATCTCAAGGGCAAGCGCGTCGCCATCTTTCGCGGGACGAACCTGCAACTCGTCGCCGATAACGTGCTGAAGCAAAACGGCCTCAGCGAGCGCGATCTGCGCGTGATCAATCTCGATACCGCTGCTGCACAGGCCGCGCTCGCATCGAAGGGCGTCGATGCGGTATTCCTCGACTATTCGCTCTTCAAGCTGCAGCGTCAGGGGCTCGCGAAGATCGTCTATGCATCGCGCGACGACGGCTTGCAGCTCACGCGCCAGGCGCATCTGCTCGTGCTCGACGACTTCGAAAACGCGCATCCCGATACCGTGCAGAAAGTCGTGACCGCGGTCGTTCAGGCGGCGTACTGGTCGTCCGACGAAGCGAACCGCAACGCGCTCTTCGCGCTGTGGTCGAAGAGCGGCATTCCCCCTGAATCGTGGGCTTCGGAGTATGCGAATCAGCCGTTGAAGGATCGCAACTCGCCGCTCATCGACCCGTTCCTCGTCGCGCGCTATCAATCCGTCGCCGACGATGCGCTGCGTTTGAACCTGATCCGCCAGCCCGTCAGCGTGAACGGATGGTTCGAGCCGAAGTATCTCGATCAGGCATTGAAGTCGCTGAAGCTCGAAGCATACTGGCCGCGTTTCGATGCCTCGGGCAAGCCTGCCGGCGAACGTCTCGCGGAGAACAGGTAAATGGCCAACGCCCTGACGCGTGTATTTCTTCCGGCATATCGCGCGCGCAGGACGCTGCCGGGCGATACGTTGCGCTCGATCGGCTGGACTGCGTTGCCGTGGATCGTGCCCATCGCTTTGGCCTTGCTATGGATGACGGGTTCGCGATACGGCTGGATTTCCGCGCAGGTGTTGCCGCCGCCCGCGCTCGTGTTCGAAACGCTCGGCGCGCTCCTGAAGAACGGCGAGCTATGGATCCACGTGTGGGCAAGCATGACGCGTGCCGCCGTGGGCTTCGGCGGTGGCGTGGCGCTCGGCATCTTGCTGGGCGGTTTGCTGGGCCTGTCGCGCACGTTCGAGGCTTACGTGCTGCCGAGCTTCAATGCGATCGTGCAGGTGCCCGTGCTCGGCTGGCTGCCGTTCCTCATGATCGTCGTCGGCATCGGCGAGCCGCTGAAGTATCTGCTGATCGGGCACGCGGCGCTCGTTCCCGTCACGCTGTCCACGTTGCAAGGCTTTCGCGGCACGCCGCGCGCATTGCAGGAAGTCGCGGCGGTGTATCGCTATTCGCGCTGGCAGGTGATTGCGCGCGTGACCTTGCCTTCGGCGATACCCGTCATCGGCACCGGCGTGCGGCTCGCGTTCACGAAGGCGTGGCTGACGCTCGTCGTCGTCGAACTCGTGGCATCGTCGGAAGGGCTTGGTTATCTCATCGTGTACGGACGACAGCTCTTTCAGCTCGATCTCGTGCTGGCCGCGGTTCTGATCGTCGGTGCAATCGGTTATGCGGCGGATCGTCTGCTCAATGTTTTCGAGCGCAGGCTTCAGCGCGGCCGCTCGGTTTGAGGATCAACAGATGTCGACACTGGATTGGGAAGCCGGAACAGTCAAAGGATCGTGGCGCGGGCTCGTGCTGCCGGTCGCCGCGCTCGCGGTGTGGTGGATCGTGTCGCGCGGCGCGCAAGCCGGGCACGGCGTGATGGTTTCGCCCGCACAGGTCTGGGATACCGCCGTCGAGCAGGTTCGAAGCGGCGCGCTCGTGCGGGCGTTGTCCGCATCGCTTGCGCGTGAATTGACAGGGTTCGCGATCGGCACGGGTCTCGGCCTCGCGCTCGGCGCGCTGCTCGGCATCTCGAAGCTCGCGAATCGCGCGATTGCGCCGAGCTTCAACACCTTCAAGCAGGTTTCGCTGTTCGCGTGGATCCCGCTGATTTCCGTCTGGTTCGGTCTGGGCGATGTCGCGAAGGTCGTGTTCCTTTCGCTCGCGGCACTCGTGCCGGTCGTGATGCACACGAGCGATGGCATTCGCGCGGTGCCGGTCAACTGGCTCGATGTGGCGCGGGCATATCGCTATGGCCGGTTGCAGACGCTGGCGTACGTGGTGTTGCCCGCCGCGTTGCCTTCGATCTTCACGGGCGTGTATCTCGCGCTCATCTATTCGTGGCTCGCGACGCTCGGGGCGGAGTATCTGCTCGTCGCGGGCAGCGGGATCGGCAATACGCTTGTCGATGGCAGCGAGCAATTTCGCATGGATCTCGTCGTGTTCGGCGTGATCGTGGTCGGTTTGACGGGGTGGGCGCTGAATGCCTTGGCGCGCGGCGTGCAGCGGCGCTGGTTCGAGACGTCGCGCGCGGCTTGAGGAGAATCCAGTAATGACGACGGCAATCGGGCAGGACAGCGGTCTGACGCTGCGGCATGTGAGCAAGCGCTTCAACGACGATGCGGCGCCCCCGGTGCTCGATCGCATCGACTTGTCGATTGCGAGCGGCGAGTTCGTGAGCATCGTCGGGGCGAGCGGGTGCGGCAAGTCGACGTTGCTGCGGCTCATCGCAGGGCTGGACGGCGATCACGAAGGCGAGATCGAGTTCGACGGCAAGCGCGTCGTGACCACCGATTTGTCGCGCGGGATCGTGTTTCAGGACCATCGGCTGTTTCCGTGGCTCGATGTCGCGCAGAACGTGGCCGTTGCGTTGCGCAATGCGCCGCTGTCGAAAGCGGAGAAAGCGCGGGCGGTGGCGGAACATGTCGAGCTCGTCGGGTTGAAGGGATACGAGCGGCATTATCCGCATCAGTTGTCGGGCGGGATGGCGCAGCGTGTGGCGATTGCGCGCGGGCTCGTCAATCGGCCGCGATTGCTGCTGCTCGATGAACCTTTCGGCGCGCTCGATGCGCTCACGCGCAGCCGTTTGCAACTGGAATTGCAACGCATATGGGAGCGGGAACGAATCACGATGGTGCTCGTCACGCACGATGTGGAAGAGGCAGTACTGCTCTCGGATCGGATCGTGGTGATGCAGGCGCGGCCCGGGCGCATCGGCGAAGTGATCGACGTGGGATTGGCGAGGCCGCGGAAGGTGGGGGATCGCGAGGTCGCCGGGTTGAGGGACGACATCGTCGATACGTTCTTCACGGAAGCCGCCTAAAGCTGCGCCTCGATCGCAGCTTTGTCGATGACGGACCAGACCTTGGCGATTTTCCCTTCGCGGAATTCGTAGAACACGTTCTCGCAGAAAACGACGCGTTTTCCGTCGATGCGCAGTCCCATGAATTCCCCTACCGGCGTGCATTCGAACCGCAACCGGCACGCGACGCGCGGCGGCTCTTCAATCAGCAGTTGAATATCGAAGAGGAGATCCGGTATCTCGCGAAAGTCTTTTTTCAGCATTTCGCGGTAATCATCGAGCGTCAGCGCCCGCTCGTTGTACTGCACCGCGTCGTGAACGTATGTGCCGAGATTCGGCCAGTCCTGCGCGTTCAGACAGGCAATGTAGCCGCGATAGAGATCTGAAAGCATGGGATGCGCTCCGGTTAGGGGCGATGTCTGTACGCCTCGAGCCGACGCGAGGACGAGTTGGGTTGTGAGTCGCTTACTTCGCGGTCCAGTGCCACGGTCCAGGCCGTGACGCCGACCGCTAGTCAACGCGGAGCCACCGACCCGATTCCGGGCACACGGCGGCCGGTGCACCGTTCAACCGGACTTGCTCTTCCTTGAGCTGTAGCGACGTCGGGCGGTCAACATCGAGGACGATCTTCAGCGCATTTCCAATATTGGCGTCTTCGATTGGAAGTTCCCACGTCAGAAAAATCTGGGTGAAGTCTTGGTCCGGGGCGAAGTCGGCCGGGAAAAACCTGTCGCTGCCGCGCTGAACGACGCCGTGGGGCTGGGCCGTATCGAAAATCACGGCTGTTCCGCGCTTAAGGGGAATGCGTTGGCCCGTAGAGGGAAAGTGCAAGTCCAGACCCTTGTCTTCGCTCAGGAAGAGATTGCAAAAGGCGGCACCGCCATATTGCTCGCCATCATGGTGATGTTTCGCGCCACGACAGGCCATCAGCGCCATGGGGCTGTCGGCAAGCACCGCGGGCAGTCCCAGGGCGCCTGTCCAGTCGGACATGGCCTGCACGCACCGCTTGTAGTCCGGCCAGCGCACTTGCGTACGCGCCAGATGCATTGCCTCGACATCCCCAGGTTCCAGGGCGAGCCGGGTCGCTGTCTCTCTTTGCCAATCCGCAAGCACGGACGCACAAGGCGCAGGCACATCGAGCGTGCCCGATAAAACGATGTCGCTTACGTTACGACTGCGGATGGCGTCGCCGCTCCAAAAAAAGGAAGTCAGCATATCTCGCATTCGACGCCGTCAAAGATGGAGTTCATCGATGCATTGTAACGATTCAGCCCGGTCATCCCGGCAGAGATCGGCCAATCTCTGTCTCTCGCCGATGCGATGTCCGAGACGCTTGATCGGCTGTTACGCCTCCGCGCCCGTCGCCGGGGCGAGCGCATCGGCGGCCCCGGCGGCAAGCGAACATACGTCGAACGGTAATCCTCTCGCGGTGCCTGGACGTTTATACAGTCCCCTGTTTCAGGAAGCGAGTGCGCATTGGCTTGAGCGCGAAGAGCGCGAGTAGGGCGGTGACGATGTCCAGCGTGATCGCGACGCTGAAGACCGGCACCCAGCTTTGCGCATGCTGATGCAACAGCGCCGCGAGCGGTCCACCGAAGATCGAGCCGATGCCCTGAGAGATGTACAGCCAGCCGTAGTTCTCGGTCGCGTGGCGTGTGCCGAACGTATCGGTCAGCGTGGACGGGAAGAGCGAAAAGATTTCGCCCCAGCCGAAGAACACCACGCCCGAGAGCAGCACGAACAGCACGGCGTTGTCGCGCGTGAGGAGCCACAGCGCCATCGCCACGCCTTCGAGCGCGAACGCGAAGAACATCGTGTTTTCACGGCCGAAGCGATCGGACACCCAGCCGAACAGCGGACGCGTGAGGCCGTTCGTGAAGCGGTCGATAGTCAGCGCGAGCGGCAGCGCGGCCATGCCGAACACGACGACCTTCGTAATGCCGAAATCCGCCGCGAAGGTCGCCATCTGCGAGGTGACCATGAGGCCCGAGGTGGACATCATCGTCATCATGGCGAACATGAGCCAGAAGAGCGGCGACTTCATCATCTGCGAAGGACGAAGATTCGTCACGCCCGATGCCGCCGCAGCCGACGCCGGCCCGAGCGCCGCATCGCGCGGCACGCGCAGACCCTGCGACGCGACAAAGCCCACGATCGCGAAGGCGATGCCGTAGATCCAAAGCGTGGCGTCGAGTCCGCGCGTCGCAAGCGATGCCGAGATCGGGAACGTGGTTACGATCGCGCCCATGCCGTAGCCCGCCGCCACCGCGCCGGCCGCGAAGCCGCGCCGGTCCGGGAACCAGCGCACCATCAGCCCGACGACGCCGACATACACGATGCCCGTGCCGAGTCCGCCGATGAGACCATACGTGAGATAGAGCATCGACGTGCTCGTGGCCATCGACGCCAGCACCCAGCTCAGGCCCGACATCACCGTGCCGAGCGAGATCAGGAGGCGCGGCCCGAAACGGTCGATCAGCTTGCCCTGAAACGGCGAAAAGAACGTCTGCAGGATGATGAGCATCGAGAAGGTCACCTGCAGCTCCGGCAGCGGCACGCCGAGCTTCGCCGACAGTGGCTTCGTCAGCAGCGTCCAGACGTATTGCGGGCTGGAGATCGCCATCATGCAGAGGAGGCCCAGGCCGAGCTGGAGCCAGCGGTTATGTGCGACGACGGCGGGCGAGGGCATTGCGGCATCGTCGTGCATCGGCTGGATGCGAGAGTTCATTGCGTTCCCCGGTGGTATTGCGAATCAAAAGGATGAGAGGCGCCGTCCGGTCCGACGAATCGCGGGACCGGACGATGAAACGACTGCGAATGGCGATGTGCCCTGAAGCGTTACCAGCCTGCGACGCCGCCGTCGCTGCGCGGATCGTGTCCGCCCTCGAACGAACCGTCGGAATGACGAACGATCGCGCCGGCATGACCCATCGCTTCGTCGTAGGCGGCGAGCACTTCGACGTCGTGCCCGAGGGCGCGCAGTGCGTCGACGGTCGGGGCGGCAAAGCGCGCTTCGAGCTTCAGCGAATCGGTGGACTGGCCCCAGGTGCGGCCGAGCAGCCAGCGCGGCGCATCGATCGCGGCCTGCGGATTCCAGCCGAATCGCGCGATGCGCGAGAACACCGCGCTCTGCGACTGCGGCTGGCCGTCGCCGCCCATGTTGCCGTACACCATGGTGCGGCCGTCGGCGAAATGCGCGAGGGCGGGATTGAGCGTGTGAAAGGGGCGGCGGCCCGGCATCAGCGGATTTAGCGACGAAGGGTCGAGCGAGAAGCTGCAGCCGCGGTTCTGCCAGTTGATGCCCGACTGCGGCAGCACGATTCCGCTGCCGAACTCGTGATAGATGCTCTGGATGAAGCTGACCGCGACGCCATCGCGATCGATGACGCCCATCCACACCGTATCGCCCGGGCCTCGGCCCTGACCCCACGGCGCGGCGCGCGACATCGACACCTGAGAGGCCATCGCGTCGAGCGCGGCGGGATCGAGCTGCGTGACCGGGTCGATGCGCATATGGTCCGGATCGGTCACGTGCTCGTCGCGCACCTTGAAGGCGAGCTTGGTCGCCTCGACGCACGCGTGCACGAACTCGGGGCCGAGCGGGTCCATGTCGTGGGTAAGCAGGCGGTCCAGCACGCCGAGGATCAGCAGCGAGACGAGGCCTTGCGTGGGCGGCGGCATGTTGTAGACGGTGCCGAGTGTGTGCCGCAGCGCGAGCGGCGTGCGCGCGCAGGCGCGGTGCCGCTCGAGGTCGTCGAGCGTGACGAGCGTTTCCAGCGATGCGAGATCGCTCGCGATGCTGCGCGCGAGGTCGCCGCGATAGAAGTCGTCGAGACCGGCATCCGCGAGGCGTTGCAGCGTCGCGGCAAGCCGCGCGTTGACGAAGCGCTCGCCGGTGTGCGGCGCACGTGAATCAGGGAGAAAGGTCTGCGCGAAGCCGGGCACGGTTTCCAGTTCTGCGCGCTTGCCCGCAATGCAATCGGCCTGGCTGCGCGTGACCGGGATGCCGTCCCTCGCGTAATAAATGGCGTCTTCGAGCAGCCGCGCGACAGTCAGGCGACCGCCGAGCACGTCTTTCGAGTAGCGATGCGCGAAGTCCCAGCCCGACACCGTGCCGGCGACGGTATTGGCCGCGAGCGGGCCGCGTGGGGGAATCGCGCTCAGACCGAGTGAGCGATACGTGTCGATGCTGGCGCGCATCGCGGCCGCGCCGCATGCCTCGATGCCGACGGGCGCGTGGCCGGGGCGCGAGATCAGCCAGAAGCCGTCTCCCCCGATGCTGTTCATGTGCGGATAGACCACCGCGATGGTCGCGGCGGCGGCGATCATCGCCTCCACCGCGTTTCCGCCTTCGCGCAGGACGGCGAGCGCGCTTTGCGAGGCGAGCGCGTGCGGCGCGACCGCCATGCCGCGCGATCCGCGCGTGGGATTCAGTGTGTTGGCAGCGGCTTGCGCGTGTTCCAGAAGCATTGACGTTTCCTTGTATACAACGAAACGACCAATGCGAGATCCGTGCCAACGCTTGGTAATAACCCTGATCAGGCTTGCCGGATAAGGCTTGCAGCGCCGCGTCGACGACGCCGATGCGAAGCCTCGTGATGTCGTCAGATGGTGCGCCGAGGCCTTGCCGGTGCGTGCTCGACGGCTTCGCGCCCTGTCCCGGTGCGCGCGGCGAGCAGGCGCTGCATGGTGAGGCCGCTCACGCTGGCCTGGCTTCCGCGGATATGGCGCGACACGAGTTCGACACCGAGCGCGCCGTCGCCGCGGCGAATGGCGTCGAGAATCGCAGCGTGTTCGTCATAGGTTTCGGCGATGCAGTCGCCCTGCACCAGGTCGAGCCGCCGCACCACGCGAATGCGGTCGGTGACGCGCTGCATCGCCGAGGTGAGCTCGTCGTTGCCCGCCGCCGCGACGAGCGAGTGATGGAGCGCTTCGTCCAGTTCGACGAGCTTGCGGCCATCGGTGATGCGCCGCGCGCGCCCGATTTTCCAGATGCGATCGAGCGCATCGAGCAGCAGATGCAGCTTAGCCTGCGGCGTCTGCGCGTCGCAGAGTTTGCGCACGGCGAAGGTTTCGATCATCTGGCGCATCTCGTAGAGGTCGTCGAAGCGCTTGTTGTCGATCGGCACGACTTCCCAGCCGCCGCGCACATAGCCCTGCATCAGACCGTCGCTCTGAAGCCGCTGCAGGGCTTCGCGCGCGGGCGTGCGCGAGACCGCGAAGCGTTCGGCGATGGCGCCCTCCGTAAGCCGGTCGCCCGGCAGGAGATGCATGTCGAAGATTTCGTCGCGCAGCGTGTAATAGACGCGATCCGCGCGCGAAAGCGTAGCGTGCAGTGCGATGGCGGGGCGCTCCTCGGGCGTCATGTTCACGTCGCGCCGGCTTCGCTTTCGCTTTCGTCCTGGGCGAGCAACTGGCTGTCGGGCAGCCGGAAGGGCACGAGGTTGTCGGCGTTGTTGGCTTCCACCAGCCGGATCATTTGCAGCATGAAGACGTCGCGCTCCACAGGCGAAAGATGCTCGATGGTGCGCTCGTGCGCGCGCTGCACGGCGGCGGCCATCTTCCTGACCAGGCGTTTGCCCGCCGGCGTGAGTTTGACGAGCCGCAGCCGCTTGTCATGTTCGGCCTGCGTGCGGCTGACGAGCCCGCGCGCGTTGAGTCGCGGAATGACTTCCGCGACGCTGGAGCGCTCCAGTCCGACTTCGATGGCGAGCGAGTTCTGATCCATCTCGCCGAGCGATTCCAGCGCCGTGAGCAAACTGTATTGCACCGGCGTGATGTTGAACTCGCTCGTTTCCTGCACGAACAGGAACGTATGGATCTGATGCATGCGGCGAATCAGAAAGCCGGGCCGCGCAAACAGCGGCGAGCGCGCCTGCCGCTGCGCAAGCTCCGCGCGAACGCTTTCGATGTCGATGTGATCGGTGACGGTGTTTCGCATGTCAGCGACTTCCGTGGAAAGAGGGACGAGCGTCGGACGCTCCGATGCCGCATTCTAGGCCGAAATCGCGGCGCGCCGCAAATGCGGGGTACACCGACGAATCACCATAAGAAGGCATCGCGCATGGGCGTGGTGCGGGAACGCGTCGGTGCTCTCCGAGTTGGTGCGAGGCAGTTTGCGAAGCTCCGTGGAATGGCACGTATCTGGCGTTGAAGAACACTGCTAACTGAATGATTCGGACGAAGAAAATTCGTTCGTAAATCGATGCATAAAAACCGGCATACAACTTGCGGTACACCACGCATCTTTCGACTCGGCCAGGCGCACAGTACATGTCACAAGTTCTGCTCAAGGGAGGGCGCGTCATCGACCCGGCCCAGAAAATCGACGCCACGCTCGACGTCCTGGTGGACAACGGCGTCATTGCCGCAATCGGCGCCGCTGCCGCGAGCCAGGCACATCAGGCGGAACTCGTCGATTGCGGCGGCAAGCTGGTGCTGCCCGGTCTCATCGATACGCACGGCCACATCTATCAGTACGTGACGGGCCGCTTCGGCTTGAATGCCGATCAGTGCGGCGTGCAGTCGGGCGTCACGACGATCGTCGATCAGGGCGGTCCGAGCTGCATCACGATTCCGGGCTTTCGTCATTACGTAGCGGAGCGTTCGGCCACGCGCGTGCTCGCGTTCATCTCCGCCTATCTCGTCGGCGGGCTCGAAGGTCACTACTATCCGGACCTGTATCGCCCCGACTGTCTGGATGCCGATGCGACCATCAAGTCCATCAAGGCCAATCCCGATCTGGTGAAGGGCATCAAGGCGCATGCGGAAATCGGCGGCTTCGCGCGCTGGGGCCTCGACGTGATGAAGATCGCCGCGCAGATTGGCCGTGGCGCGCAACTGCCCCTGTACATCCACTTCGGCCAGTTGTGGCCGAAGCCACAGAGCGGCGGCCTGCCGGTCCAGCCGGACTGCATCTTCAATCAGGTGGTCGAGACCCTCAAGCCCGGCGATATCCTCGCGCATCCGTTCAGCCGTCATCCGGGCGGCTTCGTGGAGGAGAACGGGCAACTGCATCCGCTCGTGCACGAAGCGGTCGCGCGCGGCCTGAAGATCGACGTCGGCCACGGCTCGCATTTCAGCTTCAGGACGGCGCGCATCGTGCTCGATGCGGGCGTCGTGCCCGACACGCTCGGCGCGGACATGCACGGCTACAACACACACGTGCCCGCGCCAGCCGGCACGCCCGACAGCCATCCCGACGAAGAGCATTCGTTCCTCGGCCGCACGCAGTTCAGCCTTGTCAGCGCGATGACCAGCATGCTCGCGCTCGGCCTGCCGCTCGATCACGTCGTCGCCATGACGACGTGCAACGCCGCGAAGATGGTCGGCATGGAGGGCGAGATCGGCACGCTCAAGGTGGGACGCGGCGCAGACATCAGCGTGCTCGACGACCGGCGCGGGCGCTGGGTGCTGGAGGACAACGAAGGCACGCAGGTCATCACCGACCGCATGCTGGCGCCGCTCTTCTGCCTGCGCGACGGCGTGCGCCACGACGCCGTTTCGCCGACCCTGCCGCTCGCGCGCGCCGCCTGAGAATGCGAGGTTCATACGATGATCAAACGTCTGCATAGACAGGGCGGCGGCGATAGCGCGCAAGGCATCGGCGCATCGCTCACGCGCAAGGAAGACGAGCGCTTCATGCACGGGCGCGGCGAATACGTGCCCAATATCCGCATGGTCGGCATGGTCGATGTGGCGTTCGTGCGCAGCCCGATCGCGCATGGTCATATCGTCGGCATCGAGAAGCCGGAGGGCTTCGAACACGCGATCTACACGCTTGGCGACATGGAAGGCGTGAAGCCTGTCGTCGCGAATTCGGGCCTGCCGGGCTTCAAGTCTTCCGAGCAGCCGGTGCTCGCGAGCGGCAAGGTGCGGCAGGTCGGCGAGATCATTGCAATGTGCGTGGCCGCGACGCGCGCGCAGGCCGAGGACATTGCCGCGCAGGTTTTCGTCGATTTCGAGGAGCTGCCCGCCGTGGTCGACATGATCGACGCGCGCCGCGACGATTCCGCGCTCGTGCACGAACACTGGGGCGACAACGTCTTCCTCGAAACTTTCGTCGATGCGAACCCTGACGTCGATCTCGACGCGATCCGCCGCGACGCGCCGATCCGCGTGCATCGCAAGCTGCGCACGGCGCGCCAGAGCATGGCGCCGATGGAAGGGCGCGGCTGCGTTGCGCACTGGGACCGGCGGCTGTCGCAACTGATCCTGCACACGTCCGCGCAGATGCCGCACATCACGCGCACCGGGCTTGCGCAATGTCTCGGCCTCGACGAAGGGCAAGTGCGCGTGATCGCGCCGGACGTGGGCGGCGGCTTCGGCTACAAAGGCATTCTGCTGCCCGAGGAAGTCTGCTGCGGCTGGCTCGCGATGCAACTGGAGAAGCCCGTGCGCTGGATCGAGGATCGCCGCGAACAACTCACGGCGAATGCGAACTGCCGCGAGCACGACTACGACATTACCGGCTACGCCGATCGCGACGGCCGCCTGCTCGCGGTCGAATGCGAGGCGCATGTGGATTCGGGCGCGTATTCGTCGTATCCGTTCTCGGCGTGTCTGGAGGCGGCGCAGATCGGCAGCATCCTGCCGGGGCCGTACAAGATGGAGCGCTTCCGGTGCCGCACGTGGTCGGTCGCGACCAACAAGCCGCCGATCCTGCCGTATCGCGGCGTGGCGCGCACCGGCGTGTGCTACGCGATCGAAACCGTCATGGATGCGATCGCGCTCGAAGCGGGCATCGAGCCCTATGAGGTGCGTCTGCGCAATCTCGTCGAGCCGCACGAGATGCCCTACGACAACATCACCAGGAAGCATTTCGACAGCGGCGACTATCCCGAGGCGGTGCGCCGCGCGATGGCCGCGATCGACCTGTCCGCGGTTCGCGCGCGGCAGCGTCGCGGCGAGCCGGACGGCAGGCGCATCGGTTTCGGCATGTCGGTGTTCTGCGAGCAGGGCGCGCACGGCACGTCGGTGTATCACGGCTGGGGCATTCCGATGGTGCCGGGCTACGAGCCGGCGGTCATCCGCCTCACGCCCGACGGCGTGCTCGAAGTGCGCGTGGGCGTGCATTCGCACGGGCAGAGCATGGAAACGACGCTCGCGCAGATCGCGCACGAAGTGCTCGGCATCGACACCGACCGCGTGCGCATCGTGCTCGGCGACACCGGCGTCACGCCTTATTCCACCGGCACCTGGGGCTCGCGCTCGATCGTGATGGCAGGCGGCGCGGTGGGCCGCGCATCGAAGGAACTGAAGGAGCGGCTCCTGAAGATCGGCGCGCATCTGCTCGGCGAACCCTCGAGCGAGGTGCGCTGGGAAAACGGCGCGGTGGTCGGCAGACAGGCGTCGCGCAGCCTGCGGGAAATCGCGCGGACCTGGTATCTCGCGCCGCAACTGCTGCCGTCCGATGTCGATCCGCGCGGCCTCGAAGTCTCGACGTCCTATCAGGCGAAGCGCGATTCGGGCACCTTCAGCTACGCGTGCCACGCGGTGGTCGTCGCGGTCGATCCGGCGCTCGGGCAGACGGAGATTCTAGATTACGTGATCGTGGAAGACGGCGGCGTGCTCATCAATCCGATGGTGGTCGACGGACAGGTCTACGGCGGCGCGGCGCAGGGCATCGGCACAGCGCTCTACGAGGCGATGCCGTACAGCGACGACGGCCAGCCGCTCGCCTCGACGCTCGCCGACTACATCCTGCCCGGCGCGACCGAAGTGCCCGCCATTCGCATCGAACACATGGAAACGCCCGCGCCATACACCGAGTTCGGGCAGAAGGGCATCGGCGAGAGCGGGGCGATCGGTCCGCCCGCCGCGCTTGCCAATGCTGTCAACGATGCGTTGCGCGGACTCGGCGTGCGCATCGACCAGTTGCCGGTCACGCCGCGCCTCGTCGTCGAAGCGCTCGCGAAGGAGCGCGAACGCCAGGCCCGCGCGATGAAAGGAATGCCCGCATGAAAGCCGCGACCTACGATTATGCAAAGCCGCTCACCTGCGACGAGGCGATCGCGCTCATCGTCCCGACCGGCGGCATGGGCAAGTTCGTGTCCGGCAGCCAGTCGCTCGGGCCGATGATGAACCTGCGCCTCGCGCAGCCGGAAATGCTCGTCGATCTGCGCGGCATCGCGGCGCTGCGTGCATGCCGCATCGAAGGGGAGACGGTCACGCTCGGCGCATGCCTCACGCATGCGCAGATCGAGGACGGCAAGGTCGAGACCGGCACACGCGGACTCATGGAATATGTGGCGCGCGGCATCGCGTATCGCGCGGTGCGCAATCGCGGCACGCTCGGCGGCAGTCTCGCCCACGCCGATCCCGCTGCGGACTGGATCAACACGATGTGCGCGCTCGATGCGCAGTTTCTGGTCGCGGGACCGGGCGGCGCGCGCGTGATCGACGGCGGCGACTGGATGGCCGGCGCATTCACGACCGCGCTCGAAGCCGACGAGATCCTGACCGGCGTGCGCTTCGCGCGTCTTTCGCCGACGGCGCGCTGGAGCTACTACAAGTTCAACCGCAAGCCGGGCGAGTTCGCCGAGGCCATCGCGGTGTTCATCGACGATGCGGCGCGCGGCGTGTGCCGTGCCGTGATCGGCGCGATCGACGCACCGCCCTTCGCCATCGACGATGCGCGCGATCTGCTGCGCGACGCCAATCCGCAAACCTCGTGTTTCGATGCACATCTCGAAGCGGCGGGCATCGAAGCGGGAAGCTATGAACATGAAGTGCATCGCGTCGCGCTCGTGCGCGCGGCGGCGGCCATTCGCAATCAGGACGGAAAAGCACCATGAGCGACGCATTCATCAAGACGATCGAACTCGTCGTCAACCGTGCGCCGGTCGTGGACCGCGTCGAGCCGCGCACGAGTCTCGCCGATTTCCTGCGCGAGCAGCGCATGTTGTGCGGCACCAACATCGGTTGCGAGCAGGGCGTATGCGGCGCATGCACGATCGACGTGGACGGCGTGCCGACCCGTTCGTGCATCACTCCCGCGATCAGTTGCGCGGGGAGCGCCGTGCGCACCATCGAAGGCTTCGACGACGACGCCATCATGAACGAGCTGCGCGCGGCCTTCAGCGCCGAACACGCGCTGCAATGCGGCTACTGCACGCCGGGCATGCTGATGACCGCGCGCGACATCGTCACGCGCCTGCCCGATGCCGACGACGCGCGCGTGCGCCTCGAACTCTCCGGCAACCTGTGCCGCTGCACGGGCTACGTGGGCATCGTCCGCGCGATCCGCCGCGTGCTCGATGCGCGTCGCGCCCGCGCCGCAGCCCCGCTCGCGGCCGCCGCCGCGACCGCCTGAAACACTCATACGGAATTCGCGCCATGGAAATCGAACAAAGCTTCACCGTCCCTTATCCGCGCCATGCCGTATGGGCGCGCTTTCACGACACGCCCGGGATCGTCGCGTGCCTGCCGGGCGCCTCGCTCACAGCGCCAGTCGCGAACGGCATGCTCAAGCTCGCGATGACCGTCAAGCTCGGGCCGATCGTCGCGTCGTTCGCGGGCGACGGCGCGATGCAGCTCGACGATGCGCAGTATCGCGGCAGCATCACGGGAACGGGTGTGGACCGGAAGAGTTCGTCGCGCGTGAAGGGCGTGGCGTCGTTCGCGCTCGAAGCCACGGCGGCGAGCGAAACGCGTGTCGACGTGAAGGTGGACTACACGATCGGCGGCAGCCTCGCGCAGTTTTCGCGCGGCGGGATCGTGAAGGAACTGGCGACGCGCATGACCGAAGCGTTCGCCGAAAATCTCAAGGCGAAGCTCGACGTCGCGGACACGGCAGCAGGCAGCGCGCTGGTGCAGGCCGCAGCGCCGGCCGTCGTGCAGGAAGCCGAAGCGCCCGCCCCGAAGACGCGCGTGGAACCGCGTCCGGGAGTGCGTGCGGCATCGGCGAAAGCGGCAAACGCGCCGCTCGATGTCGGCAATCTGTTCTGGAAGATGCTGTGGTCGCGCCTGCGCGGACTGTTCAGCTTCGCGGCCCGCTGACCATGCGCACCGACGATGCCAACGCACGCGCGCTGAGCCGCGTTCACGCGGTGCGTCCGCAATGGCGCGCGGTCGTGGCGGCGCGCGACGCGGTGCGTCTGCCGGACTTCACGCTGCTGCATGCGGGGCCGCCGTTCGACAATCCGCGCGAGCCGTCCGCGCCGGTGCGTTCGTCTGCGGTCCTGTGCTGTCTGTACGAAGGCTGGGCGAAGGATGAAGTGCACGCCGAACGGCTGATCGCGCAAGGAGAAGTGCGGCTCGAATGCGCGCAGGCGTATGGCGTGGTGACGCCGCTCGCGGCCGTGATCTCGCCGCGCACGATGCTCGTCGAGGTGAACGACGCGAACGATTCCGCCGCGCGTGCGTGGTCCATGCTGGGCAGCGGCGCGGGTCCGCAGATTCGCTTCGGCGGCCGCGATCTGCGCATTCTCGATCGCATGAAATGGCGCGACCGAGTGCTCGCGCCCGCGCTCGATGCAGCGCTCGCTCGCGGCCCGCTCGATCTGCTGGCGCTGGCGCAAACCGGTCTCGATGATGGCGACGATCTGCACGCGCGCACCACGGCTGCCACCGCCGCACTGCGCGAGCTGCTCGCGCCGCGCCTCTCCGATGCATCCGGCGAGATCGACGCGATGCTCGCCCAGACGCCGCTTTTCTTCCTCACGCCGTGGATGGCCGCGTGCGCGCTCATGCTTTCGGCGGCGGCGCGCGCGGGCGATGCTTCATCGACGCTCGTGGTGGCGCTCGCGGGCAACGGCGAGCGCATCGGTATCCGGCTTGCGGGCGCGCCCTCACGGTGGATCACCGCCGACGCCCGCGCGCCGGAAGGACCGCGCATCGATCCGCACCAGCAGGCGGAGGCGGCGCCGCTGACCGGCGACAGCGGCGTCATCGACGCGGCCGGTTTCGGCGCGCAGGCGCTCGCGCCGGAGCCGGCGCAGGCGTTCGAGGCATTGTTGCCCGCCGGCTGGCGCGAGCGCCAGGCGCGCCTTTACACGGAGCCGCATCCCGCGTTCCCGCGGCTGCCCGGTGTGCTCGATGCCGCCCGCGTCGAGCGCGAAGGTATCGCGCCACTCGCCGCCATCGCGATGATCGGCGGCGACGGACGCGCAGGCCTGCTCGGGCGCGGTCTCTATGCGGCGCCGCCCGAACTCTTCGCGCGCGCAATGAGAAACCTTTCCGGCGACAACGCATGAGCGCAGAACCGATCAACCATCCGGCCACGCTCGCGGCGGTCGAAACCGCCTTCGACGAATACGAGCGCGCGCTCACGACCAACGACGTCGCCGTGCTCGACACGCTCTTCTGGATGAGTCCGCACACGCTGCGCTACGGCGCGACCGAAAACCTGCAAGGCTACGACGCCATCCGCGAGTTTCGGGCGCAGCGTCCGGGCAAGGGCCTGATGCGCACGATCGTCGACCGGTCGGTGACGAGCTTCGGCGCGGACTTCGCCGTGACGAACATCACGTTCTCGCGCGCAGGCGAGCCGCGCATCGGGCGCCAGTCGCAGACGTGGGCGCGTATCGACGGTCAATGGCGCGTGGTCGCCGCTCACGTCAGCTGGATGGACCCGTCATGACGCGGAACGATTTGCTGCAAGCAGGCCTCCACGGCGCATTCGTCGCCGATGGCTTCGCCTCGCTGCCGCCCGCCGCGCTGCCGCCGCGCACCGGCGATCGGCTCGCGACCTTGCGCCTCGCGGTGAAGGATGTCTTCGATATCGCCGGATTGCGCACCGGCGGCGGCAATCCGGCCTGGCGCGATCAGCAGCCGGTCGCCGCGCGCACCGCACTCGCCGTGCGTGCGCTGCTCGAAGAAGGCGCGCAGTGGATCGGCAAGACCGTCACCGACGAACTTACCTACAGCCTTGCCGGCGTCAACGCGCACTACGGCACGCCCGTGAATCCGGCGGACCCGGCGCGCATGCCGGGCGGATCGTCGTCGGGGTCGGTCGTGGCAGTCGCGGCGGGTCATGCGGACGTCGCGCTCGGCACCGATTGCGGCGGCTCCGTGCGCCTGCCGGCTAGCTATTGCGGCGTGTGGGGCATGCGGCCCACGCACGGCCGCATCGCGACCGACGGATGTCTCACGCTCGCGCACAGCTTCGACACGGTCGGCTGGTTCGCGCGCGATCCGCACACTCTCGCGCTCATGTTCGAGGTACTGGCGCAAAGCGTCGTCGGATCGAACGACGATGCATTCGCCGTTCACGTGCCGCGCAACCTGCTCGCCTGCGTCGATGCGCCCGTCGCGGCGCGCTTCGAGGCGTCGATCGAGGCGCTCGGCGAGCGCGTGAGCTTCGTCGCGCCGCAGGCACCGCTGCCTGACTGGGCGCAGACGTTCCGCGTGTTGCAGGCGGGGGAAATCGCCCAGCGATACGGAAAGTGGGCGCGCGAGCATTCGGCGAGCTTCGGTGCGGACGTCGGCGCGCGCTTCGCGATGAGCCTGACCATCACGCGCGAGCAGATCGCGCAGGCGCAGCGGCTTCGCGTTGAAGCGATCCACGCAATGGCCGAAGCCCTGCCGCAAGGCACCTACTGGCTGGTTCCGACGGTGCCGGGCGGCGCGCCGCGCGCCGATGCATCGGCGCAAACGGTCGATCACACGCGCGCCCGTGCGCAGCAGATGCTGTGCGTCGCCGGTCTCGCAGGCCTGCCGCAGGTGAGCATGCCGTGGACGCGCATCGGCAGCGCGCCGGTCGGCGTGTCCGTCATCGGCGCGCGCGGCGCGGACGAAGGCGTGTTGCGCGTCGCGCGCGCCGTGCACGAACTCATGCGGTAAGCGTCCGCGCGGGCGCGACCCGTTGCCGGACGAGCAAGCGTCTTTCCGATCGAAGCACACTCAGAGGAACGTCCATGACGAAGCATCTCACCGAAGCGCAGGTCGCGCACTTCAAGCAGCACGGCTATGTCTATCCGATGCGCGCGATCGACGCGCACGAGGCGGCGGAGTATCGCCGCATCATCGAACGGTACGAGGCGTCCTCCGGCGAGGACGTCAACAGGACGCTCAAGATCAAAGGTCATCTGGCCTTGCCGGCGATCGTCGAACTCGGCCGTCATCCGGCCATTCTGGATGCGGTCGAGGATCTCATCGGGCCGGACATCATGCTGTTCGGCGCGTCGATCTTCGCTAAAAACGGTCGTGATCCGCGCTATGTGTCCTGGCATCAGGACTCGACGTATTTCGGGCTGACGCCGCACGAGGAAGTGACCGTGTGGGTCGCGCTCACGCCGGCGAATTCGGTCAACGGCGTGCTGCGCGTGCTGCCCGGCTCGCACAGCGGGCCGGACCTCAAGCACGTCGAGACGTACGCGAAGGACAACATGCTCGCCAAGGGGCAGACGCTCGTCGACATCGACGAAAACCTGGCGGTCGAAATGCCGCTTGAGCCGGGCGAATTTTCGATGCATCACGAACGCACCGCGCACAGTTCGTTGCCGAATCGCTCGGATGATCGGCGCATCGGCTTCGCGTTCTTCTATGTGCCGGCGCATGTGCGATCCGTCACCGGCCGACGTCGGGCGACGCTCGTGCGCGGCGTCGATCGCTTCGGTCACTGGGATGCCGACACCTTGCCCGAATACGACTGCGATCCGCGGTCGATGAGCGAACTGGCGCAAACCTGGGGCAAGTACAAGGACGGTGAAGTCAGGCAGGCCGCGGACATGGCTGCGCCGCAATGAATCCGCTCAGACTCGTCGCGGCGCATGCAGGCCGCGACGAGTCTGAACGTCAGGCGCGTCCGGAAGACTCGCTCAGTCTTCGGCCGCGTGATGCGGCGAGCGAAAGCGCGCAAGAAACTGCCGCGCGCGCGGCGTCTGCGGCGCGTCGAAGAACTGCTCGGGCGGCGCGCTTTCGATCACCTGTCCCGCGTCCATGAACACGACGCGGCTCGCCACCTGCCGCGCGAACTCCATCTCGTGCGTGACGATGACCATGGTCGCGCCTTCCTGCGCGAGCGAGCGCATCACGCTCAGCACTTCGCCGACGAGCATCGGATCGAGCGCGCTGGTGGGTTCGTCGAAGAGCAGGATGTCGGGCTTCATGGCCAGTGCGCGCGCAATGCCCACGCGCTGCTTCTGGCCGCCCGACAGCCGCGACGGATACGCATCCATCTTGGCCGCGAGGCCGACGCGTTCAAGCAGGCGCTCGGCTTCCGCGTGCACTACGTCGCGTGGAAGTCCGAGCACGTGCAACGGCGCTTCCATCACGTTCTGCAGCACCGTCAGATGCGGCCAGAGCGCGAAATGTTGAAACACCATGCCGATGCGCGCGCGCGAACGCGCGAGTTCGGCATCGTTCATCTTGATCGACGAGCCTTCGCGCAGGCCCATGCGCCGGCCGGATACGTGGACCGTGCCGGCATCGGGAATTTCCAGCCAGTTCACGCAGCGCAGCAGCGTGGACTTGCCACAGCCCGACGGTCCCAGCAGGCATACGGTCTCGCCCTTGTGCACGGTGAGCGAGACATCGCGCAGCACGTGATTCTCGCCGAACGACTTCGATATGCCGTTGAGTTGCAGGACCGTAAGCGCCGCCTGGCTCGCCGCGCCGCTCGCGAGGCCGGACGATGCTCCGGCTGCGTCGGTCGCGCGCATGATGGTGACCGGGACGTCGTTCGAAATGTTCATGCTCTGCGTTCCTCGGCAAATCTGGACAGTAATCCGCTGCCGCCTTCGATCACGAGGCATATGGCCCAGTAAAGCAGCACGGCCGTGATGAACGCGGCGAACGGGATGAAATAGGTCGCCTGAATGCCGTTCATCTGATGCGTCAGCTCGCCGACCGCGATCACCGTGAGAAACGCGCTGTCCTTCACGATCTGCACGAGCTGGTTGCCGATCATCGGCAAGGCGACTGTGAAGACCTGAGGCAGGATGATGCGGCGAACCAGGCCGAAGCCGTGAAAGCCGTACGCGCGCGCGGCTTCGATCATCGGCGCGGGCAGGCCGGCCCACGCGCCGCGCAGCAGCTCGGCCATGTAGGCGGTGTTGTAGAGAATCAGCGCGATGGCGCCGGCCCACCAGTTCGACAGGCGAATGCCCGCGCTCGGCAGCCCGAAATAGATCAGATAGACGAACAACAGGAAGGGCGCGCAGCGCATCGCATCGACATACAGCACGGCGATGTGCGCGATGGCCGGGCGCTTCGACATGAGCGCGGGTGCGAGCAGCGCGCCCAGCAGGAGCGACGCGAGTGCGGCGACCGCGAGCAGTCCGAGCGTGTCGAGCAAACCCGAAAGCACGTCCGCGCGCTGCTGCCAGACGATCAGAAAGTGTTCCGTCATGCGCGGGCCTCCACGGGCTGGCGACGCTCGATCACGCGCTGTGCCCGGATCAGCACGAACACGATAAGTCCGTAGAGCACCAGCGCGAACACGAAGGGCGGCAGCGGATCATAGGTGCGCGCGCCCACACGCAAGGCCGCGCGCGTGATTTCGACGATGCCGATGACCGCGACCGCGGGCGTCGACTTGATCTGCAGGGTCATCTCGTTGACGAGACCCGGAAGGCTCGCGCGCCAGAGCTGCGGCAACACGATGCGCCGGAACCGCAGGCTGCGCGGCATCGCGAAGGCGAGGGCGGCATCGTACTGGTCGCGCGGAAAGTTGATCAGCGCGGCGCGCCAGATTTCGCAGTTGAACGCCGCAGTGCTGATGGTTAGCGCGAGGATCGCGGCGGGCGTCGGGTCAAGCGAGATGCCGAACTGCGGCAGCGCGAAGAAGATCAGCAGCGTCAGCGTCACGGCGGGACACGAGCGGATGAGGCTCACGTACGCGAGCACGATGCGGTTGAGATACGGCACGCGCGCCCAGCGGATCAACGCGAGGCCGAGTCCCAGCGGCACGCCGAGCACGATGCTGGCGACCGAGAGAAGCACGGTCTCCAGCGCTCCTTGCGCGATGCTCCAGTAATCGAAGGCGTTCATCGATGCGGGATGATATGGGCGTAAAGGTCAGTTGACCGACTGCGGCATGTCCTTGTAGCTCGCGCCGAGCCACTTCTGCTGGAGCTGGTACATCTCGCCGCTCTTGCGCAGTTCGAGCAAAGCGGCATCGACTATCTTCAGCACGTCGGTATTGCCCTTTTTCACGGCCCACGCGATATAGGTCGGCTTGCCGATCGCCTGGCCGACGACGAACACGTCCGGGCGCGTCTTCACGAGCGAGTTCAGGCTGATCTGCGTATTCGCGACCGCATCGACGCGACCGAGCCCGAGATCCTGATAAGCCTCCGGATACGACTGATACTCGACGATCTGCTTGAGACCGTTGCCGCCGTGCTTCTTTTTCAGTTCCTCGTTGAAGGACTTGAGGTCCGCCAGCATCGCGCTGCCCGTTTCCGCGCCCACGACCTTGCCGACGAGATCGTCGGCGGTCTTGATCGGGGCGCCCTTCTTGGTCGCATACACGGTGACGGCCTCGCAGGTCGGCGACGCGAAGTCGAAGTTCTTCTTGCGCTCTTCGGTGACGAGCACCGCGCTCAATGCCATGTCGTACTTGCCCGTCGTGACGCCGGGCAGGATGCCGGACCACGGCATCACCTGTTGTTTGACGTCGACGCCGAGCTTCTTGCGCATCAGCGCGAGCAGGTCGTTGTCATAGCCCGTGTTCTTGCCGTTCTCGACGAATTCGAACGGGTTGTAGTCGTCCTCGGTCGCGACGCTCAGATAGCCCCGCGCCTTGATTTCCTCCGCGCCCGCTGCATGAGCCGCCTGGCTCAGGCCGAACGTCGCGACGAGCATGAGCGCGCACGAGCGAAGAAGCGTGACGGCGGTGCGCTGTTTCGACTGACGAGCATCGCGACGGGTGAGACAGGCTGACATGAGAGGCCTCTTTGATGTTTGCGATGGCGCGCACGGCGTTCGATGCATGCGCGGTCGCTGGTTGGCGATCGTCGAATGGACGATTCGTTCGAGTACCGATGAAATCGACTTCGGAATATGCAAGTGGTATGCCAACGATCCATCGCGCCGCCATCCCCGACGAACCGGCGTTCATGCGGCACACGAGCCGCCGTATCGAAATATGTGGTGCACCACAGATGTCCTGGCGGCCTCGTCTTCGTGCATGACCGCACCGAGTTGCGACATGGGGCGGCAATCGGTGGTTTGCTTATCCGCGAATTGGTGTTCGCTTGCGGGCTTCGGACTCAGATCGACGCGCGGCAGGCCGTGATGATGCTCAATGACTTGAAGGAGAATCTCGTCGAACGCTCAGGCGGCAGCTATGAAGCTCCTGCCATGCAAGGCGAAGCGCGTGACGGTCGCACGGTGGCGCGTGAGGGCTGCTTTGTGGGCTTTGCGCGCGGTATCCGCAAGAGACCGCTGCGGGTCGAATCGCCCGTTCACTTAGGCGATAGCGCGTTTTCAAAGCGTCGGCATATGCAGATGATGCGGATCGCCCATCATATCGGCGACGCGCCTTAGCGCTTCGCGGCAATCTTCCCGGTTCTGAGGTCCACCGAGACATAACCGCAGCGCATTCGGCGGATTCCCATCTGCGGAAAATGCGGCCCCGGCCACCGCGCCGATGCCTTGATTGCGCAACTGGAGGGCCAATTCCGGCGCACTCCAGTCACACATCGAAGGCACGGGCAGCCACAGATGAAACCCGTGCGGGTCGGCGTCGAACGCGAAGCCTCGAAGCTCGTCCGACGCGATCGCCTGTCTGGCCGATGCCTCCTCGCGAATAGCTTCGAGCACGTCTGAAGCCGTGCCGTCGTTGACCCATTGGGTCGCGAGGAGGACGGTGAAAGGGCTCGGCATGACCGTCGTCGCACGCAATGCTCCCGCGATCCGCTGCGTCTGCCGCAGCGTAGGCGCTTTGAGATATGCCACGCGCAACCCCGCGCCCAGCGTCTTCGATAAGCCGGTCACGTGATACGTCAGTTCGGGCGCGAGTTGCGCGAGCGTGGCGGGCGCGTCGAAAGGCAACATGCCGTAAGGCTCGTCTTCGATGATCGGCACGTTGTAACGCAAGGCCACATCGGCAAGGGCTTCGCGCCGCTGCAGCGTAAGCGTCAATGTGCTCGGGTTCTGCAGCGTGGGATTGCAGTAGAACGCTCCCGGCTTCTCCGTCTTGCACAACGCTTCGAACGCATGCGGCAACGGGCCTTCGTCATCGCGGGGCAAGGCCTGCAAGCGCACGCCTAGTTGCGAAGCAATCGCCTTGATCCCGGGATAAGCGAGCGAATCCAGACAGATGATCTCGCCCGGCCGCGCAAGCTGCGACACCAGCGCAACGAGCGCGCCATGAATGCCCGGACAAACGAGCACGTTATCGACATCGCAATCCGGAACGCGTTTCCGAAGCCATTCGCGTCCCGCCGCGCGATCCGCCGCCGTTCCGCCGAAATCCTGATAACGCAACAACTGAAACGGATCGGCACGCTCCATCAGGCTCGCCGCCGACGCGCGCAGTCGCGCTGCCAACAGCGGTGGTTCGGGCGGCATGTTCATCGACATCTCGACGCCGCCGCCCCCCGCGAGCGGCAACGTCGGCGTCCTGCCGCGCGCGAAGGTTCCGCTACCCGCGCGCGCATCGAGCAGGCCGCGCTTGCGCGCTTCCGCGTACGCACGCGCGACCGTCGTGTAGTTGAGGCCGAGCAGGTCGGCGAGATCGCGCAAACCCGGCAATCGGTCACGTGGCTGCAATCGCCCGGTGGCAAGGTCTTCTTCGATCAGATCGGGAATCGTCAGATAAGCGGGCTTTCTACTCTCCTCGAGCTTTCTGATCCAGTGATGCGCCGGCTGATTCATGACCGCGATGTCCTCGGCGAAGGTTCGATTCACCTTAGCATGACAAATCAATCAAAAGAAAAGAGATCGCATGCGCTGATCGCAGTTGATTGCATTGATCGCATCCATGCACATCGTCAGTGTGCTGCGCACCACGCACAGGCTTTCCTGCGCTGAAAGCGTGCGCGCCTCGCTCGGCAAGGCTCCCGTGCACGACTACGAAAGGCCGTCCGCAACGGCTTGCACGAGAATTTTTCGTGTCGCGCATGCAAGTTTGTTTTGCTTGATTGCAAAGTGATTGCATTTTACGGGCCAATCATTGGCATATCCGTTGCGTTTGAGCGTTCGCCGTCGCGATGAAACATGACGGTATACACGTGAACCCAACATCGGAGAATGCCATGCCCGCAGTCAATCAACCGCTTCACAAGAACGGCGACTTTCTGGTCGACTACGAAGAGAAAGTTTTCGAAGACGTGAAGGCCGAACCTGGCGAGAAAGCACTCGTCACGTTTCATACGGTCGCATTCGAAGGCTCGATCGGCTTCGTGAATCTGCTGCAAGCCACGCGTCTGCAACGCAAGGGATTCGACACCTCCGTGCTGCTCTATGGACCGGGCGTGACGCTCGGCCTGCAACGCGGCTTCCCGACGCTCGGCGACGAAGCGTTCCCCGGCCATCTCAACTTCAACAAGCAGCTTCAGAAGTTCATGGCTGAAGGCGGGAAGGTCTACGCATGCCGCTTCGCATTGCAGGCTCTCTACGGACACGGCGAGGCGTCGCTCATCGAAGGCATTCGTCCGATCAACCCGCTCGATGTGCTCGATCTTCAGTTGCTTCATCGCAAGGAGAACGCGCTCGTTATTCATACGTGGACCGTGTGACGATCATGGCCGATGCCCTGACGACCAAGCGCGTCGTGCGCGCCGCCGCCGTGCAGATCGCGCCGGATTTCGAACGCCCGAACGGCACGCTCGAGCGCGTCTGCACGACCATCGACGAAGCCGCCGCGAAAGGCGTGCAGCTGATCGTGTTTCCCGAGACCTTCGTGCCGTATTACCCGTACTTCTCGTTCGTGCGCGCACCGGTTGCTTCGGGTCCGGATCACATGAAGCTCTACGAACAGGCGGTGGTCGTGCCGGGTCCGGTCACGCAGGCAATCGCGGAACACGCGCGGCTCGCGAACATGGTGGTCGTGCTCGGCGTCAACGAGCGCGATCACGGCAGCCTCTACAACACGCAGCTCATCTTCGACACCGATGGCCGCCTGCTGCTCAAGCGCCGCAAGATCACGCCGACGTTCCACGAACGGATGATCTGGGGACAAGGCGATGCCGCGGGGCTGAAGGTCGCTGAAACGCGCGTTGGCCGCGTCGGCGCGCTGGCTTGCTGGGAGCACTACAACCCGCTCGCGCGGTACGCGCTGATGACGCAGCATGAAGAGATCCATTGCAGCCAGTTTCCCGGCTCGCTGGTCGGCCCGATCTTCGCCGAGCAGATCGAAGTGACGATCCGGCATCACGCGCTGGAGTCGGGTTGCTTCGTCGTCAATGCGACAGGCTGGCTGACCGATGCGCAGATGGAAGCCATTACGCCGGATCCGAACCTGCAACGCGCGCTGCGCGGCGGCTGCAACACGGCGATCGTCTCGCCCGAAGGTCAGCATCTGGCCGAGCCTTTGCGCGAAGGCGAAGGCATGGTGATCGCCGATCTCGACATGTCGCTCATCACCAAGCGCAAACGCATGATGGATTCGGTCGGCCACTACGCGCGGCCCGAGCTGCTGAGTCTCGCGATCAACGACCGACCCGCCACGCCCGTCACTTCTTTCAAGGACACCTACGACGATGAGCGCAAGAGAGAGCCTGCCGGCGTCGAGCCGGCAATTGATGATTGAGCTTCAGTCGAGCGGCCTGCGACTGGTCGATCCGCGCGCGGGTGTGTCGAGCCGGCGCGGCGGCGCGGGACCATCGGATCACAAGGCGGTGACCGTCGATGGCGTGACCATCATGGTGCCCGTGCATACGAGCACTGCCTGGGATTCGCCGTTCGTCGCGGGCCAGCCGGACGCGAGCGGCAACAGCGCGCTGATGCGCAACACGATCCCGATCGCGAGCATCAGCTTTCCGAAGACGCCGCGCTTCTACGCGATGCAGACACTCGACGGCGTGCCTTATTCGCACATAGCGACGCTGCACAGTGCCGACGTCCTCGCGACAACCGTGCTGCAAACCTGCATCCGTTACGAAAGCCGGCGCAAATCGTGCAAGTTCTGCGCGATCGGGCAATCGCTCGCGGCGGGACGCACCATCGCGCGCAAGACACCCGAGCAGCTCGCCGAGGTGGCGCGCGCCGCCGTGTTGCTCGACGGCGTCAAGCACATGGTGCTGACCACCGGCACGCCGCCGACGCCGGATCGCGGCGCGCAGATCCTGTGTGAGAGCGCGTTCGCGATCAGGGCGGCAGTCGATCTGCCGATCCAGGCGCAGTGCGAGCCGCCCGATGACGACCGCTGGTTCGAGCGCATGAAGGCGAGCGGCATCGATACGCTCGGCATGCATCTCGAAGCGGTGACGCCCGCGGTGCGCGACCGCATCATGCCAGGCAAGGCGAGCGTGCCGGTGTCGCGCTACATGGAAGCGTTCGAGGCAGCGGTCGCGGTGTTCGGGCGCGGGCAGGTGAGCACGTACATCCTCGCGGGACTCGGCGACACCGCACAGGCCATCGTCGATATGGCGGGCGATTTGATTGCGCTCGGCGTGTATCCGTTCGTCGTGCCGTTCGTGCCGATCAGCGGCACGCCGCTCGAGGACCATCCCGCACCCACGCCCGACTTCATGCGCTCGGTGCTGGCGCCGATCGGCGCGATGCTCGCGCAGGCGAGCATGCGTTCCGCCGATATCAAGGCGGGCTGCGGCAAATGCGGCGCATGTTCGTCGCTTTCATCGTACGAGGTGTGACCATGTTCGTCGAAGCCATCGTCGGCGATGCGTTCGATCTCGACTACACGCCGGTCGAATACCGCGTGAAGTGGGCAACGCTGCCGTGGGAAGAGGATGAAGCGTACACGCTGCGGCGCGCGGTGTTCTGCATCGAGCAGGGCGTGTTCGTCGGTGACGATCGCGACGAGATCGATGAGCGCGCGCAGTTGCTGGTCGCGCTGAGTTGCGTCGCAGGCATGCCGGAGCAGGTGGTCGGCACCGTGCGCATCCACGAGACGGAGCCGGGCGTGTGGTGCGGCTCGCGGCTCGCGGTGCACGCGGCCTTCCGCTCGCATGGAAAGATCGGCTCGACGCTCATCCGGCTCGCGGTATCGAGCGCGCATGCGCTGGGCTGCGAGACTTTTCTCGCCCATGTGCAGGCGCAGAACGTGCCGCTCTTTCGCCGTCTGCGCTGGGACACGCAGCAGGAGGAAACGCTGTTCGGCCGCCCTCATCATTTGATGCGCGCGCAACTCGACGCGTACCCGCCGTGCCTGACCCCGCAAAGCGGTTTCGTCGCGCTGGCGCGGAGGCTGCCGTGAGCGCGCTCGCCGGACTGGTCGAGCGCCTGCGCGAGAGTCGCGGCTTTCGTCACAAGAACGATATCTCGCATGTGCTTTCGCGTCTTCGTCCGAACGCGCAATCCGTGGCGATCGGCGATGACTGCGCCGCGATTCCCGACGGCGATGGCTATCTGCTCTTCGCGATCGAAGGCATGGTGAGCGACTTCGTTCGCTCGATGCCCTGGTTCGCCGGCTACAGCGGCGTGATGGTGAACGTGAGCGACATCTACGCGATGGGCGGCCGCCCGCTCGCCGTCGTCGATGCGCTGTGGAGCGGCAGCGCACACGCCGCCGGCGAAGTGCTCGCGGGCATGGCGGCGGCATCGGAGGTGTATGGCGTGCCGGTCGTCGGCGGACACAGCAACGTGCGCAGCGACGGCGCGCAACTCGCGGTGGCGATCGTAGGACGGGCGCGCAAGCTTCTGACCAGTTTCGATGCGCGCCCGGGCGATGCGCTCGTGATGGCCGTCGATCTGCGCGGCAGGTTCGAGGAGCCGTATCCGTTCTGGAATGCATCGGTGGGGTCGCCCGAAGGCCGCGCACGCGCCGATTTCGAATTGCTGCCCGCGCTCGCCGAAGAGGGTCTGTGCGATGCCGCAAAGGACATCAGCATGGCGGGCGTGCTTGGGACCGCATTGATGCTGCTCGAATGCTCGAAAGCCGGCGCGCGTATCGACCTCGATGCGTTGCCGCGTCCCGCCGATGTCGGGATCGAACGCTGGCTCACGGCGTTTCCGAGCTTCGGCTTCGTGCTTTCCGTGCGTCGCGAGCATGTCGGCGAGGTGCTGGCCCGTTTCGCCGGGCGCGATCTCGCGAGCGCGGTGATCGGTGAAGTCGATGCCTCGCGCGAAGTGGTCGTGACGCGCGGCAGCGAGGCCGCCTTGCTGTGGAATCTGCGTGAGGAGCCGTTCATATGTGCGCGATGAACACACTGCGCGTCGCGCTGCTCACGCATTCGGTGAACCCGCGCGGCGGTGTCGTGCATACGCTCGAACTCGGGCGCGCATTGCATGAACTTGGTCATGACGTCACGGTGTTCGCGCCGGCGCGCGCGGGCGAGTCGATGTTCCGCGCATCGCCGTGCCGCATCGTGCTGGCGCGAATCGAAGGCGCGCAGCAAGGTCTGGCGGGCATGGTCGGCGAGCGCATGAACGCATTGAAGCGGACGCTCGCGGACCAGGGCACCGGTCTCTTCGATGTGATGCACGCGCAGGACAGCATCGGCGGCAATGCGCTGGCGGACCTGAAGGAACAAGGGGCGATTCGCGGTTTCATTCGCACGGTGCATCATCTCGACCATTTCGACGATGCGCGGCTCGCGCACTGGCAAACCCGCGCATGGCGCGATGCCGATGCCGTGCTGTGCGTGAGCGAAGCCTGGACGCACACGATGCGTTCGACCTGCGGCATCGCGGCGCATACGGTCACCAACGGCATCGACCGCGCGCGCTTCGGGGCATCGGCGGATGGCGAAACAGCGGCGTTGCGCGAGCGCTTCGGTCTCGGCGCGGGACCGGTCGTGCTGGCGGTGGGCGGCATAGAGGCGCGCAAGAATACCTCGATGCTGCTCGAAGCGTTCGCATTCTTGCGCCGCCGGCGGCCCGGCGCGCAACTCGTGCTCGCGGGCGGCGCAAGTCTGCTCGATCACGACGTCTATACGCGCGGCTTTCTCGCACGCGCCGCCGAACTGCGACTGGACGTGAGCGGCAAAGGCACGCCGGTCGTCGTCACCGGCGCGCTGCCCGATGCATCGATGCCCGCGCTTTATCGCCTGGCCGGTGTCGTCTCGATGATCTCGCTGCGCGAAGGCTTCGGCCTCGTGGTGCTGGAGGCGCTGGCGAGCGGGCGTGCGGTCGTGGTGTCGCACATCGCGCCGTTCACCGAATATCTCGACGATAAAGCGTGCCTCTTCGCCGATCCGCACGACGCGCAAGCCATTGCCGCGGCACTCGACACGGCGCTCGAGGGCAGGAGCGGCATCGACTTCCTTCACGCCGTGCCCGCGCTGCTGCGGCGCTTCACCTGGCGGGCAAGCGCCGTGCGTCATCTCGACATCTATGGCAGGTGGCTCGCGCGCGCGCCGCTTGCGCTCAACCCATAACGGAGGCTTGCACATGCCTGTCATGCACTTTCGAATTCGCTGGCCGGACGGCGTCGAGGCGAACTGCTATTCGCCCTCTACGGTCGTCAGCGAATATTTCGCGGTGGGCGAAAGCTATGCCGTCGGCGACTTCGTCGCGCGCTCGCGCGAGGCGCTCAACATCGGCTCGCAGCGCGTGCGCGAGAAGTACGGCTTCGCGTGCTCCGCGGCGCTCGATCAGCTTGCACGTATCGAAGACGATGCGGGACGGTTTGCCGATGCGCACGATGCGCGCGTGACCGTGCTCGCGCTCGATTGACCCATTTGTCGAAGAGGAAGCGGATATGTCGAACATCGAATCCACTCAGGCAGCGCCGGAACATCTCGGCGTGATCGTCATCGGCGGCGGGCAGGCCGGGCTCTCGGTCAGCTACTTTCTGCAACAGGCGAATATCGGGCATCTCGTGCTCGAAAAGCACAGTCTCACGCACACGTGGCGCACACAGCGCTGGGACACGTTCTGTCTCGTGACGCCCAACTGGCAATGCGCGCTGCCGGGCCATCCATACGATGGCCCGGACCCGCACGGCTTCATGAAGAAGGACGAGATCATCGCCTATCTCGATGCGTTCATCGCCAAGGTGAACGCGCCGGTGCTCGAAGGCGCGGCTGTCACGCGGGTAACGCGCAACGCCGGTGGCGGCTACATCGTCCAAAGCACGCGCGGGACGTATACGGCCGATCAGGTGGTCGTCGCGTCGGGCGGCTATCACACGCCGATCGTGCCGCGCATGGCGGAGCGCCTGCCGCAGAGCATCGTGCAGGTGCAGTCGTCGGAATACCGCAACGCCGACGCGCTGCCACCCGGCGCGGTGCTCGTCGTCGGCTCGGGGCAGTCCGGCGCGCAGATCGCGGAAGATCTGCACCTGGCGGGCCGCAAGGTGCATCTCGCGGTCGGGGAGGCGCCGCGTTGCGCGCGCTTTTATCGGGGCCGCGACGTCGTCGACTGGCTGGCCGACATGCGCTACTACGACATGCCGGTGACCGATCATCCGCTGCGCGAAGGCGTGCGCGACAACACCAATCACTATGTGACGGGCCGCGACGGCGGACGCGATATCGACCTGCGCCGCTTCGCGTCCGAAGGCATGGAACTGTTCGGGCGGCTGGAGGACTTCCGCGATGGAAAACTGCGTTTTGCGCCGAACCTGCGCGCCAACCTCGACGATGCGGACGACACGTACAACCGCATCAACGCGAGCATCGACGGTTTCATCGAGAAGCATGGTATCGATGCGCCGGCTGCCGCGCGGTATGAGCCGCTGTGGCATCCGCCGGCTGAACGCGCGGAACTCGATCTGCAGGCGAGCGGCATCACGTCTATCGTGTGGTGCATCGGCTTCACGCCGGACTTCGCCTGGCTCGACGCCCCAGTGTTCAACGGGCGCGGATATCCGGCTCACGTGCGCGGCGTGACGGCCGTTCCGGGCATTTATTTCGTCGGCCTCCCGTGGCTGCATACGTGGGGCTCGGGACGCTTCTCCGGCGTCGCGCGCGACGCGCAGTACGTCGTCGACGCGATCTGCGCGCAGCGCTCGAACGTGCCCGATCATGTGTCGATTGCGTGTGCGTGAAGAAGCATGACGCCTCCTTACGACGACACTTACCGCGCCGGCATGCCGCAACTCAACTACGCCGGCCTGTCCGAAAACTGGCTGCTCAAGGAATGCGGCGACCGGCACTGGGGCGCACTCGCGCAAGCCACCGGCAGCGACTTCGTCGCCGATGAAGGCACGCGCGCCTATGCCGCGTTCACGTCGATCCGGCTGCGCGCGCACGGCATGCACGAGGTGCGCGAGAACGACGCGTTCCGCATTCGCACGGAGCTTGCGCGGATCGGCGCGGCGCGGCATATCAGCGAGCATCGCGTGGAGCGTGAACATGGCGCGATCGCCTCGCTGTCGATGATGTCCACCTTCGTGCGGCGAACCGAGGCGCGTAACAACCGCTCGGTCGCGCGCGCGAGCTTTGCGAAAATGAAGGGCGACATCGCGCCGATGAACGCGGCGATCACCGACATACAGGACGCCGCGCGCCAACTGCGCCTGTGCGAAGCGGGGCCGCGCCTCGTGGAAATGGGCCTGCGCGCGGAAGACTGCGCGCCGGTCGAGTTTCTGCCGTGCCCTTACAACGATTTCAATGGCGCGCACTTCCTCTACTTCGCAAGCTTCCAGGGCTTTGTCGATCGCGCGGAATGGCAGACCTGGCGTCTCGCGGATACCCCCGCGCTCGTCTCGCGCGAACTGCATTATCACGGCAACATCGACGTCGGCGAGAGCCTGCGCCTGACGTTTCGGCGCGCCTTCGTCGACGAGACACGCGTGGCGCACTGGTGCGAGATCGAACGCACGAGCGACGGCAGGAAGATCGCCGACGTCCTCACGCACAAGGCCCGGAGGCGCGCATGAGCCGTCCGCGACGCGTTCCATTGAAGCCGCTTTACACTTCGGCGGATCTTGACCGCATCGAGCATCTCGGTTCGCAACCCGGCGCGCAACCATTCGTGCGCGGACCGTATGCCTCCATGTACACGGCGAAACCCTGGACCATTCGCCAGTACGCCGGTTATGCGGACGCCGCAGATTCGAATCTCGCGTTTCGCAAGGCGCTCGCACACGGGGCGCAAGGCCTGTCTGTGGCCTTCGATCTGCCGACGCAGCTCGGCTACGATTCCACCGATCGCGAAGCATGCCCGGACGTCGGCCTCGCAGGCGTGGCGATCGATACTGTCGACGACATGGCGCGTCTCTTCGAAGGCATCGCGCTCGATCGCGTGTCCGTCTCGATGACGATGAACGGCGCAGTGCTGCCGGTACTCGCCGCTTTCATCGTCGCGGCCGAAGAGCGCGGCATCGCGATGGATTCGCTCTCGGGCACGGTGCAGAACGACATCCTCAAGGAGTTCATGGTGCGCAATGCCTACGTGTTCGCGCCGGAACCGTCGATGCGCATCGTCGCGGATGTCGCGCAGTTTCTGAACGAACACATGCCGCGCTTCAAGGCGCTTTCCGTGTCGGGCTATCACTTTCAGGAAGCGGGCGCGGATGCATCGCTCGAACTTGCGCTCACGTTCGCGAATGCCCGCGAATATCTTCGCGCGTTGCGTGCGCGCGGCCTGGAGGCCAATGCCGTTTGCGAGCAACTGAGCTTTTTCTTCGGCGCCGGAACGGACTTTTATACAGAGATCGCGAAACTGCGCGCGGCGCGCTTGCTGTGGTCGAGAATCGCGGCCGAAGAGGGTGCGAGCACGCCGAAAGGCCGTGCGCTACGCATGCACTGCCAGACTTCGGGCTGGTCGCTCAGCCCGACGCGCACGCATAACAACATCGTGCGTACGACCGTCGAGGCGATGGCGGCCGTGTTCGGCGGAACGCAGTCGCTGCACACGAATGCGCATGACGAGGCGCTCGCGCTGCCATCCGCATCGGCTTCGCAACTCGCGCGCGACACGCAACTCATCCTTCAGCACGAAATGGGCTTGTGCGACGTGATCGATCCGTGGGCCGGCTCGTACATGATGGAATCGCTGACGGCGGATCTTGCCGGGCGGGCGCGCGACATGATCGACGCAATCGAGGCGGGCGGCGGCGCGCGCGAGGCGATTCGCACGGGCTGGGTTCAGCAGCAGATTCGAGCAAGCGCGGCGGCGACGCAGGCGCGCATCGATGCGGGGAAACAGGTGATCGTCGGCACCAACGCCTTTCCGGCAATCGAGGCAGATGATGATGCTCCCGAATGTGTCGCAATCGATGGGGAACGTGTGCGCGTGCAACAGTCGCGCAGAATTTCCGACGTCAAGCGCCGACGCGACGAGTATCGGGTGAGCACGACGCTCTCGGCATTGACTCGCGCCGCACACGACGATGCCGCAAACCTGCTTGCACTGACAATCGATTGCATGCGCGCACGGGCGACGGTGGGTGAATGCACGCGTGCCCTTGAAGCAGTTTGGCCGCGCCATGTGCAGGCATCCGGCGTTGTGTCGAATGCGTATGGAACACGATGTGGAGAGGACGAGGCATGGCATGCGGTGAGGGCACAGGTAGCGCGTCTCGCGAAAAAGCTAGGCAGAAGACCACGCCTGCTGATGGCAAAACTCGGACTCGACGGACACGATCGCGGCGCGAACGTGGTGTCGGCGGCGCTGAAGGACGCGGGCTTCGATGTAGCGATGAGCGGCCTGTTTGCTTCGCCGACGCGTGCAGCGAGGATTGCCGGGAAAGAAGGATGCGACGTGATCGGTATTTCGTCGCTCGCGGGAGCGCATGGAAGTCTCGTCCTTCAATTCATGCGCGAGCTTGGAGAAATAGACGTATGTGCGCCGGTAGTCGTCGGCGGGATCGTGCCAGATCAAGACGCGCTTTCTCTGCGGAACATAGGCGTGGCAGAAATCTTCGGACCGGGGACAACCGTACACGAGATCGTCGAGCGGCTTGTGCGGCTGATTGAAACGAGCCGCCTCGGTGGGTTGACCCGGCGCGTGCCAGAACGCACGCGAGTCCTCGAATAAGGGTACCGTCTGTACGCTTGATGGATCTTGTCCGAAGATCACGCCTCGCTCATTGCCGTGGACCTGACCCAGACGGTTTCTCGCGACCTCTTGCGTCCTGCTTCACGAGCCATCAGTTTTGTTTATCGACATATCGCTGGTAGTAGGCGGCCGCACGCCTCGCTGCGGCCGTCCCACCGGGCTTTCCACGCGTCAGAACCCTATCCGCAAAAGCAAGATGGTGGTTTACGCGTAGTACCAGCCACGCTGCCTTCATCGCTACCCTTCGGGCTTACGCATTCTGAAGGAGTAGCGCACATGGCACGGATCATCGGAGGCATTGCCGCCTCGCACACACCGACTATCGGTTTCGCGTTCGACAAGAACAAACGCGACGATCCCGTCTGGGCGCCGATCTTCGAGAACTTCGCGCCGCTCACGAACTGGCTCGCGGAGAAGCAGCCCGATGTCATCGTCACGATCTACAACGACCACGTCACGTCATTCTTCTTCGATCACTACTCCGCATTCGCACTCGGCGTAGGACCGCAATGGCGCGTTGCGGACGAAGGCGGCGGCGCACGCGACCTGCCGCCGATCAAGGGTCATCCGGCGCTTGCCGCGCACATCGGCACGTCGCTGATGTCCGACGAATTCGACATGTCGTTCTTCCAGAACAAGGCGCTCGATCACGGCTGCTTCTCGCCGCTTTCGATGCTGTGCCCGCACGAACCCGAATGGCCGGTGAAGCTCGTGCCGCTGCAAATGGGCGTGCTGCAATTGCCCGTGCCGAGCGCGCGCCGCTTCTACAAGCTGGGTCAGGCGCTGCGCCGCGCGATCGAAAGTTATCCGGAGGACATCAAGGTCGCGATTCTCGCGACGGGCGGTCTTTCGCATCAGGTACACGGCGAACGCGCGGGCTTCAATAACACGGCATGGGACGCGCGCTTTCTCGATCTCTTCGAGCGCGATCCCGAACAACTCGCGGACATGACCATCGCCGAATATGCGGCGCTCGGCGGCTACGAAGGCGCCGAAGTCATCATGTGGCTCACGATGCGCGGCGCGTTGTCGTCGAATGTCGTGTGCAAGCATCGCAGCTATTACCTGCCGTCGATGGCGGGCATCGCGACCGCGATCTATGAAGGCGAGGATAGCGAGATCAAGCCGGCGATCATCGAGCGTCATCGTCAGAAGATGGCGGTGCAGCTCACCGTTGTCGAGAACCTCGAAGGCACCTATCCGTTCTCGATCGAAACCGCCGTGCGCGCGTATCGCATCAACGACTATCTGCATCGCATGGTCGAGCCCGCGCATCGCGAGGCATTCAGGCAAGACGAGGAAGCGAGCTTCGAGGCGGCCGGTCTCAGCGAAGAGGAGCGGGACCTCATTCGCCGGCGCGACTGGCGCGGCCTGCTTCATTACGGCGTGATTTTCTTCATGCTGGAGAAGCTCGGCGCGGTGACCGGCGTGTCGAACCTGCACATCTACGCCGCGATGCGCGGCGAAACACTCGAAGCATTTCAGAAGACCCGCAATGCGCCCGGTGCACTGTACTCGGTCGCGGGCAAGGGCGCGGGCAAGCTCGACTGGGACAAGGCCGGGAAGGCCAAAGACTAAGCAGGCAACGGGGACGGGAGACACATATGACTATCGGTAAAACCATCGACATCAAGGGCTTCATCGACGAACGCCCGATTTCCGCCTACCAGTGGCTGCTGGTGGCGCTGTGCTTTCTGATCGTGACGGCCGACGGCATGGATGTCGCGATCATGGGCTTCGTCGCGCCTTCGATCATCGCGGACTGGCACATCTCGCGGCCCGCGTTCGGCCTCGTGATGAGCGCGGCGCCCATTGGTCTCGTGATCGGCGCGCTCGCGGCAGGCCCGGCGTCGGATCGCATCGGACGCAAGTGGGTTCTGATTGCGTCGGTGTTTCTCTTCGGCGTGTTCACGATCGCCACCGCGTTCACGAATTCGCCTTCGAGCATGGCCTTGCTGCGCGTGCTGACCGGCATCGGCCTCGGCGCCGCGATGCCCAATACGACGACGCTGCTCTCCGAGTACGCGCCGCAACGCAAGCGCGCGCTACTGATCACGATCATGTTCACGGGCTTCAATCTCGGCTCGGCGCTGATCGGCTTCCTCGCCGGCGCCTTGATTCCGGTGCACGGCTGGCGCTCCGTGCTGATCTGTGGCGGCGCGCTGCCGCTCGTGCTGATTCCGCTGCAAATCTGGCTGCTGCCCGAATCGGCGCGTCTGCTCGCGGTGCGCGGCGCGAGCTCGGCACGCATCGGCAAGGTGCTCGGCCGCGTATGCGGCGCGCGCTTCGACGGCACGGAGACGTTCGTATCGAACGAGCCGCCGCTGCCGACGAAGAAGCCCATCGGCGTGTTGTTTTCGCATGGCTACGGCCTGATGACGGCCGCGCTGTGGGCGACCTATTTCATGGGCCTGCTCGTGATCTACCTGCTCACCGGCTGGCTGCCGACGCTGATGAAGGACGCGGGGCTCACGGTATCGTCGGCGGCGAACATCACGGCGATGTTCCAGATCGGCGGCACGATCGGCGCGATCATCGTCGGGTGGATCATGGACAAGGTGCGCCCGGCGCCCGTCATCAGCGCGGCGTATCTCGGCGGCGCGGTCTGCGTGCTCGGGCTCGCCTGGATCGGCGCGTTGTCGTCGTCGCTGGCCGTGCTCGTGTTCGCAGCGGGCTTTTGCATGAGCGGCGCGCAAACGGGCCTCAACGCGTTCGCGCCGAGCCGTTATCCGACGGTTGCGCGTGCCACCGGCGTGAGCTGGATGCTCGGCATGGGCCGCTTCGGCAGCATCTTCGGCTCCGCGTTCGGCGGCGCGCTGCTCGGCCTCGGCTGGGAGTTCGGCGCGATCCTCGCGATCCTTGCCGTGCCCGCGACGCTCGCCGCGATTTCGATACTCGTCGCGCAACGCACGCATGCCGACGAAGCGCACGCACAAACCAAAGCAGCACATTAGTACCTGGAGTGACGCATGATCATCGACATTCACGGCCACTACACGACCGCGCCGAAGGCGCTGGAAGCGTGGCGCAACCGGCAGATAGCCGGCATCGAGAATCCTTCGGCGATGCCGGCCGCATCGGAGCTGCATATCAGCGACGATGAACTGCGCGAATCCATCGAAGCGAATCAGCTTCGACTGATGCGCGAACGCGGCCTCGATCTCACCGTGTTCAGCCCGCGCGCGAGCTTCATGGCGCATCACATCGGCGACTTCGAAGTGTCGAGCACGTGGGCCGCGATCTGCAACGAGCTGTGCTATCGCGTGAGCGAGCTGTTTCCGGACAGCTTCATTCCGGCGGCGATGCTGCCGCAGAGTCCGGGCGTCGATGTCTCGACGTGCATCCCCGAGCTCGTGAAGTGCGTCGAGCAATACGGCAATGTCGCGATCAACCTGAATCCGGACCCGTCGGGCGGCCACTGGACGAGCCCGCCGCTCTCGGATCGCTACTGGTATCCGATCTACGAAAAGATGGTCGAGTACGACGTCCCCGCGATGATTCACGTGAGCACAAGCTGCAACGCGTGTTTCCATACGACGGGCGCGCATTACCTCAATGCGGACACCACCGCGTTCATGCAGTGCCTCACGTCCGATCTGTTCCGCGATTTCCCGACGCTCAAGTTTGTGATTCCGCACGGCGGCGGCGCGGTGCCGTATCACTGGGGACGTTTCCGGGGTCTCGCGCAGGAGCTGAAAAAACCCTTGCTGAAGGATCATTTGCTGAACAACGTGTTCTTCGATACGTGCGTCTATCACCAACCGGGCATCGACTTGCTGACGCGCGTGATCCCCGTCGACAACATTCTGTTCGCAAGCGAGATGATCGGCGCGGTGCGTGGCATCGATCCTGAAACGGGGCATTATTTCGACGATACGAAGCGCTATGTCGAGGCTGCGCACATCGAGCCCGACGCGCGCTACAAGATCTACGAAGGCAACGCGCGCCGCGTGTATCCGCGCCTCGATGCGGCGCTCAAGGCAAAGGGACGCTGACATGTACGAACTGGGTGTGGTGTATCGCAACATCGGTCGCGCGAACGCGGATGCGGCGGAAAAGCTCGGCCCGCTCGGCGCGGCGACCGTGCACGAAGCAATGGGCCGTGTCGGCCTGATGAAGACCTACATGCGGCCGATCTACGCGGGCGCGCAGGCGAGCGGCACGGCCGTCACCGTGCTGCTGCAACCGGGCGACAACTGGATGCTCCATGTCGCCGCCGAGCAGATTCAGCCGGGCGATATCGTCGTGGCTGCCTGCACGACCGATAACACCGATGGTTTCTTCGGCGATCTGCTCGCCACGAGCTTCAAGGCGCGCGGCGCGCGGGCGCTCATCATCGACGGTGGCGTGCGCGATGTGCGTGTGCTGACCGGGATGAACTTCCCGGTCTGGAGCCGCGCGATTTCGGCGAAAGGCACGGTGAAGGCGACGCTCGGCTCGGTGAACATTCCCGTCGTGTGCGCGGGCGCATGGGTGAACCCGGGTGATGTGATCGTCGCGGATGACGACGGCGTCGTCGTCGTGCCATCCGCATCGGCGCAGCAGGTGCTCGACAAGGCCGTCGCGCGCGAGGCGCTCGAAGAAGAGAAGCGCGCGAAGCTCGCAAGCGGCGTGCTCGGCCTCGACATGTACGCCATGCGCGAACCGCTGGAAAAAGCGGGGCTGCGCTATATCGATTGATGACCATGAGCATCACCGCTATCTCTTCGATGGCGACGCGCCAGGTGCTCGATGCGCTTGCCTCGACATTCGAAGCGCAGACGGGGCAGCGCATCGCGATCGAATCGGTGGGCGGCGTCGCGGCGTTAAAGCGAATCGAGGAAGGCGAGGCGTTCGATATCGTCGTGCTCGCTTCGGACGCGATCGACCGGCTCGCGGCGGCGGCGCGTATCGATGCAACGAGCCGCGTGCGCATCGCGCGCTCGGGCGTGGCCATCGCGGTGGCGTCGGGCTTGCCGCGTCCCTCCATCGACGATGAGGCGGCCGTGCGCGAGGCGGTGCTCGCGGCGCGCAGCATCGGATATTCGACGGGGCCGAGCGGCGTTTATCTCATGCGTCTGTTCGAGCGCTGGGGCATTGCGGAACGCATCGCGTCGCGCATCGTGCAGGCGCCGCCGGGCGTCGCGGTGGGCGCGCTCATCGCGCGTGGCGAGGTTGAACTGGGCTTTCAGCAGATGAGCGAGATGACCGGCCTCGAAGGTATCGACGTGCTCGGCATGTTGCCGCCTGCGATTCAGACTCTCACGGTGTTCGAAGGCGCGATATGCGCGAACGCGAATGCGCCGCAACTGGCTCGCGCGTTCCTTGCGTTTCTCGGTTCGTCCAACGCCGATAGCGCGAAGGTACGGCACGGCATGGAGCCTTGCTAACAAGACTGATTGCACGCCGCGGAACAGGCGCGGGAACGCCTGGGCGTTCCCGCGATGAAGGCCGATACGGAAAAAGAAGCGCCGGCGCCAGTCAATGTCCCCAGCGCAGCACGAGCGGATCGAGCTTGCGCGCGACTTTCAACAGCCCTTCGCGCACGGCGGGATGCATCGGCGCGAGCGGATGACGCACCGCATCCGAGCGAATGACGCCGCCTTCCTTCATCAGGGTCTTGCATGCGGCGAGACCGCATTGCCGGTTCTCGTAGTTGATGAGCGGAAGCCATTGCTGATACAGGTCGGCGGCTCGGTCGGTGTCGCCCGCGAAGTAAGCATCGACGATCTTGCGAATGCCGTCCGGGTAGCCGCCGCCCGTCATCGCGCCCGTGGCGCCCGCATCGAAGTCGGGGATCAGCGTGATCGCTTCTTCTCCGTCCCACGGACCGACGATCGCATCGCCGCCCAACCCGATCAGTTCGCGCAGCTTCGAGGCGGCCTGCGCCGTTTCGATCTTGAAGTACGACACATGCTCGACGTCGCGCGCGAGCTTCGCGAGAAACGATGCAGAGAGCGGCGTGCCCGCGACGGGCGCGTCCTGAATCATGATAGGAATGTCGATCGCATTCGATACTTCGCGATAGAACTCGTGAATGCCGCGCTCTCCGACGCGAATCGTCGCGCCATGATACGGCGGCATGATCATGACCATCGCAGCGCCCGCGTCTTGCGCTGCGCGGCTGCGCTCGGCGCACACGCGCGAGCTGAAATGCGTCGTCGTGACGATGACGGGCACGCGCCCGGCGACATGTTCGAGCACGGTGCGCTGCACCGTATCGCGCTCGGCATCGGACAGTGCGAATTGCTCGGAGAAGTTCGCGAGTATGCACACGCCGTGCGAACCGGCGTCGATCATGAAATCGATCGCGCGTTTCTGGCCTTCGAGATCGAGGCCGCCTTGATCGTCGAAAATGGTCGGGGCGACGGGGAAAACGCCGCGATAAACAGGTGCAGCCATTGAAGTGTGTCTCCTTTGATTGGTTCAGATCCGCTACAGCGTCGCGTTATCGAAGGATAGCGCGAGGCGTTCTTCCCGCGCGCGATGCGTCCGTTGCGCCCGACGCTCCAGCTTACCCCAGCTTCGCCTATGCCCGATATCCAGAGCCATACGTTCGGCCATTGCGCAAGCGCATCTTCGTTGAATTGCCGCCACGGCGCCTGCAATTCGAACATCAGGCCGCTTTTCGGCGCGATGCGCCGCCGCTTTCGGGAAAGCGCGGCGCAAAGTTTCGGTGCGCTCTTGCATCATGGCCTCAGGCCAGGCGATCTTGCGCCATGCGCACGGCGATGTCGAACGCTTTCTGCGTCGCGCCGACATCGGCACGGCCCTGGCCGTGGATATCGAACGCGGTGCCGTGCGCGGGCGTCGCGATCGGCACGGGCAGGCCGCCGTGCACGGTGACGCCGCGCCAGAAGCCCATCAGCTTCATCGCGATCTGACCTTGGTCGTGGTACATCGTGACGACGCCGTCGAAGACCTTCTGATCGCGTGCGCGCACGAAGATGGTGTCGGCGGGGAAGGGGCCTTGCGCATCGTAACCTCGAGCGCGCGCATGTTCGACGGCTGGCGCGATCACGTCGATTTCCTCGCGACCGAACGCGCCGTTGTCGCCGTTGTGCGGATTGAAGCCGCATACCGCGATGCGCGGCTGCGCCACGCCGGCGCGGTTGAGGCCGTCATGAATCAATTGCACCGCGCCGCCGATGCGCTCCTGCGTGAGTCTCGCGCTCACATCCTTCAACGCGATATGCGACGTCACGCGCGAGGTCCAGAGCTCGTCGAGGACATTGAATTCGCAGAATGCGCCGCTGAAATCGAGCTGGCGCGCAAACCATTCCATCTCGTCGTTCGTCTCCATGCCGGCCATATGCAGCGAGGTCTTGTTGACTGGCGCGAAGAGCATCGCCTGCGTGCGGTTGGCGCGCGTCATCGCAAGGGCTTGTTTGAAGGCTTCGAGGCTGTACCGGCCGCCGCGTTCGGTCGATACGGCGCGCTCATAGGGGGCGTCGTCGGGGAGGCGGAAGTCGATGAGCGATGGCACGTCGGTGTCGCGCGCGGCGTCGTCGACGCGCTCGACCAGTCGATAGTCGAAGCGCTGCTGCGCGATCTCCATGCCGTGATCCAGCTCGCGCTTGTCGCCGACGATGAGCAGATCGGCGCGCGCGCGATTCTCAGCCTTCGCGATGAGGCGCGCGATGAGTTCGGGACCGATGCCGGCGGGATCGCCGAGAAGAACTGCGATGAGAGGTTTCATGTTGGTAGGGTCTCGTATCTCGTGATCGGTTGCAAGCGGGGGCGGCGCCGGTCGAGGGCGGTCGAACCGAAGATATGCACCCGCGCGCACGCGCCGTAAAAGTGCAGCCGCGTGTTTGCATCACTCGATGATGTCGAAGTCGCTCAGATGCTTGTCGGACAGCGTGATGCCGAGACCCGGCGTTTCATCGGAAAGTTGCAGATAACCGTTTTGCGGTTGCGGCTCGCCGTCGAAGATGTAATAGAAGAGCTCGTTGCCCACTTCCACATCGAACACGGGGAAGAACTCGGACATCGGGCTCGCGGTGCTCGACATCGTCAGGTGATAGTTGTGCATCTGCCCCGCGTGCGGAATCACAGGAACGGACCACGCTTCGGCCATCGCGTTGATCTTGCGCGCGGCGGTGATGCCCCCCACGCGATTCGTATCGTACTGAATGACATCGACGGCGCGGCGTTCCAGCAGATCCTTGAAGCCATAGCTCGTGAACTCGTGCTCGCCGCCGGAGATCGGCACGATGTTCATTTTCTTCAGCTCCTGATAGCCTTCGACGTCGTCGCCGATCACGGGCTCTTCGAGCCAGCGCGGATTGAACTCGGCAAGACGCGGCAGCATGCGGCGCGCGTATTCCAGCGTCCAGCCCATATAGCATTCCAGCATGATGTCCACATCGTCGCCTGCGAGTTCGCGCAGCAGGCGCACCTGCTCCAGATTCTTCGCCATGCCCTTCGGACCATCTTTCGGGCCGTAGCCGAAGCGCATCTTCATCGCGGTGAAGCCCTGGTCGAGATAGCCCTGGGCTTCCGCGAGAAAGGCGTCGCGGTCGTCGTTGTTATAGAGCTTCGATGCGTAGCACCAGATGTTTTCTTTCGTGCGGCCGCCGAGCAGCTTGAAGACGGGCTTTTTCACCGCCTTGCCCATGATGTCCCACAGGGCGATATCCATCGCGGAGATCGCCGCCATGCCGATGCCCTTGCGGCCCCATGCGAGCGTGCGCCGATACATCTTCTGCCAGATATATTCATGATCGAACGGATCTTCGCCGATGGCGATAGGCGCGAGATATTCATCGACGATCTGCTTCGCGACACGCGGCGCGAGCGCGCAATTGCCGATGCCGATGGTGCCGTCGTCGCATTCGATCTCGACGACGAGCCAGCCGTGAAAGCGGAACGAGCCCATCGCGTCGCCGCGCTCGTAGAGGATATCGACGGCATTCGTGCAGAAGTGCGCTTGCGGCGGAACGACCTTGCCTTTCCATTCGAAAACGCGTGCGCGGACGTGCTTGATCTTCATCTTCGGTGTCTCCGGGTTCTATTCGGGTGGGGCCGCTGAAACGAGGGTTTGCGCGGCTGTATCGGGTAGCGCTAGTGTGCGAAACTCCGCGATAACTGACCATTGAATTATTTGCATCAGGCTATTTCCTGGAGTTATCGCTCGCATGATCGCGCCCGCCACGGCCATACGCAAACGCCTGCGCCTGCGTCATCTGCAATTGATGACGGCGCTCTCGGAAACGGAATCGCTCAGAAGCGCAGCCGACGAGCTCTCGATGACGCAGCCCGCCGCGACCAAGGCGTTGAAGGAGCTGGAGGACACCATCGGGGCAACGTTATTCGTGCGTCATGCGCGAGGGATGGAGCCGACCATCTACGGAGAGGCGGTGATGCGATACGCGCGCGTCGTCTTCGAGGATCTCGATGAATTGCGCGAGGAACTGGCGGCGATCGAGGCGGGCGATATCGGCAAGGTGCGCATCGGCGCGGTGATGGCGCCGGCTCCCGATTTGCTCACGAAGGTGATCGTGCAATTGAAGGAAGCGCATCCGCGCCTGCAGATCAGCGTGCAGATCGACACGAGCGATGTGCTCGTGCAGGCGTTGCAGCAGGATCAGCTGGATATCGTGGTGGGGCGCATTCCTTACGGCTTTTCCGCGCTGGATCTGACGTTCGAGACCTTGTCGGAAGAGGCGCTCGCGATCGTCGCGCGGCCGGATCACCCGGCTGTCGGCATGACGGCGAAACCGAAGCTCGCCGATCTCGCGAAGTATCCGTGGATCGTGCAGCCGCATCCGAGTCCGATGCGGCAGATCATCGACCAGACGTTTCGGGAATCGCGCGTTGCGCCGCCGGTGAGTACCGTCGAGACGTCTTCTATTCTGACGACCTTGTCGCTCTTGAGGGATTCGGACATGCTCGCCGTGCTGCCGAGTTCGGTCGCAGACTATTATTCCGCGCTCGATACGATCGCTTCGTTGCCCACCGCATTGCGTGGGCGCCTCGCGCCTTATGGGTTGATTCTCAGAAAGAACCGGCGGATCAGTCCGGCGACGCAGCTGGTTATCGAAGCGATTCGGCAGGCGTGAGGGAGTAGCGAGGCGGCGCTCAGTCGAGCGGCAGACGGTTGGATTCCTTTATCGTGTGCATGACAAATGCACTGCGTACCTCCCTGACATGGGGCAGCGCCGCCAGGACTTTCCGGCTGAAGTTGGCGAATCCGTCGAGATCCGGCGCGACGATCCGCAGAAGATAGTCCTCGACACCGGACAGGATGTAACACGACAGGACCTGGTCGATTGCCTGCAGGGAAGTCTCGAACTCGACGGCGTCCCGTTCCTGATGGGACGTGATCTTCACAAAGACGAAGGCGTCGATTCCGAAGCCGAGGGCCTTCCGATTCAGGTCCAGGTGATAGCCTTCGATAACCCCGACCTCTTGCAGGCGTTTGACGCGACGCCACACCGGCGATGAGGAACTGTTCATTCGCTCGGCCAGTTCCGCCATGGATATGCGCGGATCTTCCTGCAGATGGCGAAGAATCTGACGATCGGTCGAACTGAGCGGCGTGGTTTCCACTGCGATTTCCTCTGGAACGAATTTGTGTCTGCTGCGGGATCGCGGGTCAAGTCTATCGGATATTCGGCACCGTTCGGCAAGTTCATGCCGATGCTACTTTATTTCGCGTGATATCAGACCGCGAGCGCTAGGGTTGACCCTGATCTCTTAGCGTCGTCCTTAAAGGTCGGCAAATCATTTCGCCTTGAAGTTATATGCCGGCATCACATGCCGCTCTCGCCGATTAAACCGGCAAAAATAGAAAAGAAAAACCGCCTGTCAAAAACTAGAATTTTTTGCATCAGGAGACGAGACATGTGGCAAGAATTCACTCAGGCACAGTTGGAGCGGGAGTACTCGCCTAGCTCCGTCGCCCACGACTACCTGGCGGTCGTCGCTGCCTACACTGCCGAGAGCGAAGCGGTATCGGCATCCCTCGTAAGCTATCGGCTGAAGTACGGCTTGCCGTCCGATGAGTATTCGATCGTATTCCCCGCCCGGACCTCGGCGGGTGCGATCGTGGTTTTTATCCACGGCGGCTACTGGCAGGAACTCTCCGCGGAGGATTCCTGCTTCCCCGCGCGGGAGTTCGTCGAACGCGGTGTGTCGTATGCGGCCGTGAACTACACACTCGCGCCCCTTGCGAACATCGGCATGATGATTCGGCAATGTGAAAGGGCGATACGCGCCATTGCTGCCGCTCATCCTGACCTGAAGCTCGTGATCGCGGGAAGCTCAGCAGGGGCACACCTTGCCGCAATGATGGCGACGCTCGATTGGGAGCCCGAGCTCGAGACGCGAATCAAGGGTTATGTGCTTGCGTCGGGCGTCTACGATCTGCGCCCGATCGTAGGCACCTACATCAACGAGCCGCTCGATCTGAGCAGCGAGACGGCTTTAGCGGTAAGCCCGATGTTCATCAAGACCCGCCATCGCTTGCCTACACTCATAAGCTGGGGTGAGCACGAAACTGCTGAATTCAAGCGTCAAAGCCTTGAATACGCACAGCGCCTGACCGATGACGCCGTGCCTGTACGGCTCCTCGAAGTCTCCGGACGCAACCACTTTGACATCCTGTTCGATCTGGCGACGCCGTCCAGCGAACTGGGCGCCGCAATTGAACATTTGATTGGAGCAAAGTAAATGTCTGCAAGCCGCAAACGCGTGATTCCGGAAATCCGCAATCCGGAACTGGAGCTATCGCTCGTCAGTGAAATTGCTATTTCGACGAACGAAACGCGCAACGAAGCGGTGAAGACCACGGCCGGCGAGCCGATGGTCAGCTTCGAGGGAAAGAGCAATCCCTACATCGATTATCACCGCAACGACCTGTTGCTCAGCATCCAGCACATGCGCAGCGAAGGGCACGATGAAATGGTGTTCATCCTGATGACGCAGTGCAAGGAGTTGACGTTCAAAGCTATCCATTACGAGCTGTACAACATGCAGTTGCGTATCACACGAGACGACGTGAGCGGGGCGCTCGAGCTCGTCCCGCGCGTGAAGCGCCTGTTCGAGTACCTGATCAAGACCTGGGACGTGTTGTCGACGATTACGACGCACGGCTTCAACGAGTTCCGCAATCATCTGGGCGTGTCTTCTGGACAGCAATCGTATATCTACCGGCACGTCGAATTCATTCTCGGCAACAAGTCGAAGCGACTGGCGGCGGCGCATTCGAATAACCCCGATGTCTATCCGCAATTGCAAGAGGCACTCAACAATCCGAGCCTGTACGACGATGTACTGGCGCTGCTGCATCGCCGGGGTATTCCGGTGCCGGAGCAAGCGCTGGATCGTGCCTGGTCGGAAACTTACGCGTCCAATCCCGAGGTCGAGAAAGCATGGCTCGCGGTTTATGCGGACCCGTCGCCGGACAACGACCTCTACCTTCTCGGCGAAGCGCTGATCGAAATTGCGGACCTGTTCGCCCAATATCGCTGGCGGCACTTTACCTCGGTGGAGCGCATTCTCGGTTTCAAGCCCGGTACGGGCGGTTCCGCAGGCGTCGGCTGGCTCAAACATGTCGTCGAGCTTCGCTTCTTCCCGGAACTCTGGTCTATCCGCACTGTGTTGGGGGCGTGAGAGATGAATGATATGACCGTTCCCGCATCTCCCGCTCGCGATACGTTCGCGCTGACTCGGGAAAAATTTTCCCTGCCGGAGGGTGTTCGATACTTTGATGGAAACTCGCTGGGCCCACTGCCCAAGGCCGTTCAGATGCAGGCCTATATCACGACGACCCACGAGTGGGGCGACGGGTTGATCCGCTCGTGGCGGAGCGCGAAATGGAATACGCTGCCGCAGCGCGTCGGCGATGCGATCGGCCGTTTGATCGGCGCGGCCGCGGGACAGGTGGTTGCCTGCGATTCCACGTCGGTCAACCTGTTCAAGGTCTTGACCGCGGCGCTACGCCTGCGTGCCGACCGGAAGGTGATCTTGACCGACGCATCGTCGTTTCCGACCGACCTTTACATCGCCGAGCAGGTGGCTCGGCTGTGCGGTGCGGAGATACTCAACTTGCCGGTGAGCGAATTTCCGAAATTCCTGAACGATCGCGTGGCGGCAGTATTGCTGTGCCATGTCGACTATCGCAGCGCCGAGGTTTATGACCTCGCTCGCCTGACACGCGCGGCACATCGGGCCGGCGCGCTCATGGTATGCGACCTTTCGCATTCCGCCGGTGCGATTCCCTGCAACCTCGACGAGTCCGAGGTCGATTTCGCGGTCGGCTGCGGATACAAATACTTGAACGGCGGTCCCGGTGCACCCGCTTTCCTGTACGCCGCGAAGCGTCACCACACGGATTGCGAACAGCCGCTGACCGGATGGTTCGGGCACGCCGCGCCGTTCGAGTTCACGCCGTCCTATGCGCCCGCGCCGGGCATCGAGCGCTTTCTCTGCGGGACGAATCAGGTGATCGCGCTTTCGCTCCTGAACCGTTCGCTCGAAGTGTTCGACGGAATTTCGATCGAAGAAATCAGAACCCGAAGCCTCGAGTTGACCGAGCAGTTCATATCGAGCGCGGAGAACCGGCTTGCTCCGCACGGGTTCGTGGTCGCCTCGCCGAAGGATTCGAATGTGCGCGGAAGCCACGTCTCGCTTCGTCACCCGCAAGGCTACGCCATCATGCAGGAGTTGAGCCGGCGAGGCGTAATCGGGGACTTCCGCATGCCGGATTTCATGCGATTCGGCTTCGCGCCGCTCTTCAACACGGCGGATGAAGTGGAGTACCTCGTGGATCAAATCGATCAGATCATGACGACTCGTGCCTGGGACAACCCCGACTACGAACAGCGTCGCGCCTTCACGTAAGCACGTAGCCGCAACAAAGAGAATGGAAACTTTCCATTTAATCAGTATAACGAATCGACGGAGACATGAATGAGTGCGGTCAAAGGATTCAAGGTCATCGCGGACAGAGAAGGCGGACTGAAGCGATCTCTTACACGAGCTCAACTGATGATGATCGCCATCGGAAGCGCGATCGGCACAGGCCTTTTCCTGGGCAGCGGCGCCGCGATCCATCTTGCCGGGCCGAGCGTCATTATCAGCTTTGCAATCGGCGCTTTTATTGCCCTTCTTCTCATGGGTTGTCTGGCCGAAATGGTGGTCACACATCCGAGTACCGGCTCGTTCGGGTCGTACGCGGAACATTATCTGGGAGGCCTGGCGGGGTTCGTCGTCAGATACGCATACTGGATCTCCGTCGTGCTCGTGATCGGCGCCGAAGTGACGGCGATATCCGTCTATATGCACTTCTGGTTTCCAACCTCTCCGGGCTGGTTGTGGATCGTCGTCTTCTCCGCCGCGCTGATCGCGATCAATGCCCGAAGCGCCAGCGCCTTCGGAGCGGCGGAGTACTGGTTCTCGATCGTCAAGGTAGCCGCCATCGTCGGATTCATCATCCTCGGCAGCTACGCGGTGTTTTCCGCTCCTGAAAATAGCTCAGTGGGCCTCGCGAACTTCTATGTCGACGGCGGATTCTTTCCGAACGGATTCTCAGGAACATGGAACGCGGTGGTGGTTGCGGTATTCAGCTTTATCGGCATCGAGTTTATCGCCGTGGCGGCAGGCGAGGCCAATGAACCCGAGCGCGCCGCAAGGAGCGCATTCAAGTCGGCGCTTCTTCGACTCGTCATCTTCTATATTTTGACGATCGGTTTGATGGTTGCCATCGTTCCCTGGCAGTCCGCCGGCACCGGCAAAAGTCCATTCGTGATGGTGATGGAAAAGATCGGAGTGTCTGGCGGTCCGAGCGTCATGAACTTCGTTATCTTGACGGCCGCCTTGTCGGCGATGAATGCCCAGTTGTACGTCGCGACACGGATGATCTTCAGCCTGTCACGGAGTGGCTATGCGCCGGCGTTCCTGAGCAGTGTCAGCAGTAACGGCGTACCCGTTCGCGCTTTGCTGCTTTCGTCCCTCGGTGTGGCCTTTGCAGCGATCACGAGCGTCATGATGCCCGGAGGATCGTTCATTCTGGTCATGTCGATTGCGATGTTCGGGGCGCTCTTCGGCTGGCTGATGATCTTCGCGACTCATCTTCGGTTCCGTATGGCGTGCAAGCGCGATGGTGTTACCCCGGCCTTTCGACTGCCCTTGTTCCCGATTCCCACTTTGCTCGGCCTCGTCATGATGGTAGCGGTCATCGTCTCGACGTTCTTCGTGCCCGCGTTCCGCATGTCGGTGGTTACGGGTGTTCCGATGCTCGTCGCTCTCATGGTGACCTATGCGCTGCTTAAAAAGCCGGATCCGCAAAAACTTCTGGCGGTCGAGTGACCTGGAAATGAGCCGATCGACTGGAGCAACGCGATGACCAAGTACGACACTTTTCGCGAAGAGATGGCGGGCCGGGCAAACGTCGAAGATTCGCCTGAACTCATCGCTTATTACCGCGACCTCGAGCGACTCAAGACCGGTGCACTGTGGACCGTGGCCAACAAGATCGAACCGTGGCAGCCGAAATCGGAATCGGTGCCCGTGATCTGGCGCTATCGCGACCTTCGCGAACATGTGCTGCGTTCCGTGCGGCTCGTCACGCCGGAGAAGGCTGGCCGGCGGGTGATCTTCTTCGAGAACCCTGGAAGGCGGGATGTATCGGCGGCAGTGGGATGGCTCTACTCGGGACTGCAGGTCATGCATCCGGGCGAGCGGGCCACCGCGCATCGGCACTCGTCTTCTGCGCTGCGTTTCATCATGGAAGGAAGCGGCGCATACACGATCGTCGATGGTCACAAGATGACGCTCGGCGCGAACGACTTCGTGCTCACGCCGAATGGCACATGGCATGAACACGGCGTCGAGGAGAACGGGACGCCATGCATCTGGCAGGACGGTCTGGATATCCCGCTGGTCAACGCACTCGAGGCCGGGTTCTATGCGGTGCACCCGGATTTGCATCAGGCCGTCGGATTTCCCGTGGATGACGGCGTGAGCATGTGGGGCGCGGCCGGACTTCGTGCGCATCAGGCTGGCTGGGACAAGCCTTATTCCCCGTTGTTCAAGTACCAGTGGGAACCGACGTACGATGCATTGAAAAACTACGCCGCGAACCACGATGACAACCCGTTCGACAGCGCGCTGATGCACTACACGAATCCTGTTACCGGTGGCCACGTCATGGCGACCGCCGGCGCCAGCATGCAGCTTCTTCGTCCCGGCTTCGAGGGCAAGGCTCACCGTCACACCGGGAGTTTTCTTTATCAGGTGGCAAAGGGCGCGGGCTATTCGATCATCGACGGACACCGTTTCGACTGGCGCGAACGGGACATATTCTGCGTCCCCTCGTGGGCATGGCATGAGCACGTGAACCTCAGTTCGACCGAGGACGCCTGCCTGTTCTCGTTCAATGATCTTCCAGTGATGGAAAAACTGGGGCTCTTCTACGAAGAGGCCTTGGCGGATAACGCGGGCCACCAGCCGGTTTCTTCGCAGCCAGCGCTTTGAGCGAAATTTCGCGTCGGAACTTTTGATTCAAGAGACACACATCATGCAACTCGCTACCTATCGAACGAATGTTACCGCTGCCGCCCGGCTCGGCGCGGTTGTCGGTGATTTCATCATCGACATCGAGCAACTCGGTGCTCACGCCGGTGTCACGCTTCCCTCCGATATGCTCGAATTCATCGACATCGGGCCGCACGCGGTCGAGCGCGTTGCGAAGCTGCTGGAGCAGCACGGGGGGAACGGGCCGCTGGACTGTGCTGTTCCGCTCGTGAACGTGAAGCTGCTCGCACCCATTCCGCGGCCGCGGAAGAACATATTCGGCGTCGGATTGAATTACGTCGAACACGTGGATGAGTCGAGCCGAACACTGGACACGTCGAAGGATCTGGCGAAGCAACCGGTCATATTTTCGAAGCCTCCCACGAGCGTGATCGGAACAGGAGACGCCATCGAGCATAACGCGGCGATCACGCAGCAGCTCGACTGGGAAGGTGAGCTGGCCGTCGTCATCGGTCGTCGGGCAAAGAACGTGAGCGTGCAAGACGCGCTCGGCCACGTCTTCGGCTACACGGTCATTAATGACATCAGCGCCCGTGACAATCGCCGCGCCGGTCAATGGATCTTCTCGAAGGGCCAAGACACGTACGCACCGCTCGGACCTGTGCTCGTGACGGCCGACGAGATTGGCGATCCCCACGACCTGGACCTCGGCTTGAAGGTCAATGGCGTGGAGAAGCAACGCTCCAACACGCGCCACTTGTTGTTCGACATTCCAGCTCTGATCGCGGACATCAGTTCGGCCATTACGTTGGAACCGGGCGACATCATCGCGACGGGGACACCCGCGGGCGTCGGGGCGGGACGATCGCCTCAGGAATGGTTGTGGCCGGGCGATGTCGTCGAGGCGTGGGTCGAAAAGATCGGTACGCTGCGCAACCCGGTGGTCGCCGTGGGCAACGAGCCGCGAAAGACTCGGTCGCAACGTGCCGGGGATAACTGATGCTGCAACTTCGCAAATTCAAAGCCGCGGCGGTCCAGACGGCCCCTGTGTTTCTCGACACGGATGCGACCGTCGAGAAGGCAGTGAGCCTCATCGCAGAAGCAGCGGCCAATGGCGCGCAGCTCGTGGCCTTCCCGGAAGTGTTCGTTTCCGCGTATCCCTATTGGAGCTGGCTCGGCGACCCATTGCAAGGCAGCCGCTGGTTCGAGCGCCTGGCGCGCGCGGCAATCGAGATTCCCGGCCCCGAGATTTCGAAGATCGCGGAAGCAGCAGCACTGCACCGGATCAACGTGGTAATCGGTGTCAACGAGCGCAGCCGGAGTTCCATCGGGACTTTGTTCAACACCGTCGTCACGATATCCGACGAGGGGCGGATTCTCGGCCGTCATCGCAAGCTGGTGCCCACATGGGCGGAAAAGCTCACGTGGGCGCCGGGGGATGCCGCATGCCTGCGTGTTCACGCTACGAGCGTGGGACCGCTCGGCGTGCTCGCTTGTGGAGAAAACACCAACACGCTCGCGCGCTTCGCACTGATCGCGCAAGGTGAGCTGGTGCACGTCGCGAACTACATCGCGTTGCCGGCGGCGCCGCTGGACTACGACATGGCCGAAGCCATCAAAGTACGCGCGGCTGCGCATAGCTTCGAGGGCAAGCTATTCACTGTCGTCTCGTGCTCGACCGTTTCAGAAGAGATCATTGGCGCGCTCGAAACCGATTATCCGAACGCGCGCGAGCGCCTGACGCGGCGCCACAGTGCGTTTTCAGGTTTTCTCGGACCGGACGGTCGGGTGATCGGTGAACCGCTCATCGACGAAGAAGGAATCGCCTACGCGGATATCGATCTCGGAAATTGTATCCAGCCGCGCCAGATGCATGACATCGCCGGGCAATACAACCGATTCGATATTTTCCAACTTCGTGTGAAACGCAAGCCGCTGCAAGCAGCGACGTTCGAGGATGCGGCTTCCGAACAAGCCGAGAACGATAACGAGTTGCTGGAGCCCGGAAATGAGTGAAAAGAAGGCCTTTCGTATCGGACAGATCGTTCCTTCCTCGAATACCACGATGGAGACGGAGGTCCCCGCCATCTTTCGGGCGCGCGAGGCCGTCGCAAGCGAACGCTTCACGTTTCATTCGAGCCGGATGCGCATGAAGCACGTGACGAAGGAAGAGCTGGAGCGCATGGACGGCGAGAGCGAGCGATGTGCGCTCGAACTGTCCGATGCGCACGTCGATGTCATCGGCTATGCGTGTCTGGTCGCCATCATGAGCATGGGACCCGGCTATCACCACACGTCGGAGGCCCGGCTGATGCGGCGAACGGTGGAAAACGGCGCGCTGGCGCCGGTCGTGACCAGTGCGGGTGCTCTGGTCGATGGTCTCAAGACGTTGGGCGCCAGGAAGGTGTCGATTCTCACGCCCTACATGAAGCCATTGACCGGGCTGGTCATCGACTACCTCGCGAACGAGGGAATCGAAGTCGTCGACAGCATCTCGCTCGAAATCCCCGATAACATCGAAGTGGGACTTCGAGACCCGCGCGCGCCCATCGAGATAACGCGAAGACTCAATATCAGCGGAGTCGATGCCGTTGTCGCATCCGCCTGCGTTCAGATGCCGTCGCTCGCGTCCGTCCAGCCAATCGAGGATCGGATCGGCCTGCCGGTGGTGTCTTCTTCGGTGGCGACCGCATTCGCCATGCTCAAGCGGCTTGGCCTGGATCCGTCGGTGCCTGGCTTCGGCTCCCTGTTGTCCGGACGATATTGAGAAGTTCGAGCGTTACGTACGAGTGACGTTTGCGACCGAGCAAATAGTAAATCGGTTTAAGTTTAGATATGCTAAGGAGACGGAAAATTAAAAGACCAATCATAGCGGCCATTGCGACTTTGACGTGCGGAGCCGCTTCAGCGCAATCATCCGTGACTTTGTACGGAATAATCGATGCGGGAGTCACTTACACCAATCGGGTGGATACGCCCACGCAGAAGGGCGCCGTCGTGCAATTCACGTCGGGATCTTCACAGGGCAGTCGATGGGGACTGAGAGGATCCGAAGATCTGGGCGGTGGACTCAAAGCGATCTTTGCGCTGGAGAACGGGTTCGACGTCGGAACCGGTGCACTCGGTCAGGGCGGGCTCGAGTTCGGACGACAAGCCTTCGTCGGACTGTCGAGCAATTGGGGCACGCTCACGCTGGGCCGGCAGTACGATTTCATCGGCGACATCTTCCCGGCGTTCGCGGTAGGCTCGAATACACCAGCGGGCCTTCTCGCATGGAGTCTCCCCGCATACGCAGCCGGCGGCTACTCGCTCGACAATCGCGTATGGGGCGATCAGGTGAACAACGCGGTGAAGTACCAGTCGCCGTCCATCGCGGGTTTCACGCTTGGCGGTATGTACGGTTTCGGTAACGTTGCCGGTTCGATGGGCACGAACAGTTCGAGCAACTTCGTCGTGAGCTACGACAACGGACCGCTGAGCGCTGCACTTGCGTATATGTCGCGCCACAACGCCACGCCTTCTGCAAACTCGAGAGAATTCGCGGGCGGCGCGGCCTACATGATTGGAAAAGCGCGCCTGTTCGGAATGGTTTCCGACGTGCAACTCAGCAGCGGAACGAAACCGCGCGCAACGACCTATGAAGCCGGCCTGGCCTATCAGGTCATTCCGACGTTGTCTCTTGCGGGCGGCGCGCAATATCAGCACCGCAACAATGGAGTCGGCAGCGCGAACCAGTTGACACTCAGCGGCGACTATTTCCTCTCGAAGCGTACGGACGTCTATTTCGTAGCCGCGCTTGCGCATGACCACGGCTTTAGCGCACAGGCGCAGGCCGCGCTAGGTGACGCGTCCGGGACGGACGTGCAGACCGCGGTTCGAATCGGGATTCGCCACAAGTTCTAAGCGTGCTATGTCCACGGAGCGTTGCGGCCGCCGCGTCCTGATTCAGAGTACCTAAGTGGTCCCCGCAACGGGGGCCTTTGACCGGCGTTCGCGCCGGTCTTTTTTTGCGTTTGAAAGCAGCATGCGTGCATTCGAGTAGCAAAGGCGTTTTGCGGAGGAATACGAGCAGGCCCTCACGACCCGCTCCGCCGCTCCGCCAGCTTCAACTCCCCATGCGCCGTGCGCCCGGCATTATCGGAAGCTGCAGCACTATCCAGTGCGATATCCGGCCGCATGAAAAACGTCATCACGATTCCGACCGCGAGCAACCCGAGCGATCCTGCGAAAGGCAACGTCCAACTCCCAGTCCGGTCGACGACGAACCCGAACACGATCGGCGAAAAGATCCCGGCGATAGCCGATCCCGCATTGACGAGCCCGCTCGCGATCCCGACGTGCTTCGGCGTAATGTCCATCGGCACGGCCCAGATCGGCCCGATCGTCATCTCCAGAAAGAAGAACGACAGGCTCAACGACGCAGCCATGACCGGCAGCGATTTCACGACCATCACCGGCGCGAGAAACACGAGCGCACCGAGGAACGCGACGATGATCATGTTGCGCCGCGCTGAAACGACACTGCCCGTGCGCTTCAGAATGCGATCCGAGATCACGCCGCCCGCCGTATTGCCGACGACACCCGAAAGAAATACGCCCGCCGAAAAGAGCGCCGAGCTCTTCAGATCGAGACCGCGTCCATGCATGAAGAAAGTCGGCAGCCACGTGAAGAAGAGCCAGCCGGTCCAGCCATAGCAGAAGTAGACGATCATCGTCGGCGAGATGCGCTTGAGCAGGCGGCCCCAGGGCGTAGGCTCGCGCGTCTTGTCGACGGCGACCTTGTTTTCAGGCGGCAACTGCGCTTCTTCCTCGGCCGTCATGTGCCGATGCTTGCGCGGGTTATCCGCGAAGTACCACGCATATACGACGACCCACACCGCCGTCAGCGCGCCGACGAGCACGAACGAAGCGCGCCACGAAGCGAACGCGACCAGTAACGCGATCAAGGGCGGCGTGAGCGCGTTGCCGAGGCGCGAGAACGAATGCGTGAGACCTTGCACGAAGCCGCGCTTGCCCGCCGGATACCAGTTGACGAGTGCGCGCGCCTGCGCGGGCAGCGCCGCGCCTTCGCCGACGCCGAGCAGCATGCGCGCGCAGAACAGCGACACGACGCCACCCGCGAATCCCGTCGCGATCGTCGCGACGATCCAGATCGACGCGCACAGCACGAGCGTCGTCTTGGCGCCGAAGCGGTCGCTGAACCATCCGCCGATGACCTGACAGATCGCATACGTATAAGCGAAAGCACCGAACACGAGCCCGATGTCGGTGTTGGTGAGATGAAGATCGTCGCGGATCAGACCTGCGGCAGCAGACAGGTTGACGCGATCGAGGTACATGATGAAGGACATCGCGCACATCAGCGCGAGAACGGAGCGGGTGACTCTTGGGCGATGCAGCATCTTCTTGTCTCCTCCGAGGCTTGTTGCGCGCGGATTGATCCGTTGCGCGCGCTCTTTTCGAGGGCGGACCGCATGATGGTCCGACGTCCCGCAGTCTCGCGAAAACAGCGATAGCCGTCTATTGAATTCGCCTCATGAGGTGATTACCGGCGGTTATGGCTCGGAAAGGAAAACGGCTCGCGTCCCGAAGGATCGCGAGCCGCGCATCATGGAACCGCGAAACGGCTTCAGGCCGTCGCGCGCATGCCTTCGTCGTGAAGCCGGAACGTCTCCACTGCCGTGCGCAACGCGCCAGCCTGATCTTCGAGCGACTGGGCCGCCGCCGCCGCTTCTTCGACGAGCGCCGCGTTCTGTTGCGTCACTTCATCCATCTGCGTGACGGCGCGCGCCACCTGCTCGATGCCGCTGCTCTGCTCTTCCGAAGCCGCCGCGATTTCGCCCATGATGTCGGTCACGCGCTGCACGGCCGTGCTGATCTCGTTCATCGTGCGGCCGGCTTCGTCGACGAGCGCGGTGCCCGATTGCACGCGCTCGACCGAGCTGTCGATCAGTTCCTTGATCTCCTTCGCCGCCGCCGACGAACGCTGCGCGAGCGAGCGCACTTCGCCTGCGACGACTGCGAAGCCGCGTCCTTCCTCGCCGGCGCGCGCGGCTTCGACCGCCGCGTTCAGCGCGAGAATGTTGGTCTGGAACGCGATGCCTTCGATGATCGTGATGATGTCCGCGATCTTCGACGAGCTCTGGTTGATCTCGCCCATCGTCGTCACGACTTGCGACACGACATGGCTGCCCTTGCCCGCGATCTCCGACGCGTTCGCGGCGAGCACGCTAGCCTGACGCGCGTTGTCGGCGTTCTGCTTCACCGTGCCCGTCAGTTCGTCCATGCTCGAGGCGGTTTCCTGAAGCGCCGACGCCTGCTGTTCCGTGCGTGAGGAAAGATCCACGTTGCCCGCCGCGATCTGCTTGGTCGCGGATGCAATCGATTCGCTGCCGCCGCGTACCGTGCGAACCGTATCGATGAGGCTCGCTTGCATGGTCGCGAGACCGCGCAACAACTGGCCCATTTCGTCGTTCGAGCTGACCGTCACGCTGCGGCGCAGGTCGCCGTTTGCGATCGCATTGAATTGCGCGAGCGCGGCATCGAGCGGACGCGAGATACGACGGCGCAACGACATCCACGTATGGAGCGCCGCGGCGACGCCGAGCAGAATCGCAACAATGCAGCCGATGCGAAACGCGCCGAAGGTTTCCTGGCCTTCGTCATACAAGGCCTTCGCCTGGTCGAATTGCAGCTTGCGCAGCGCGACGCCCGTCTTCGCGAACTCGTTGAATGCTGCCTGCATCGCGCTCGCGTCGGCGACGATCTTCGCCTGATCCTGCGCGCGGATATCGGCATAACCTTCGTCGATCTGCTTTTGCAGCGCGAGACGCTGCTCGTTGAATTTGTCGGCGAGCGGCTTTTCGTCGGAGCCTTGCGGCAGGCCGGCATATTTCGTCCATGCGTCGTCGGAGGTCTTGCGCATCAGCGCGCCGCGTCCGATCGCATCTTCCGCCGCGGGCGTGCCCACATTCAGCGCTGCGCGGTCGAAGGAGAGGCGCTCGCGCGCCATGAACATTTCCGCGTTGCCGACGGACACCGCGCTCGGCATTTCATTCGTGAAGAGGTCGTACGCTACCGCGTTGGACCGGCTCATGCCGGTCAGTCCGACCATGCCGATCGCGACAAGCAGCGCGCTCAACAGCATCATGGCCAAGGCCAGACGGCCTTTGATTGTCGAAAACATAGTTCTCTCAAGAGTGGCTGCATCGAGAAGGCGTACGCACGCGGGCGGCGATGCTTCGCCTGCTGCGCGGCCGATGAAACGCGTCGGCTGGTCTGTATAACGACAGCAAAGCACCCTCCTTTAGTGAGCGATTAAAACGTATTTCAAATCGCTTGCCCGGTAAAGGCCTTGCTTACAGCCGGCTTGAACCGGCGATAATCATCAACCCGAGCAGCACCAGAACGATGCCGATAACCTGCGGCACGCGCCTGAACGAAGGCAGCAGACGTTCCGCGGTTATCGCCAGCGTAACGAGCGCCATTGCGCGCAGATCCATGACGCCGAAGACGAAGAGGGCCGCGGTCAGGCCTGCGCAGCAAGAGACGCAATGAAGTCCGTGTCGCACGCCGTCGAGCCACTCGGCACGCATGTGCCTGCAATGCGTGCAGCGCGCAAGCAGCGTCGCATGCCACTGCGAACACTGCGCCACGCCCGCCAGCGACACGACGGCGCCACTCGCGAAGGGAACACAACGCGCGATGGCCGGTGCGCGCATCACGAACTCGGTGAGGATCGCGACGAGCGCGAAAGCAGCGATGCCGGTCATCGTCCAAATGAAGGCATAGCCTGCGGCCATGCTCCACGAGAGACGCGTGCCCGCGCCATCGAGCATTGCGCGATAACGCCACAGAAGCGGCGCGAAAGAAGGCAGCATCATCGCGGTCATCATCGCGATCCACATGCCGACGAATGCCGTCGCCGTGCGCAGCCATGTGCGGCCGCACATCGGCGTGAAGGTGGGCGAGAGCATCCAGCCGCCGGGCATCGGCAACTCGCTCATCGATGACATCGACGTATGGATCGCGCACGTCACGATCACGCCCGCCAGAAAAACGAGCGCGGCCACGGCAACGAAGCGGCGGCGCGAATGAGGCGAGGCCTCTCGTTCGATGTTCACGGTGAGCACGTTCATGATGTCGTCCCTTTGCATTCGCCCGGTGCGCGTCGGGTACGGTGTTAGATTAGTCGCGGGCATCTACCGCAAAGGAGTGACAAGTGTGTCGGGATTCGCATGGATTCGCTGATCACGGCGGCGGCGCGCGCGCTCGCGGCGGGTGATCCGCTCGGCGCGCTGAATCGCATCGCGCTGCGTGAGGATGCAAGCGCGCTTGCGTTGCGCGGCATCGCGATGGCGCAGCTCGGCGACTTCGTGCGCGCGCGTGCGCTCGTGAAAAGCGCGGCGCGTGCGTTCGGTGCGAAAGAGGCGCTCGCGCGCTCGCGCTGTATCGTCGCGGAAGCGGAGATCGCGCTCGCATCGCGCGATCTCGCGTGGCCCGCGAAAGCACTCGATCACGCCCGCGCGATTCTCGAAGCGCACGGCGACCACGCGAACGCCGCGCATGCGCGCTATCTGGAAGTGCGTCGCGCGCTGCTCATCGGACGAACCGACGATGCCGAGCGCATGCTCGTCGAACTGAATCCCGGGGCGCTTCCCGCTGCGTCGCGGGCGGCGCATGAGCTGATCGCGGCAGGCATCGCGTTGCGGCGTCTTCATACGAAAGCGGCGCACGCCGCGCTCGAACGCGCGACGCAAGCCGCGCGGCAGGCGGGCATTCCGGCACTTGCCGCCGAAGTGGATAGCGCATGGCGCATGTTGAGCACGCCCGCCGCGCGCCTCATCGCACATGGGCAAGAGCGGCTGCTGCGGCTCTACGAAGTCGAGGCGTTGCTGGCATCGGACGCATTTGTCGTCGATGCATGCCGTCTGTGCGTGCGTGAGAACGGCATGTCGATATCGCTCGCGACGCGCCCCGTGCTCTTCACGCTCGCGCGCATGCTCGCGCAGGCATGGCCTCGCGACGTGCCGCGCGACGCGCTCATTCTGCGGGCGTTTCGCATCAGGGAAGCGGACGAGACGCATCGTGCGCGGCTGCGCGTCGAGATGGGCAGATTACGCGCGATGCTGCGGGCGCACGCGAGCATCGACGCGACGCCGCGAGGCTTCGTGCTGAAGCCGCGTCATGCGCGCGACGTGGCCGTGCTCGCGCTGCCCGTCGAAGACGAATTCGCGCCGTTGCTGGCGTTTCTCGCCGATGGCGAGTCGTGGTCGAGCTCGGCGCTCGCAATTGCGCTCGGCGCGAGCCAGCGCACGGTGCAGCGCTCGCTCGATGCGCTCGCCGCGAGCGGCAAGGTGCAATCGTTCGGTCGCGGTCGCGCGCGCCGCTGGACGACGCCGCCGATGCCCGGATTCACGACGACCTTGTTACTCCCCATCGGGCTCGCGAGTGATTAGCATGAAGTCACGATCAGTCATCAGGAGGACGGCGACATGAAACGCGCAAAGGCGGAAATCATCCGTGAATACGGGCCTTTTCCGGACGTCGAGGGCGTGCACGGCGTCACCTGGGACGGGGAGCGCGTGTGGTTCGCGGCGGGCGACACGCTCAACGCCTTCAATCCGGACAGCGGCGAGAAAGAACGTTCGCTGAACATTGCGGCGCATGCGGGCACGGCCTTCGACGGCGAGCATCTGTTTCAGATCGCCGAGGACCGCATTCAGAAGATCGATCCGAAGACAGGGCGCGTCCTCTCGACGATTCCCGCGCCCGGCGGCGGCGCGGACTCGGGCCTCGCGTGGGCCGAGGGCACGCTCTGGGTCGGGCAATACAACGAGCGCAAGATTCATCAGGTCGATCCGGACAACGGTGCGATCCTGCGCACCATCGAGTCGAATCGCTTCGTCACGGGCGTGACCTGGATCGAGGGCGAACTCTGGCATGCGACGTGGGAAGGCGACGAGAGCGAGCTGCGGCATATCGATCCGCAATCGGGCGAAGTCATCGAGCGGCTGGAGATGCCCGAAGGCGTCGGCGTGTCCGGGCTCGAATCGGACGGCCAGGACCGCTTCTTCTGCGGCGGCGGGCGCACGGGCAAGGTGCGGGCGGTGCGCAAACCCAGGCGCGGCTGAAAACCTGCTTTCGTCCGGCGTCGCGGCACGACTCGGCAATCTTTACCACCGCATCGCTTATTCAAGAGTTCCGCCCTCACGCCGATAAACACCGATCAAACCCATCATTGCAACAGGGCCAGAAAGGTGCAGAGAGGCGCCAACGATTTCCTCGGGACCATCGGCGAAACCATCGCCAGGAACCTGCCGTACATCGAACGCGCACGTCGTTTCGGTGGGCTCGGTCTCGCGCCGCTCGGCGTGCTCGTCGCCGCGTGCGGCGCCTTCTTCGTGCCGCGGCCGTGGAACGGGCTGCTCGCCGCGCTGCTCTTCGGCGCGGCGATCGTCGTGCATCGCATGCAGAAGGCGAATCGCCAGGTCTTCGTCGCGCGGCAGGTCGCGCACGGACTGCTTTCGATCGCCGAGGATTGCCTGAAGCTGCTATCGCTCGAAGGCCGCATCATGTGCATCTCCGAAGTCGGCAGGCGTTTGCTCGGAGCGGACTGCGCCGAGGAACTCGTCGGCTTCGACTGGCTCGCGCTCTGGGACGGTCCCGATGCGCGGCAAGCCTTCGAGCGCGCGAAGCTGGGTGAATCGACGTCGTTTTCCGGCACCTGCCGCACGATGCACGGCACGCTGAAGTGGTGGACATCGACCTTCGCGCCCGTCTACGGCGAGCACGGCAAGGTCACCGCGGTCCTGTGCAAATCGCGCGACATCACCGCGGAAGTGAATCTCATCGAGGAATTGCGCGGCAACGCGCGCGTGCAGAAGGACATGGAAGATCACGTCGACGCCGTGTTCTGGACCGCGACGCGCGATTTTCGCGAGCTCCTGCATGTGAGCTCCGCATTCGAGCGCATGTGGGAAATGCCGATGTCGGCGCTCGAAGCGGATCAGACCGCATGGTCGCAGCGCGTGCATCCCGACGATCTGCCCGCGCTGCGCGATGAAATGCGCACGGCCCTGAACATGGGCGCCCCGACGCAGAGTTATTTCCGCCTGTGCCTGCCGCACGGCCGCACGCGCTGGGTTCGCGCGGACATCTATCCGGTGACCGAGGACGGCGTCGTGTCGCGCGTCGTGAGCGTGTGCGTGGATGCCACCGACGAGCGCGAGCGTCTTCAGGAACTGCACCGGCTCGCGAACACCGACAGCCTCACGGGCCTCGCCAACCGCAACGCGATGATGGACGCGCTCCTGAAGCGCTGTGAAGCGGGCGCGCCGTTCGCGTATCTCTTCATCGATATCGACCGCTTCAAGTCCATCAACGACACGGCGGGCCATATCGCCGGCGATGCCGTGTTGCGCACGATCGCCCGACGCATCCAGGAAACGCTGCCCGAAGGCGCCGTGGCCGCGCGTCCGGGCGGCGACGAGTTCACGGTGATCCTGCCGGGCACGTTCGCACAGGAAAGCATTGCGCGGGCGTGCCGCAAGCTCTCGCTCGCCTGCCATCGGCCGATCAAGATCGACTGCAAGAGCGTGACGATGACATGCTCGATCGGCGTCGCGCTCTATCCCGAACACGGACGCACGCCCGAAGCGCTCTTCATCAGCGCCGACATGGCGATGTACGCCGCGAAGCGCGCGGGCCGCAACACGTTCCGCGTGTTCGGCGATCGCGAGAAGGACGATCTCGCGCGCGCGCATCTGGAGGCGGAACTGCACGGCGCGATCCGCGAGAATCAGTTCGTGCTGCACTATCAGCCGCAGTATCGCGTCGAGACGGGCGAGCTCGTCGGCGTCGAGGCGCTCTTGCGCTGGAATCATCCGCAGCTCGGACTGCTCGCGCCCGGCGCGTTCGTGCCGGTGCTGGAAGAGAGCGTGCTCATCGCCGAAGCCGGGCACTGGGTCATACGCGAGGCCGTGCTGGCGGCCTCGCAACTCGCGCTCGCGCTGCCGCAGGCGTGCTCGGTGGCGCTCAACGTGTCGCCGAAACAGTTCCGCGATCCGCGCCTCGTGTCCGTGCTGAGGCAGGCGATCAGGCGCGGCTGCATCGACTCGAACCGCATCACGCTCGAGATCACCGAATCCGCGCTGATCGACAACGTCGACGACGCGCAGGACGTGCTCTCGAATGTGCGGGCGATGGGCGTGCGCATCGCCATCGACGATTTCGGCACGGGCTATTCGAGCCTCAGCTACCTGGCGCGCTTTCGCCCGGACGTGCTGAAGCTCGACAAATCCTTCGTCGACAACATCGCCACCGATGCCATGGTGCGCACGGTGGTCGAAGGTGTGATCGATCTCGCGCACAAGCTCGGTGTGACCGTGGTCGCCGAAGGCGTCGAGACGCAGGAGCAGCTCGATACGCTGCGCGAAGTGAACTGCGACAAGGTGCAGGGCTTTCTGCTCAGCCGTCCGGTGCCGCTCGCGAGCCTGATGGCGCGCTCCGATGCGCAGGAGTTCGCTGCGCTGCCGTGAAGCCGGCGTTATCATCGCGACATTCGCGCATGCGAGCCGGAGACAGCCGATGAACACTTCATCTTTACGCGTTTCGCTGGCCGTGCTCGGCTTCGCGATCAGCACGCTCGCGCTCGCCGATTCCGCGCCGCCGTGTCCGGGCGCGAACGATGCGAACGCGGGCACGCTGGTTCAGGTTCGCGACTTCACGCCGGTAAGTCAGCAAGGCGGCGGATCGCATTTTCCCGGCTCGCGGCTGCGTGCCGCGCGCAACGCGATGAAGGTCGATCAGAACGCATCGGCGCTCGCCGAAGGCATTGTCAGGGCGCTCGACGCGAAGGGCATCGGCGCGTGCCACATGACGGCGGATTCGCCGCCGCCGACCTCGGGCTGGCTCGTGACCGGCGAATTCGACGAAACGCTCTCATCGGGATTCGGCGCCGGGCTGCCGTCGATGGGTTCGTCGGACAAGCCGCCCAACACGCACGTCACCGTGCAGCTCGCCAATCTCGCGGCGAGCCCGGACGCGCCGCTCACGCAGATCGATACGAGCGGCGAGCTGAAAGGGCAGAAATCGGCGGCAGCGCCCAAGCCCTACGGCGCGGCGGCGCGCTTCGTGATCAACACGACCGAGGCAATCTCTTCGCTCGACGATCTCGCAGCCAGGATCGCCGGGCAGATCGCGGCGGAGAAGGCGAAGCTCGACGGCAAGCCGCAGTAGCGCGAATCAAAGCGCAAGATCTGGAGTGCGGGCGCGCGCCGCATCCGTGACGATGAGTTTTCCCAGCCTGTCACGGAGTCACTTCGATGCGCTTCCCCGCTTCGTTTCAACGCCTCGCGTGGTCGAATCTGCTCGCGCAATCGGCGGAACAGATCGGCCTTGCCGCCGCGCCGCTCGCCGCCGTGTTCGCGCTCGGCGCGTCCGCCGTCGATATCGGTTTCTTGCAGAGCGCGCAGACGCTGCCGTTCCTGCTGATGTCCATTCCGCTCGGCGTGATCGCCGACCGCCGCTCGCGCCGCACGCTGATGGCCGCCGCCGAATGCGCCCGCGCGCTCGCGATGGCCTGCGTGCTGCTGCTCGTCCTCACGCACACGTTGACGCTCCCGCTGCTCGCGCTGCTCGGTTTTCTCGGCGCGACCGGCACGGTCGCCTACAACGTCGCCGCGCCCGCGCTCGTGCCGGCGCTCGTCGAGTGCGCCGCGCTGCCCGCCGCGAACGGGCGCATCGAGCTTGCGCGCAGCGCCGCGTATTCGGCGGGGCCGGCGCTGGGCGGGCTGATCGTCGGATGGATCGGCGCGGGCTGGGCGTATGGCTGCGCGGCGGGCTTTTCGGCAGCGGCGGCGGTGCTGCTCGCGGGATTACGCGAACCGCCGCGCCACCACGCCGCCGCGCGCCATTTCCTCATCGAGTTGCGCGAAGGCGCGCGTTTCGTCGGCGGCGATGCGCTGCTGCGCCCGATGCTCGCCACCGCCGTGTTCTTCAACATCGGCTTCTTCACGTTGCAGTCGGTCTATGTGCCCTATGCGGTGCAGCGGCTCGGCCTGAGTGCATCGGCAATCGGCGCCACCCTCGGCGCGTATGGCGTCGGCATGGTGTGCGGCGCGCTCGCGGCGCCGGCCGTGGCGCGGCGCATCGCGTTCGGCCGCATGCTGCTCGTCGGGCCGTTCTGCGGGCTGGCCGCATCGCTCGCGATGGTGGCGACGCTCGCCGTGCCGTCGTTCTGGCTCGCGGCATCGAGCTTCTTTCTGCTGGGCGCGGGGCCGATCCTGTGGACGGTCGGCTCGACGACGCTGCGCCAGGCCATCACGCCCGCGAACATGATGGGCCGCGTCTCGGCGCTCAACAGCACGGCGACCTACGGCGCGCGGCCATTGGGCGCGCTGCTCGGCGCGGCGATCAGCGCGCGCTTCGGCATGGGGCCGTGCCTCGTCGCGGCGGCGGCGGGCTTCGTCGTGCAGGCGTGGATCATCGCGGTTTCTCCGGCGGCGCGTCTCGCCGATGTGCCCGATGGCGCGCTCGTTTGACGCTCGCAGCGGACGGGCGCGCGAACATCGGCATTCGCGTGAGAATCCAGTCGAGCAATTCCTGCGGCCCCGCCGCGAGCGGACGCCCCGTCTTCACGAGCAGCTTCGCCTGCGCGCTTTCGAAGAGCGGATGCGCGATCGGGATGGTCGTCAGCTCGCCGCTCGCCAGTTCCCGATACGCGGCGAATTCGCCGATCAGCGTCATGAAATTTTCCGCGGCGACGAAGCGCTTGAGCGCGCCGAGCGAGTTCGTCGTGAGCGTCGGACGGATCGCGAGATCGTCGGTCGTCTCCAGCATCTTCACGACATGGCCGATGCCGAACGTCGGCGGCATCAGCGCGAGCGGATAGTCGAGCAGATCGCGAATGCGCGCGACGCCGCCGCGTAGCGCGAGCGGATGATCGCGCCGCGCGAGCAGCACGACCGGCTGCGGCGAGCTCGCGCGGCTCTCGATGCGCTCGTGCGGCGGCGGGTTGTACGCAAGCCCGATATGCGCGCGGCTTTGCGCGACTTCTTCCAGCAGGTCGTCGACGGCGAGCATCTGCATGTCGATTTCGAGGCGCGGATAGCGCGCGCAGAACGGCGCGAGCACGTCGTCGACGAGCGTATCGACATAGCCTTCGCTCACGGCGAGCCGTATCTGCCCTTGCTGCAACCCCTTCAGCGCGTGCAACTGGTCTTCGAGCTTCTCCTGTTGCGAGCGATAGCCGCGCCAGAATTCGAGCAGATGAAACGCCGCCTCGGTCGGCCGCACGCCGCGCGGCTCGCGCTCGAAGAGCGTGGTGTCGAGCTCGTCCTCGAGCAGTCTGATCTGCCGCGCAATCACCGACGGCGACGTATTCAGGTGATCCGCCGCCCCCCGAATCGTGCCGTGCGACAGCACTTCATGAAAGTAACGCAGGCGTTGCTGATTGATTTCGCGCATGGTCATTGGCTCAGTGTTGCTCACAGGGCAACGATACGTGAACTTAGTTGCTCTTGCTAGCACGCTCGCCCGCGCTCAACATGGCTTCACCCGTTGGGGGAGACAAACCAGGAGACGCGGATGTCCACGATACAGACCTTGCGAGGCGGCGATGCCGTTTCGGCGCTCTACAGCAGGATCAACTGGCGGCTCCTGCCGCTCCTCGTCGCGTGCTACATGTTCGCGTATCTGGACCGCGTGAACGTGGGCTTCGCGAAACTTCAGATGCAAAGCGATCTCGGTTTCTCCGATGCGGCGTACGGCGTCGGCGCCGGGATCTTTTTCATCGGCTATGTGCTGTTCGAGATTCCGAGCAACCTGATGCTGCCGAAAATCGGCGCGCGCCTCACGTTCAGCCGCATTCTCGTGCTGTGGGGCATCACGTCGGCGTGCATGCTCTTCGTGCGCAACGTGCCCGCGTTCTACGCGATGCGCTTCCTGCTCGGCGTATTCGAAGCCGGCTTCGCGCCGGGCATGATCTATTACCTCTCGTGCTGGTACGGGCCGAAGCGCATGGCGCGCGCGATTGCGCTCGTGTTCGTCGCGGGGCCGCTCGGCGGGGTCGTCGGCGGGCCGCTCTCGGCGTGGCTGATCTCTTCGCTGGCGGGCGTCGGCGGACTGGCCGGCTGGCAGTGGATGTTTCTCGTCGAAGGCTTGCCGTGCATCGCGCTGGGCGCACTCGTGTGGCGCGTGCTCGCGAATCGTCCGGGCGATGCGCGCTGGCTCACGCAGGACGAGCAGCGTCTCGTCGAGGCGGAAGTCGGAGGGCACGGCGGCGCGTCGCATCGCATCGAGTCGTTCAGGGAAATCGCGAAGAATCCGCGCATCTATCTGCTGGCGATCGCGTACTTCTGCATCATCTTTCCGATCTACGCGATCAGCTTCTGGCTGCCGACGCTCATCAAAGACCAAGGGGTAAATGACACGATCCGCCTCGGCTGGTATGTCGCGATTCCCTACGTCGCTGCCGCCGTCGCGATGTACGCGGCCGGACGACGCTCCGACAAGGTCGGCGAGCGCCGCTATCACAGCGCGCTGCCCGCGCTCGCCGCTGCCGCGCTGCTGGTGCTGACGCCGTATGCATCGGGCAATCTCGTCGCCACGCTCACGCTGCTCACGCTCGCCACGGCCTGCATGTGGATGGCCTACACGGTCTTCTGGGCGATTCCGTCCGAAACGATTTCCGGCCCGGCGGCGGCCGGCGGCATCGCGCTCATCAACACGATCGGCCTGTCGGGCGGCTTCTGGGGGCCGGCCGTGATCGGCTGGGTGAAGTCCGCGACCGGCAGCACGAACGGCGGCCTGCTCGTGATGGCGTGCATGGCGGCGCTTGCATGCGTGCTGATTCTCTCGAACAAACGCACGGTCGCCGCGGCCAGCGCGCGCACGGCCTGAACATCAATCGACACTTACGAGGACATCGGTCATGAAGATCCTGATCGCAGGATTCCAGCACGAAACGAACACCTTTGCGCCGACGAAGGCGAGCTATCAGAGCTTCATCCAGGGCGAAGGATTTCCGCCGATGGCGCACGGCGACGATGTGCTCAAGCTGCGCGATGTGAACGTGCCGATCGGCGGTTTCATTCAGTGGGCCGAGGCACAGGGACATGAACTGATTCCCGTGATCTGGGCGGGCGCGAGCGCATCGGCGCATGTGACGGAAGATGCGTACGAGCGCATCGCGGGCACGATCGTCGATCGTGTGCGCGCGGGCGGCTTCGATGCGATCTATCTCGACCTGCACGGCGCGATGGTCACCGAGCATCTCGACGATGGCGAAGGCGAGTTGCTGGCGCGCGTGCGCGGCATTGTCGGCGATGACATGCCGCTCGTCGTGTCGCTCGATCTGCATGCGAACGTCACCGCGCGCATGGTCGCGCTCGCCGATGCGCTCGTCGCGTATCGCACGTATCCGCATGTCGATATGGCGCAGACCGGCCTGCGCGCGGCGCATCTGCTCGCGCGGCGCATCGCGCATGGCGAGCCTCTGAAGCGCGCGATGCGCCGCGTGCCGTTCTTGATTCCGGTGAACGGCATGTGCACGCTCGTCGAGCCGGCGCGCGGCATGTACGGCACGCTCGAATCGCTCGAAAAGGATGAAGTCGTGTCGCTGTCGTTCGCGCCGGGCTTTCCCGCATCGGACTTCGACGAGTGCGGCCCGGTGTTCTGGGGCTACGCGTTCGATCAGCAGGCCGCCGACGAAGCCGTCGATGCGCTCTACACGACGCTCGTGAACGACGAAGCGCGCTGGGACGTGCCGTTTCTTTCGCCCGACGAAGCCGCGCGCGAAGCGATCGAGGCGAGCCGCGACGCGACGAAGCCCGTGATCATCGCGGATACGCAGGACAACCCCGGCGTCGGCGGCGATTCGAACACGATGGGCATGGTCCGCGCGCTGTTGCGCAACGACGCGCGCGATGCGGCTGTCGGCGTCATCTGGGACGAGAAGGCGGCGCGGGCGGCGCATCGCGCGGGCGTGGGCGCGCGCATCCGGCTCGCGCTCGGCGGCGGCTCGAATGTGCCGGGCGATTCACCGCTTGAGGGCGAGTTCGAAGTCGAGTATTTGTCGGATGGACGCTTCCGCTTCGACGGCCCGATGCTCAACGGCATGTCGGGCGAACTCGGGCCGACCGCGTGCCTGCGCATCGGTGGCGTGCGCATCGCGGTGAGCAGCATCAAGATGCAGGTGTTCGATCGCAATCTCTTTCGTGTCGCGGGCATCGAGCCGGAACGCATGAAAATTCTGGTGAACAAGAGCTCGGTGCATTTCCGCGCCGATTTCGAGCCGATCGCGGCGCGCATTCTCGTCGCGAAGGCGCCCGGTCCGATGGCCGCCGATCCGGCCGATCTGCCGTGGCGCAATCTCGATGCGCGGATGCGCGTGCGCCCGCTGGGGCCGACGCTCGCCGCGTTGCGCGCATCGGCCGCATGATCGTTCGCGTTGTTTTCCGCTCATTGAATACGTTAAAAAGAGGAGTATCGCAACATGCCGGATGATCAGATCAACTCATGGCGCCGCCGCTTTCTCGGCACGGCGATCGCGAGCGTCGGCGCCATGCAGCTCGGATTGAGCGACCTCGTTCGCGCTCAGACAGCGCAACGTGCATCGCCGGGAGCGGGCTTCGCGGAGATCCGCCAGATCGATGCGGGCGTGCTCAATATCGGCTATGCGCAAGCGGGGCCGGCGAACGGCCCCGTCGTGATTCTGCTGCACGGCTGGCCGTACGACATCCACGCTTTCGCGGACGTGACGCCGTTGCTCGTCGCGCAGGGATATCGCGTGATCGTGCCGTATCTGCGCGGCTACGGATCGACGCGCTTTCTGTCCGCCGACACGCCGCGCAACGGCCAGCAAGCGGTGGTCGCGGTGGACATCATCGCGTTGATGGACGCGCTCAAGATCAGGCAGGCCACGTTCGGCGCGTTCGACTGGGGCGCGCGCACCGCCAATATCATCGCGGCGCTGTGGCCCGAACGCGTCAAGGCGATGGTCTCCGTGAGCGGCTATCTGATCGGCAGCCAGCAGGCGAATCGTGCGCCGTTGCCGCCGAAGGCCGAATTCGCGTGGTGGTATCAGTTCTACTTCGCAACGGATCGCGGCCAGGCGGGCTACGAGGCGAACCGTCACGATTTCAACAAGCTCATCTGGCAACTCGCATCGCCGAAATGGAATTTCGATGACGCGACGTATGACCGCTCGGCGAAGTCGTTCGAGAATCCGGATCACGTCGCGGTGGTGATTCACAACTATCGCTGGCGTCTCGGGCTCGCGCAGGGCGAGGCGCAATACGACGCGCTGGAGCAGCGTCTCGCGACCGCGCCGACGATCGGCGTGCCGACCATCACGATGGAAGGCGACGCCAACGGCGCACCGCATCCCGATCCAGCGGCGTATGCGAAGAAGTTCACCGGCAAATATCAGCATCGGAATATCGCGGGCGGCATCGGACACAATCTGCCGCAGGAAGCGCCGAAGGCTTTCGCCGATGCGGTGATCGAGGCAGACCGGATGTAAGGGGGGCGAGCGGGCGCAATGTGCCCGCCGCGACCTCGAGTCGAACAGTCCCGCGCTTTCAGGCAAAACACGAAACAATTACATCGGCCTGTCAAACGCATTTCACATTCGTTTCCTAAAGTAGCGCGTCAACCGGCACATCGGGCCGCAACGGCCTGAAGCAGGGACTTTCATCGCCGGTACACAACCCACAATCAAGGACTCGACACCACACATGGCGCAGCGACTCGACCTTTCCCGCCGCAAAGCCCTCAAGATTCTCGCCGGCGCGCCGATGCTGCCGCTCGGCGGCGCGGCTACCGCTTCGTTGCTCGCCACCGCATGCGGCGGCAGCGACAGCAACGCGGCCACGCCCGCGCCCGCGCCGACCGCCGCCTTCACCACGGCGACGTTCACCGGCATGGCCGCACCGACGCTCGCCGATCCGGGCGCGATGGCCAGGACCACCGTCGCATCGACGATGACGGTGAACTTCAGCGACGGCAGCAACCGCGCCTACAAGCTCGCGTATCAGCCGTTCTTCATGACGGGCGATGTCGTGCCGAACACGACCGGCGGGACCATCGTGGCGGGCGGCTATTTCGATATCGACAATCAGCCGATCATCGACCGCTCCACGCCGGGCAAGGAACGCCAGTTCTTCTCGGATTGCCCGGATGGCACGTCGCTCATCAGGATCGACAATCCGACGGTGAAGGGCGTGAAGGGCAACGCCGTGTTCGCGGTCGTGCAGTTCGAATACACGACGCGCGATCAGAGCGCCGTCAGCATGTACGGCCGCCTGCCGTCGCCGATCGCCGTGCTCACGCTCGATCAGGACCCGGCAACCGGCAAGCTCTCGCTCGTGAGCTACGCGAACGTCGATACGTCGAAGGCGAACGGCCTGTGGATCACGTGCGGCGCGAGCCTGTCGCCGTGGAACACGCATTTGTCGAGCGAAGAGTACGAGCCGGATGCGGCTGTTTCGTCGACGGACGCGCAGCTCAAGGCCTACAGCAGGAATCTCTACGGCGATGAAACGAAAGCGCGTCCGTATCACTACGGCCATGTGCCGGAAGTCACCGTGCACGCGGACGGCACCGGCACGATCACGAAGCACTATTGCCTCGGCCGCATCTCGCACGAACTGATCCAGGTGATGCCCGACAAGCGCACCGTGATGATGGGCGATGACGCGACCAACGGCGGCGTCTTCATGTTCGTCGCCGACAGGGAAGCGGATCTTTCGGCGGGCACGCTCTATGTCGCGAAGTGCGCGCAGACGTCGTCGGCGGGCGCGGGTTCGGCCACGCTCACCTGGCTCAACCTCGGCCACGCGACGAGCGACGAGATCGAGCATCTCGCCGACACGCTGACGATCGCCGACATCATGGACGTCGTCACCGACGAAAAGATCGGCCCGACGCTGGATGCGAGCTATACGCGCATTCATTTCGGCGGCAAGTTCAACTGGATTCGCATCAAGCCGGGCATGGAGAAGGCGGCCGCGTTTCTGGAAACGCACCGCTACGCCGCATGGCGCGGCGCGAGCATGTGCTTCACGAAACTCGAAGGCACGACGGTCAACGCGAAGGACAAGATCGTCTATTCGGCGATGTCGCAGATCGTCAAGTCGATGGTGAAGGGCGACGCGCACTCGACGGACATCGCGCTCGATCGCGCCATCACCGCCGGCGCCGTCTACGCGTTCAACCTGAAGGGCGGCCAGCGCGATCTCGCGGGCGCGGCGATCGACAGCGAATGGGTGCCGGTCGACATGGCCGCCCCGGCTGCGCTCGTCGGCGAAGACATTGCGTCCGATGCGCTCGGCAATCTCGCGAACCCGGAGCGCGTCGCGAATCCGGATAACCTCAAGTTCTCGGAGAAGCTGCGCACGCTTTTCATCGGCGAGGACAGCGGCGCGCACGTCAACAACTTTCTGTGGGCGTACAACGTCGATACGAAATCGCTGACGCGCATTCTGTCGGCGCCTTCGGGCGCGGAATCGACGGGGCTGCATGCGGTCGACGAGATCAACGGCTGGACCTACATCATGAGCAACTTCCAGCACGCGGGCGACTGGGAAACGGCCCTGCACGGCAAGGTGCAGGCGACGCTCGATCCGCTCATCCGCGCGAACTACAAGGATCGCTTCGGCGCGGCAGTCGGTTATCTGACCGCCGATCCGGCCTCGCTCAAGCTGAGCCGATGAGGTGAGGTGATGTGAAGCGAAGCATCGCGCTTCGCTTCGTCATGCAGCGGCGTTGCGTGAGTCAGCAGCGCTGCTCGCAATCGATATATTCGAAACCCGCCGCGATTGCGAAGCGGATCGCTTCTTCCACGTTGGGAAACTCGCCCGGCAAACGCACGGAACGCTCCATTCCGTTCAAATCCTGGATTCGCGCCGTCGCGGCAAACACATCGCCATGCCGGACCGCTGCCGGCGTGACCATCATGTCCCTGTAGCTGAAGACCATTTTTTCTCTGTCGGATGTTATCGGCCCGCGGAATACCGCTGCGGGACACTCGTCTTGCATATCGAAAAGGTCCGGAACGATCGTCCGGCTCCTTCTGTTTCAGGTTATCGGCACGGGTAAACGTTTCTTTACGTGGAGCGTTCGAAAACCGCCGGTTGAAGTCGATGAAACGTTTGCATCTGACCGAAACGCTGAGGCCGGTGCGGGCAGCGACGCATGGCAACGTTCGTCATCCGAACGATACGGTAACGCCCGGCGTTTGCGCTCAAGTCATTGCAATAACCCGTCAGATGCCGATTTCTGCCGACTTCACCGGATGGTGCTAAGGTGCAGCCAATCGTTTTCTCTCAACCGGGCAGGGCCAGCATGGAGTGCAGTCGGCCATGAAAGTTCGTCTCTGGAAAGCGGCAGGCCTTCTTCTCGTGACCTCGGGCGCGTGGGCGCAAACGAGCGTCACGATGTACGGCCGGATCGATGGCGGCATCGAATATCTGAATCACATTGCGAACGGCACGGGCGGCAGCGCCTCGCGATGGAGCGCCGAAGGCGGCGACTGGGGCACCAGCATGTGGGGCCTCAAAGGCAACGAAGATCTCGGCGCCGGCCTGAGCGCGGTCTTCGACCTCGAAACCGCCATCCAGATCATGAACGGCACCACCGGCGGCGGACGCCTGTGGTCGCGCCGCGCTTATGTCGGGCTGAGTTCGAAGACGTGGGGCCAGTTGCAGGCGGGCCGCAACCTCTTTATCGATAGCGACGGCGTGTGGGAGTTCGATCCCTTCGTGCAGCAGGCGGTGTCATCGGCGTCGCTCGTGCGCGGGCGCAACTGGCAGCAGACCAGCAATAACGTCGAGTATCACAGCCCCGTGTTTCATGGCTTCGACGTGCAAGGGCAGTATGCGTTCGGCAATCAGCCGGGCGCGTTCAATTCGGGCGCGCCCGGCGAGTTCGGCCGCTCCGAAGGCATCATGCTGACGTATCACTCGCCGGCGCTCGACGTCCGCGGCATCTACGACGAGCTGCGCAGTCAGGACGGCAAGCTGGACAACATCTTTCAGGCGTCGCGAGAGTACTTCGTCGGCGCGAATGTGAAGGTGGACAAGTGGAAGGTGCAGGCCGCCTACACGCACTACGCCGCACCGGATTCGCCCGCAGGCGTGGCCGAAAGCGCCGATCACTACTGGCTCGGCGCGACTTATCAGGCGACGCCCGCCTGGGCCGTCACCGCGGCGGGCTTCTACATCCATGTGGGCGCGGGTGCGGGCGATGCGGCGCACGATCCTGCGAGCCATGCGATGCTCTACGCGCTCGGCACGACCTACAACTTCACGAAGCGCACTTTCCTCTACGGCACCGTGGCCTACGTGCGCAACAGTGCGAACGGCACGTTCTCGGTCTTCGCGACACCGCGCGACGCCGAACCGGGCACGAGTCCGATGGCGGGCGAGTCGCAGACAGGCGCTTACATCGGGATGATGCACGTGTTCTGAAAAGCACCGGCATCGTTTCTACGCGCGAAACGATGCCGCAAAGCGTTGCGCCGGTCAGGAGCGCGCGCGCTTCAGCCAGTCTTCCAGCGCGATGTTTCCATGACGCGCAGCGCCGGTCGGCACGAGCGAGTCCTCCGTGATCGTGCCGCCGAAGTACGTGGCTTTCGGATCCACGACGATCTCACGCGCATCGCCCTGCGCCTTCAGATACTGGCCGACGATCCGATGCAACGGCGCCCGCTGCGGCCCTGCGATGTCGACGATGCCGTTCAACGGCGCGGCGAGGGCGACATCGGCGACGATGGCCGCGACGTCATCGGCTGCGATCGGCTGGAACTGTCCTGTCGAGAGATGCACCTTGCCGTCCTGCATCCCGGCATCTGCGATGCCGCCGAGAAATTCCATGAACTGCGTCGCGCGAATGATGGAATACGGCACGCCCGATTCCGCGATCAGCTTCTCCTGCGCGACCTTCGCGAGGAAATAGCCGTTGTCCGGCATGCGGTCCGTGCCAACGACCGACAGCGCGACATGATGCTGCACGCCCGCCGCGGCCTCGGCCTTGACGAGATTCGTGGTCGACGTACGGAAGAACGCCATCACGTCGTCCGGCGCCCATGAAGGCGCGTTCGATACATCGATCACGATCTGCGCGCCGCGAAGCGCTTCATTCAGACCTGCGCCGCTCACCGAATCCACGCCGTTGCGCGGCGACGCGGCGATAGCCTCGTGACCCTTCGCGCGCAGAATCGCGACCGTTTTCGCGCCGATCAAACCCGAACCGCCGATGACGACGATCTTCATGATGCACCTCTCGGTTAAGTGAAAGTGAAGTCATTGTGCGACAATCATGGCTTAGTACAAAGAGACAAGAATCGTCGATCGGACTAGTCCATGAACCGCGCCATGCCACGAGCCAAGAACACGCTGACCATATCGATCGACCGGCACGAAGCCGCGCCGATTTATCTGCAGATTTGCGAGCGCTTCAAGGCCGCGATCGCAGCGGGCCATCTGAAGCCAGGCGATCGCGTGCCCGCCTTGCGCGGACTCGCGACGCAACTGAATACTGCGCGCGGCACGGTCGAGATGGCTTATAACATTCTCGTCGATGAGGGTTATTTGCAGATGCGCGGCGCGGCGGGCACGTTCGTGTCGTCGTCGCTGCCGGGCGCCGTCACGCTGTCCGCGGCGCGCAAGAACCGCGAGCGCGCGGATGCGCCGCGTGCCAGGCGTGCCGAACCCGCAGCCGATATCGGCAATGACGCAAAACCTTTGCGCCCGGGTCTCCCCGCGCTCGATGCGTTTCCGCGCAAGGTATGGAGCCGGCTCGTCGCGTATCGCGCGCGCAGCGGGGACCTCGCCGCGCTCACGTATCCCGATCCTTCCGGATATCGCCCGTTGCGCGAGCGCATCGCGACCTATCTCGGTCTTTCGCGTGGCGTGGATTGCGTGCCGGAGCAGGTGTTCGTGACGAACGGATATCGCGCGACGCTCGAACTGGTCCTGCGCAGTCTCGCGAAGCCCGAGGACCGCGCATGGTTCGAAGAGCCGGGATATCTGCTCGCGCGTAACTTTCTCGTCGAAGCGGGCGTGCGGCTCGTGCCGGTGCCGGTCGATCACGAAGGGCTCGACGTCGATGCGGGCATTGCGCTCGATGCCGATGCGCGCTTCGCATTCGTCACGCCATCGCATCAAAGTCCGCTCGGTGTGACGCTCGCGCTTCCGAGACGCATGAAACTGCTCGACTGGGCGAGCCGCGCGGGGAGCTGGATCGTCGAGGACGATTACGACAGCGAGTTCCGCTATGTCGGTCGTCCGCTGCCCGCGCTGAAAAGCCTCGATCGCGACGATCGCGTGATCTATTGCGGCACGTTCAGCAAAGTGCTGTTTCCGGGCTTGCGGCTCTCTTATGTGGTGGCGCCCGAGCGGGCCGTCGCGCGCTTCGGGCAGCTCACGAAGAGCATGAATGCGGGCTCGCCTTATCTCTATCAGGCGGCGGTGGCCGACTTCATCGCGCAAGGGCATTTCGCGCGGCATCTGAAGCGCATGCGCGCGCTGTACGCCGAGCGGCGCATGCTGCTCGCGAACGCGATCGTGAAGGCGTTCGGCGATCGCGTGGCGATCGACTTGCCGACCGGCGGCATGCATCTCGTCGCGATCTTCCGGAAGGGACGCGGCGGTCCCATCGACGACATGGCGATGGCCGCCCGCGCGCGTGAAGCGGGGCTTGCGGTGATCGCGCTGTCGGCGTGGTACCTGAACGGGCGCACGAAGCATACGTTGCGCGGGATCGTCGCCGGCTTCGCGAATGTCGCCGATGCTGCGCAAGCCGCGCGTCTCGCCCGCATGCTTCGACGCGCCTACGATGGTTAGAGCGTGACGGCGTCGTCCGAGGCGAAAAGCGCGTGGCGCGCGATTTCATCGCGTGCGCATTGCAGCGCTTCGTTTACGGCTTCGTCGCCGCGCACGAGTCCTTGCAGCAGGAGAAAGTGCAGGCTTTGCAAGCCGATCGAGCCGAGCGCGTAGCGTAAATATGGCGTGAGGAAATCGCGTTGTCGCGCGTGCTCGCCGCAATGAAACCCGCCTGATCCGACGATCACGAACGCGGGCCGGTCGCGCATCAGACCGACCTTGCCCTCGGGCGTGGCCGCGAACGTGCGGTGAATGCGCAGCACGTAGTCGATCCACAGCTTCAACGCGGCGGGCACGGTGAAGTTGTGCATCGGCGTGTTGATGATGAGTGCGTCCGTCGTTTCGATTTCGCGGACCAGTTCCTCGGATACGTAGAACGGGCTCGCATCCGGATGACGCGACGTGATCGCGCGCGCATAGTCCTGCGTGATGGGCGGCAACGGCTTCGCGGCGAGATCGCGTTCGACGACTTCGACGCGCGTCGTCTTGCGCAGCATGCCGATCATTTCCAGCGCGAGCCGATAGCCATGGCTCGCATCGCCGTGCGGGCTCGCGTTGATGAAAAGCACTTTCATCGCGCGGCCTCCGTGCCGTTGGCGGCGAGCGTTTCGACGAAGCGCATGCCTTTCGCGAGCAGCCCATTGCGATAGTAGAAGCGCTGAGCGAGCGCCATGTGCAGGCCGGTATCGAGCACGAAATGCGCACAGCGTGAATGACGCGCGATCTCGCGGACCTTGTCGAGCAATTGCGCGCCGATGCCGCTGCGTTGCAGACGTGCCGTCACGACGAGATCGTCGAGATAGACGAAACGCCCGTACAGCGTGTTCGTTTGCGTGCGATAGCCGGCAAGACCGAGAATCGCGCCATCGTCGCATGCGGCGAGCAGGCGATAGCTTTCCTCGCGTTGACGGCGCATTTGCGCGCGGAAGGCGTCGGCGTCGGTGAGATGCGGGCGCAGTTCCTTCATGACGTCGAAGGCGCGCGTCAACTCGTCGGGCGTGTCGAGATGCCGAAGGGTGATCGAAGTGTTCATGCGTGTTCTCCACGTTGCATGACACCTACGATATCCGCGCGATGGCACAGGCTGAAGGGCCAAGATTCGATCTTTCGACCAGGCCAAGCGTTCGCGTTCGCCCTACGCCAGCAGTCGGGCAATGAGGTCTTGTGTCGCTCTCGCGCCGTATTTGCGCAGCAGGCTCGCGCGATGTATGTCGACCGTGCGCGGACTGATATTCAGTTCCTTGCCGATCTCCTTGCTCGTCATGCCGTGAACGAGCAGGGCGGCTACGTCGCGCTCGCGCTCGGTCAGCATGCTCGCGTTATCGGATTGCTTCGTGCCCTGCGACAGGTCCGTGAACGTCCAGATTGCAAGCTCGAATGGCCGCTTCGGGTTATAGCCGAAGCCGCAAACCGTGACCCAGAAGTGCGTGCCGTCGATGCGCCGCATGATGCGGTCATCGCTGAAGAGGGCATGCTTTGCAAGGAGCGGCGCGAGGCGGCGACCGGTGGTGGAGAAGTCCTTGCGCTGCGGATAGAGCTTCGAGAACGATTGACCGATGATGTCGCCGCGTGTCGCCCTGAAGAGTTCCAGGGCTCTCGAATTGCAATCCACCATGACCCGTTCTCTCGCAACGATGACGGCAACGGGCAAATGCCTGAATAAATCTTCGTAGTCGAGCTTGGGCGTCGAGTCGGTCATATCGGGAAGCGCGCCGCGTCTGGCGAAAAGTTATCGTAGCACCGAGTTCCGATAACTTTCGCGCGGGATCAGACGTTCCAGACTTCGCCGAAGAAGCGCATCCAGTTTTCGCCCATCACTTTCTTGATGCGCGACTCGCTCCA